>JADLDL010000095.1 GCA_020846655.1 Saprospiraceae bacterium | reverse complement strand
ACGCCAGACCCCCGCTTTTCTCGCGAAAACCTGTTTAATCTAACTGTATGTCAATGAACTACGTTTTTCAATTCTTTTTGTCGACTCATGCCGTTAAAACTTTATGGCGCACGGCAACCTTCTAACCCTTAAAGAACTTCTACGAAGAAAATAAGTTCAGCTTTGGCGGGGATAGGGCCGTTGGCGCTGTCGCCATAACCGAGGCTGGAAGGGATGAAGAAAAAGCCCTTGCCGCCGTGGTTGAGCAGCATAACGCCTTCGTCGAAGCCTTTGATCATCTGGCCTACGCCGGCCGGGAACTCGTAGGGTTCGCCGCGCTGGTAGGAGTTGTCGAACATGGTGCCGTCGGCCAGGCAGCCGTAGTAGTGTACTTTTACTTTTTCGCCTTTGTTGACGGCGGCGCCGCTGCCTTTGTCTTCGATGAGCACTTTCAGGCCGGAGCCGGTGGTGGTCAGGCCGGCCAGTTTGCCGCTGGCGTAGCTTTGCACGGTCGACTCGGCTTTGCTTTTCACGCCTTCGAGCAGTGCATCGGCTTCGGCCTTGGATTTATCCTTTTCGGCTTGGGTCACGACATCGACCAGCGAAATTTCATAGCGCACCTCTTTGGCATCTTTCATCGTCGGCGGAATGTATTTGCGCAGAAAGGTGTCGATGGTTTGGTAGATTGTGGCGCTGTCACCTTCACCCATGAGCAAAACAGCATCGTAGAGGGCCGGTACGCGTTTGGGGAGTTTATCTTTGGTCATCAGGTTGTATTCCTGGGGCCCGCCGTAATTTTTCACAGTGCTGGAGATCATCGAGTCGCCGATGAACGTGTACGCATTTACGATAACGGTTTCACCGGGCTGTGGTTTGGTGCCGCCTTTGCTGGTGTGGCTCACAAAACGGAAGCCGTGTTCCGTTTGGATGCCGTCATTTTGGCAAGCAACTAAAAAAAGAAGGCCCAGGGCGAGGGCAAAAAAAGATACGTTACGCATGTTTGTGTAAATGAATGGTTTGCAAATGAAACTAGGCAGATGGAGATATTTTTCTTTGCTGGACGGGGTTGAGCGTGGTTACGATGGGGCTCAGTTTACTTTCCAAAGGGTCTCCTTGATTTGCGGGAGCAGGTCTTTGAATTTCTGAAGGGTAACCTTTAGGCTGTCGTGCGAATAGGCGCCGGCGGCGTTTTTATGGCCTCCGCCATTGAAATGGGTGCGGCAAATTTCCTGTACGTCGAGATCGCCTTTGGAGCGGAGACTGAGTTTGACGATGGTCGGCTGGTTGTGGATAAACGCAGCCAGGCGCACGTCTTTCATGGTCAGCAAATAGTTGACAATGCCTTCGGTGTCGCCGCGCTGTATTTCAAATTGCTCGTAGTCTTTGCGCGACAGCCAGATGAGGGCGGTGCGGAATTCGGGCAGGTACTCCATGCGGTTGGCCAGGCAATGGCCCAGCAGCCGCAGGTGTTTTTCTTTTTGCGAATTAAAAATCCGGTCCTGTACGGCGGTATCATCTACGCCCCGGTCTACAAGGTCCGCAGCGATCCGGTAAACGCTGCTGTTGGTGGCATGCCGAAACGAACCGGTATCGGTGATCAGGCCGGTAAAAATGCAAACGCCTACTGTTGGATTGATTTTTTGGCTGTCGCCCAAACCGCTGATGAAGCGATAAACCAATTCGCAGGTACTGCTGGCCGAGGAGTCCGAAAACATAAAATCGGCCATGGGCTCGGGGTACAAATGGTGATCGATCAGGATGCGTTGGCCGGGAAGGGACCGGACCAGTTCGCCCATTTTATCGATGCGGTTGTAGGCATTGAAATCGAGAAAAATGAAAACGTTTTTGCGTTTGAGCAGTTGTTTGCATTCTTCCGTATGGATATCCCAAATCAAAATATCTTCTGCCCCGGGCAAAAATTCAAACTCTTCCGGGTACTCCGAAGGGAACAACACATGCACCGTATGGCCATATTGTTCGAGGTAATGGAGCATGGCCAGCGAACTGCCTATGGCATCACCATCCGGGTTGCGGTGCGAGAAAATTGCGACATTCTGTGGGAAATGCAACAATTCCTTGAGTGCAGAAGAAAATTCCATGACAAGATGGCTAAAACAGGTTCTGAGGACCGTCATATCCCCAAAAAACGGGCGCAAAAGTAATGGGTTCAGGCCGGTTTATCTGGCAGGCAGCATATTATTTTTTAGAAAAGCCCTTCGAGGGGGGCTTTTTAAAATAAAATCTCGCTCTACCTTTGTGCCCTTCTATTTTAAAACAGGCTCGCTTTCTGATTTGGGGCAGTGTTTGTTGTGCGGGGCAACGTCGTCGTGCAATACTACCAGGGGAAGGAGCGGGCGTCAACGATTCATTTTATATGTCAGGCAACAGAACTTTTACCATGATCAAGCCCGATGCCGTTCGTGCGGGCAACATTGGCAACATCCTTCAAATGATCAACGCTGCGGGCTTCCGTATCGTTGCATTGAAACTTACACAAATGAGTATGGAGCGCGCCGGTGAGTTTTACGAAGTACACAAAGAGCGCCCTTTCTACGGTGAGTTGTGCACCTTTATGAGCAGCGGACCGATTGTAGCCGCCATCCTGGAGAAAGACAACGCCGTGGAAGATTTCCGCAAATTGATTGGCGCAACCAACCCGGCAAACGCAGAAGAAGGCACCATCCGCAAGCGGTATGCTACCAGCGTGGGCGAAAACGCCGTGCATGGATCGGACAGCGACGAAAATGCTGCGATCGAAGGCGCGTTCCATTTTGGTGGCGTAGAAATGTACTAGCAGGCACCGAAGGATTGGAAGGGGCGGGCCGTATGGTTGCTAGCGCCCTTCCAATCCTTACTTTTATCGTCCGGCCTGCTGGGCTTGGAAGAAATACTGGTTGCTTGATTGAATCCCGACCCAAGCGCACTGCCTGGGTTTTTGGATAGGACGGGTGCCTACAATTTGTCAAATCAATGTCTTGGAAAAAAACAACAGCCTACTTCCTTTGGCAATCCATTCGGTACGCCGATAGATGGCCACAATTTTTATTGTTTTGGTCTTACCGGAGGCGTTGGATGGACTCTTTCCAACTGGGAAGAAATTCGGTTGCTGACGAATTGCCCTGGATGAACTTCCGCGCCCTGGAGTTTTTAGAACAACAGCTCCGGCCACAGTTCAAGGTCTTTGAGTTTGGCGGCGGCGGATCGACCTTGTTTTTTTGCAAAAAAGTCGCTGAGGTTGTTACCGTTGAGGACCACGAAGCATGGTTTGGTACGCTCACGCAAAAGATTAACACCAAAAACTATAGCAATTGGAAAGGGCATTTCCAAAAACCGGAACCTGTCCAGGGCAACGCCACCCGCTCGCCACAAAACCCTGCTGATTTCATGAGTGGTGCCAAAGGCTTGGAACACCTGAGTTTTGAACGCTACGCCCGAACGATTGAGGCCTACCCAACAGCATATTTCGATGTTATTCTGGTCGATGGACGCGCCAGACCTTCTTGTATCCAACAGGCGATTCCGCACCTGAAACCGCAGGGCTTGCTGGTTGTCGATAACACAGAACGGCCGTATTACCTGGCCGCTTTCGGCCAGGAGTTTGCCGCACATTTTACCCTCGAAATGGACCTTCGGTTCCCGGTGGCATACACGCCTGATTTTACCCAAACAACCATCCTGCGAAAAAAATGATGCGGGCCCGCAGCAAGGAAGAGCGGCAAGTGACCCTTGTTCAGCTGCCGCCAGGGTATACTACCCGGCCTTTTGCAATTTCCAGCGGCAATAAATCAAATCCCGGCTGCTCAGGTCGCGGTGAATGGCCGATTCTTTGACGCCGGCAAACTCCTCAAACGCCGGCACCAGCCATTTCGGCACCAACTTCCGGATCCGTTCTTTTTTGATCGGCTCCTCCGTTTCAATGGCCTCCACCACATTGCGTGTAATATCGGTCTCCTCCACCATGGTCATGCCGGAGTCCTGCAATTGTTGCTGCAACAACTTCAAGCCCGGTTCGCCCCGCATGTCGGTGAGCACCAGGGTGCCGCCCGGCCGCAAGACCCGGTGTACTTCTTTCAGAAAATTGGGCACCGAACCATACGCATGGCAGGATTCTACGTTGATGACCACATCAAAACTCCCATCGGCAAACGGAAGCGCCTCCGCGTTGCCCTGCACGTATTCCAGATTGGGCTGCAAAAAGGTTTTGCCGGCAAATTTAACCGCGTTGGCGGCCAGGTCCATGCCCACCATCCGGGCCGGTTTCAGGTAGCGGGCGATGTAATTGGCGCCGCCACCCCGACCACTGCCCACTTCCAGCATGTCTTTTCCAGCCACTTCGGTCCGGGAGGCCAGGTAATGGTACAATTGCAGGGGATACCGCTGTAACTCATCGGCGGCCTCCAGGGTCAGCGGCGCTTCTTCCGGCAAGGGCACATACCCGTAGTTCATAAATTGCCACTCCGAAACCGGCAGCACACGGGCCAGCATTTCATAAATCGGCTTCCACACGAGGCGGCGGAAAAAGGCATATTCGGTGAGTTCCAAAAAAAGTTTCGCAAACATAGGGAGCGGGTGTTAAGTGTGAACAGGAGCCGGCAATACCGGCCTGGTGTTGAATACTATTGGGTGTTGTTGTCTTTTCTTTTTCCAAGCCGGTCATTCGAAGGCTATCCGGCGGCAGTATCTGCGCCGCCTCAAAGGACAAACTGCAAAAAATCCGGCATGGCTTTGCCCCAGGTGGCCGGATCGTGTGTGCCGCCTTCCAGTTGCAGGTAGCGCAACTGCGCCTCCGGATACCCGCGCTGCCGAAGCGCTTCGATCAGGTGCAAGGTATCGTCGATGGCATCGATGACGCCGTTATGGTTGCGGTCCTCGGTTTCGTCGAGGGTGCCGGCCTGAAACCAAAACCGCTGGGCATTGGGCCGCGGCTCCGGCGAATGGCGCACAATGTCGTGCATGATCCGGTCTCTGTCGGGGTCGGCCGGGTCTACATCTGCCCAACGCCACCACAAAGACCCGGAGAACACCCCGGCCGCGCCAAACACCTCCGGGTGCGCCCAGGCAATATCGAGGGCCGATAAGCCGCCGAGCGAAAATCCGGCAAACACATTGTCGGTAGGGTAGACGGACAAGTGCCACTTCTCCCGCAAATGGGGCAACAATTCGAGCAGGATAAAATCGCGGTACTGCGGCGCTTTGTCGCCCCGCTGCTTGTAGTCGGCTTGTCGGGCCGTGCCATATTCGTGTTTGCGCTGCGCGCCCGCATAGACGCCTACCACCACCGCCGGCCGTATTTTTTGCGCCAGCATCAGCGTTTCCAGCGTGCGGCCGAGGCCGGTAGCCGGCAAATCCTGGCCGTCGTTGAACAGCAGCAGGGGATAGGGACTGCTGCCCGCAGCAGCATAATCAGGAGGCAAATACACATCAAAGGTGACGTGACGGTGCAGGAAACGCGAATAATCGTGCTGCACCTGGCGGGGCATAATGCCGGCGTTCATAGGAGATAAGGTGTTCAAGTCGTTCATGCCCCGGCGTCGCTCGCAGGTTTTTTTCGTCTGAATAATTTCCGGCCCTCGGGCTTCGGGAGGGCTGGCGGCGCGGCGGCTTCCGCCAGTTTCCGTTCTTTTCGCCGCTCCACTTGCCGGCGTACAAAATTGACCACCATCGGCAACAGCGATACCACCAATCCGCCCCACCAGGTGGTGCCGCCCGCCGCCCGGCCGATAGCGGCCAGCGCGGGCGAATCGCTCAGGGCGCTTCCATTGCCCTGAAACAATTGGCCGAGTTGTTTGGACAAGGAGAGTTTGTCGTCGACCAGGGTTTTGAACTCCTGCCGGGTCCGTCGGGTGCTGGACTCCAGTTCGGTTTGCACAATTTTCAATTGTGCTTTGAGGCGTTTTTTCTCCTCCAGCAGTTCGTCCAGATTATTGATCTTGCGCAACATAGTTGGAATTAGTCAAAAAAGGAGCGGATAATTTGGGTGAGTATCGGGTTGGTGAGCCATCGTTCTTTGAACACCAGGACCAACAACGCCAACAAGGCATAGAAGCCGGCAACCGCCAGAAAGGCCAGCCCGTAGGAGCCCCACAACTGTCCCAAAAAGAAACCGGCAGCCAGGCTGAGCATCAGGAGGGTAATCAGGCCCAGGGTAGCCACCACCAGCGAAGCGATGAGCGAGGAGGCCGTTTTGGCAATTTTTTCGGCACTCTCCAGGCGCAGGTAGTCCAACTGCAATTTTACATACTGCTTGGCATATTCGGCCGTTTCGCCGGCCGCTTCCAAAAATTGTTCCGTGTCTTTCATGTACCAGTGGTGTTGATGTTGGAAAATGGGGATCAAACCCCTGCTTCGGCAAACTTCCGGAGCAGGCGGGTTTTGGCTTTGTCCATACCCTGCTCAAACGATTCTTCGGCGTCCTCCAGGGCATCTTTCGTCTGGTTGACCACGCCCGACAGATTATCCTGCACAAGGTTTTGCAAACCATCAGCCGAGTCCAGGCCTTTTTCCAGGGTAGCGCTGAGCGTCGCTATTAACTCACTCAGTTGGTCCTGCATCTGCTCACCCAGTCCTTCCAGAACTTCGCCCAACTGTTCGGACAAAGTGCTGCGCAGCGCGCTGCCTTTTTCGGAATGCAGGTAATAACCCAGTGCCAGGCCCGCTGCCGCCCCAGCCAGGAAAGAAAGACTGCGAGGAAGAGTATCTGTATTCATTCGGTGAAAATACGGCCTCCGACATGATTTCCATACCTTGATCGGCGTTTCTTGCACAGCAATTTTATTTTGTTCGGATGAAACCTGTTTCGATACTGGTCGCCTGTGCCCTGTTCTTCCTGCTGGCCTGCCAGCAAGCGGAGATCCGCCAACTGTACCCGGCCACCGGCTTTCCCCGCCAAATCGTGCTGCTGGATGCCGATCCGCTGCAACAGGCGCAACTCCTTTGGGATGCAGGCCTAGCCACCGAACAAGCCGTCGAGCAGGCCCTGGCTACCGCCCGCTATTTTCAAATTCCCGCCAAGGCCCGCCCGGGCCCGCACCCGCTCCGCCTGCGCAGTGCCGCCGGACAGCTCAGCCCCAGCGTGGATGTCGTGGTGCAAGCCCTGTCCGGCGCCTGGCCACCGCCCCGCATCGAAGAGACGACGATTTTCTCCTTTCAGGAAAATGCAGATGGCAGCGCCGAAGTGTTGTTGTTGCTCTCCGTAGCCAACGTGGACGCCCGGGCCACCGTCAGTGTCGATGGCCAGTCCCGGCCCGCCGTGCTCTACACGGCCATTGCCGGCGATTATTTCAATACCCACCGCGCCGCCACCTACGCCTATCCGGTGTACCACTACGGCGGACTCCTGGTCCGCCTGACCCAACAAAAACCCGGCAGTACTCTGCACATCGCGGTGGAAAACACCGACCAGGCCCGCGACACCGGCACCTTTACGCTTCCGGCCAGCGCCGCTGCACTGGACAGTGACAACGACGGCCTGCCCGACCAATGGGAAATCCAGGGCTGCCCATTGCCCGGCGGCGGCACCCTCGACCTGGCGGCCCTGGGCTGCCACCCCAAACGAAAAGATATACTCGTGGAGGTGGACTGGACCGCCGCCGGACAACCCTTGCCCGATATCTGGACCGCCATCGAAGCCGTTTTCCGGCAGGCCCCGGTACTCAACCCCGATGGCTCGGCCGGCATCCAAATCCATATCGACCGGGGCCAGGGCGGCCAGTTTACCCAGGGCGGACAAACCCTGCCCCCCCACACGACGATAGATTTTGGCCCGGGAACGGGCCAGGGGTACGTCGATTTTTTTGCCTGCAAAAACCGCTACTTCGACCCCGCCCGCCTGCCCGTTTTTCACTATTGCATTTTTGGTAACGCCCGGCCCAACGGCGCCTCGGGCAGGGGCGAAATCCGGGGCAACGATTGCCTGGTGACCCTGGCCAATTTTCCTGAAAAAAACAGCCGAACAGCCCAGATCGGTACTTTTTTGCACGAACTCGGCCACAACCTCGGCCTGCGGCACGGCGGTATCGACAACGCCGCCGCCGATGCCAATGAAACCTTCAAGCCCAACCAGTTCTCGGCCATGAACTACCGGTACCAGTTTTCCGGCATCGCCGCCGAAACTGCCGACACCACCCGGCCCGCTATCGCCGTACACAGCTACTCTTCCGGCATGCGAAACAGCATTCAGGAAAAAAAACTCAATGAACACGCCGGTATCGGCGACCAAAAGCCCATCGATTTCAACGGCAATGGCCGGCTCGACAATCCCGCCAGCGCCAATACCAATGCCGATACCGATCAAACTGACATCCATTTCGATTACAACGAATGGGGCGCGCTACACCTGAATTTCAGGGCCCCGGGTTCGCGCTGGAACAACAACTAAGCCTATGCTCTCCAAACCTATCCAATCTATCGTTTTGCTGGCCCTAACCGCCTGGGTACTGGCTTGCAGCCAGCAACGGACGCCGGAAAACGACAATGAGTTGGCCTTCCGCTCCGTGCCGGCCACGGAGGCCGATAATTTCCTGCGCGCCGATACACTGCGCGAGGCGGGGATAGTCCTTCGGCAAAATCCGGATTCGAACCCAATGTTCCGGCTGCTCCAGGCGCCCCCGGCTGCGCCAAACGGCTGGTACCGGGCCGCAGGGCGGCTGAGCGCTTCCGTTGCGCCGCGCTTTAATTTTATCAGTGAAAAAGGCGACACCTGTTCGTTTGAACTACAAATTCCGGGCGCCGGCCCGGCCCTGGATACCATACCGGGGGCCCTGACGCTGCGCGCGGGCAGTACTGCTGCCGGCGCCGATGAGCGGCTGGAACTGTGGCTGGGCCAAGGGCTTCGGTTCGGGTATTGTTGGCAAACCGCCGCGCAGGCTTTGTCGATCCCGGCAGAGCAAACGCCCCTGCTCCGGCAGTTGCCCCTGCGGGTGTTGCCCCGGGGCAACGCCCTGGCCGATGTGCCGGTGGAATTGCGCAGCGATGCCGGCCCGGTTCGGCTGCGGCCTGGCGAGCGGCGGTCGTTTCGGTGGAACGGCCAAGCCTATGCAGCCGTGCTGCGCAGCAGCCTCTACTTGTCGCAGGCCGAAGACGGGCAACGCGGCTACGTGCTTCAGGCGCTGGTGTGGCGGGAATAAGGGCGACTCAGGCCTGCGCTTTGGCCAGTTCGAGGGCTTTGGCCAGTTGTTGTTCTTCGGACAAAAGGGTGTTGTCGATCACCACGGCGCCATCGGCCTGGCGAAGGGGGCTGTCGGCCCGGGAAGAGTCGATGCGGTCGCGGTCGAGCAGGTTGCGGCGGATGTCGTCCCATTCGGCATCGATGCCTTTGGCGGCCAGTTCGAGGTGGCGGCGGCTGGTGCGGACATCGACGTCGGCGGTCAGGAATATTTTCAGTTCAGCGTCCGGAAACACTACGGTACCGATATCGCGTCCGTCGGCGACAATGCCGCGCCGGCGCCCCATGGCTTTTTGTTGGGCTACCATGGCCCGGCGCACGGCCGAAAGGGTAGAAACCGGGCTGACGTGTTCGCTGACGATCATTTCCCGGATGTCGCGTTCCACGTCCACGCCGTTCAGAAAGGTGTGGTTTTGGCCCTCGATCCGTTCAAAATGAATTTCTATGTGTTGCAGGGCTTTCTCAACGGCGGCGGGGTCGTTGTAGTCGATCTGTTGGTTCAGGAAGTAGAGGGTCACGGCGCGGTACATGGCGCCGGTATCGAGGTAGGCGTAGTGCAGGGCTTTGGCCAGTCCTTTGGCCAGGGTGCTTTTTCCGCAGGAAGAATGGCCGTCGATGGCAATAATAATGGGCATAGGGACGAAAAAAATACGAGAAGTTGGTCTGCCGGCAAAGGTGCGGAAATTAGGGAACACTGTTTACCCGTGTCTGATAAATCCATGTAATCTTTGCCGGCGATGAATCTTTGGACTGTGTTGTTGGCGTTGTTTGTGCTGGCTACGGGCGTCCAACTGGCTGCCTGGTGGGGGCTGTTTGTTCGCCTGGCCCGTTGGAAAGACAGGCCGCTGGGGTTACCGAGCCCCATGCCGGTGTCGGTGCTCATTTGTGCCCGCAACGAGGCCCGGAACCTGGCCCTGCATTTGCCTGCCATCCTGGAACAAGTCTATCCCGAGTTTGAGGTCTTGGTGCTCGATGACGATTCTTCCGACGAAACGCCCGCCGTACTGCAACGCCTGCAGGCCCGCTACGCCCACTTGCGGGTGCTCCGGCTGTCGCCAAAAACCACGGCCGGCAAAAAGGCCATTCTGGCCCGGGGTATCGCCGAGGCCCGCTTCGGGCAACTGGTGTTTACCGACGCGGATTGCCGGCCGGCCGGCCCCGATTGGCTGCGCCACCTGGCGGCTGGGCTGGCAAACGCCGACATTGTGCTGGGCTACGGGCCCTGCGCACCGGCGCCCGGCTGGCTGAACCGCTGGAGCCGCTTCGAAACCGTGCATACTGCCATGTTGTATTTTTCTGCCGCGCTTGCCGGCCAGCCCTACATGGGTGTGGGCCGCAACCTGGCCTGGCGGCGCGAGGTTTTTGTGCGGAGTGGCGGATTTGCATCGCATGCCGGCCTGGCTTCGGGCGATGATGATTTGTTGGTCAATGCCGCCGCCAACAACCAAAACACGGCGGTTTGCCTGGCCCCGGGTAGTTTTATGTACTCTGCCGGAAAAACCAGCTGGCGCGAGTGGTGGCAACAAAAGCAACGGCACCTGTCGGCGGGCAAATTGTACCGGCTGCGGCACCAAATAGCCCTGAGCCTGCTGGCAGGCACTCAAATTGGCCATTATTTTTTGTTAACAGCCCTGCTTTTTTCCGATTTTGGCATGGTTTCTGTTATTTTTTATGCTTTGCGGATGGCCTCCGCCCTCGTACTCAATTGGAGAATCCTGCGCCATTTTCGCGACGAACGCCTTTTTATCTGGTTTCCCTTGTTCGACGCATTTCTGGCAATCTATTACGCGGTTTTTGTGCCGCGTGCTTTAATCAAGTCCATACACCTAATCTCATGGAAGTAATACGAACCCCGGTCAGACGCGCGTCTGCACCGGGGTTCTTTTTTTCGTGGAGCGTGTTTCGTGGAGCGTGTTTCGTGACAGAAGGGAGTACGCGGGTAAATAAGTTTCCCGGCTTTTCGCGCCGGGAGAACCCCACCCCCTGCCCCTCCCCATAAATGGGAGGGGTTGCCGTCTTGGTTTAAAATATTGATTGTCAAATATTTTTACCCGTTTTTGAGATCCCCTCCCATTTATGGGGATGTCGGGCGCCACTAAGTTGCACCCCTAAAACCCGGCAATAAAGTTGTACCCTGGAATTGGACTGTGCAGGGGCAGCGCCCCGGAAGATTTGTAGTAAAAGCAATACGAGGCATGCTGGAGGTGCAGCGCACCGCAATAGGT
>JADLDL010000094.1 GCA_020846655.1 Saprospiraceae bacterium | reverse complement strand
GCCTGAACACTAGCGTCGTGGGTGTGTCCATGCGCTACGCCAAAGGGCGGGCTGTTTTTGCGGTGTTTATCATCACCATGTTGTTCGGCGCCTTGTTTTTTGTGATCGGATACGGCATGTACATGGTTCAGAGCCAGGCGGGTTTGCCCGATGGCCCGGATAAGTTTACGGCCGGCAAACTCATCACCTTTATCACCTACACCGCCGTGATCGGGGGGGCCATTGCCGGTTTGGGCAACTTCTACGCCGAACTGGTGGGTGCCGTGGGCGCCACAGAGCGGGTTCGCGAAATTTTAAACAGCCAAAGCGAGTCGCAGGAGCGCCCCCAACTCAACAAAACCGCCGGCCGCCTCACCGGCGACGTGGTGTTTGACAACGTCTTTTTTTCATACCCGACCCGGCCGGATATGGGCGTGCTGAAGGGTGTGAGCCTGACGATCCCCTCCGGGAAAAAAGTGGCGCTGGTGGGCCAAAGCGGCGCCGGCAAATCCACGATCATGCAGTTACTGCTCCAGTTTCACCAACTGAGCGCCGGAGAAATCCGCATCAACAACCACAGTATTTATGAGTACGACCTGGAATCGTACCGCAGCAATTTTGCCATTGTGCCCCAGGAGGTTCTGCTGTTTGGCGGCACCATCCGCGAAAATATCCTCTACGGCCAGCCAGATGCCACAGAGGCAGACATCATCGAAGCCGCCCGCAAGGCCAATGCCCTGGATTTTATCCGCTCGTTTCCGGATGGGCTGGAGACGGTGGTCGGCGAACGCGGCATCAAACTTTCGGGCGGACAGCGGCAGCGCATCGCCATCGCCCGCGCCATTCTCCGCAACCCCACGATCCTGTTGCTCGACGAAGCCACCTCCTCGCTGGATGCCGAAAGCGAAAAGGTAGTGCAGGAAGCGCTGAACAACCTGATGGAAGGCCGCACGAGCATCATCATCGCCCACCGCCTGGCGACCATTCGCGAAGCGGACCGGATTTATGTGCTGGATGGCGGCCAAATCCGCGAACAAGGCACCCACGAAGAATTGTCGAACCGCGAAGACGGCCTGTACAGCAGCCTGGCCAAACTTCAGTTTGACCTCGTTTAAGAGCGTGTTTAAAATTATGGAAGAGAAAACTACCCTGGGCCCGACCGGCGTCCTGCTCGTCAACCTTGGCACGCCCGACGCCCCCACGCGGAGTGCCGTGTACCGCTACCTCAAGCAGTTTCTGCTCGACCCGCGGGTCATCGACATCAACCCGCTGGCCCGCAACCTGCTGGTGCGCGGCATCATCGCGCCGTTTCGCTCGGGCAAATCGGCGGAAGCCTATCGCGAACTCTGGACGGAGCAAGGCTCGCCCCTCAAATTCTACGGCGAACGCCTGGCCGCCCAGGTGCAGGACCTGCTGGGCCCCCGCTACTGCGTGGAGTTGGCCATGCGCTACCAAAACCCCTCGCTGGAATCGGCCATTGTGCGCCTGATGGCGCAAAAAGTGCGTAAAATCCAGGTGTTCACCCTGTTTCCGCAATATGCCGGGGCCACCACCGGCTCCGTTCACGAAGAAGTGATGCGCCTCCTCGGACAACAAGCCATCATCCCGGAAGTCGTTTTCCTGAACTCATACCCCACGCACGGCCCGATGGTGCGTTTGTACGCCGACAATGCGCGGCGCTACGACCTGAGCGGCTACGACCATTTCCTGTTCAGTTACCACGGCCTGCCGCAGCGGCAGTTGCGCAAAGCCGATGCTTTCGGACACTGCCTGCAACATTCGGACTGCTGCCAACGTCTGACAGAGACCAATCAGTTCTGCTACTCGGCGCAGTGCCACGCCACTACCCGGGCCATTGCCGCCGAACTGGATTTGCGCCCGGAGCAATACACGGTGTGTTTTCAATCGCGGCTCGGGCGTGATCCCTGGACGCAGCCCTACACGGTGCAAGTGATTGAAAACCTGGCCCGCAAGGGGGTGAAACGGCTCCTGGTGTTTTGCCCGGCTTTTACGGCCGATTGCCTGGAAACCACCATCGAAATCGGCTCGGAGTACAAAGAAGATTTTTTGAAATGGGGCGGCGAACAACTGGACCTGGTGGAAAGTTTGAACGACGCGCCGGCCTGGGCCAGGGTAGTGGCCGATATGTTGCGGGCGTGCTAAGTCGCGCAGCGCACAACGTTTGGGCGAACTGGTTTGGTTTTTGTTTGCAAGGTTCCCTGAAACATATCCCCCGAATTACCGTTTAGAGAACAACCTGTTTTATTCAGTCCGTAATCAAGCAAAACCATACATGTTCTTACCCACGAGTACCCATTTTCTGCGCCACGCCGCCTGGATTGTTTTAGTGTTATTTGGCTTTTCCCTGGCTGCGCAACAAGGCGAGGATTGGGTGTTGAAAAATGAAAAAGACGCCGTCAAGGTGTATTACCGGAAAAACTCCGGCATTTACGAGTTAAAACTGGCTACCTCCATAAAAGTGCCCTTGTCGGGCATCGTGCAGTTGTTTGACGAAGTGAGCAAATACCCCGTTTGGGGCTACAAAGTGATCGAGGCTCGCCTGCTCAAACGCGTTTCCCCCACCGAAGTATACTACTACTCCAAAATTGATTTCCCCTGGCCGATGAACGACCGCGACATCGTGCTGCACACCAAACTGGAACAAGACCTGAAAAACCACGCCGTGTATTCGGTCAGCACAGCGGCTCCCGATTATATTCCGGAGATCAAAGACGTGGTGCGCATCCGGCAGGCCAAGTCCAAATGGACTATGGTGCCGGGCAATGGCGGCTGGTTGTATGTGGAATATTACCTGAATTCGGACCCTGGCGGCAACATTCCGGACTGGGCCATCAACCTGGCCCTGGACGTAGGGCCGCGCGAAACCATCAAGCGCATGCGCGAAATTTTGAAAGAGCCATTTTATCAGAATTCCAAACTGGCGCACATCAAAGAAAAAGAATAGGTTTTATTCCCAACATTGCCAGGAAAGCGCTGTTTTTGTTAAAAAAACAGCGCTTTCCGTTTTATGGCATATACCAGTTTACGCGACGCCGTCCGGGATCTTGAACAACACGGCATGCTGCTCCGCATCCGCGAAGAAGTGGACCCTCATTTGGAAATGGCAGAAATTCATCGCCAGGTGTACGAACGCCAGGGGCCGGCGGTTTTGTACGAACGGGTGAAAGGCAGCCCCTTTCAGGCGCTCAGCAATTTGTACGGCACGTTCCGGCAAACCGAGTTTTTGTTTCGGCACAGCCTCGACCGCGTCAAGCGCGTCATTGAACTCAAAAAAGATCCGGCTGCTTTTTTGAAAAAACCGGGGCGCTATTGGTCGGCGCCCTTCACGGCCCTGTCGGCCCTGCCCATGCGCAGCCTGGGCGGCGCGGCGGTCACCTACGGCACCACCACGATCGACCAATTGCCCCAACTGAAAAGTTGGCCGATGGACGGTGGCGCTTTCATCACCCTGCCGCAGGTGTACACCGAAGACCCGGATCAGCCCGGCGTCATGCACTCCAACCTGGGCATGTACCGCATTCAACTCTCGGGTAACCAATACGTCCCCAACGAAGAAATCGGGCTGCACTACCAGTTGCACCGGGGCATCGGCGTGCACCACACCAAGTACCTGCAACGTGACGAACCGTTTCGGTGCAGCATATTTGTGGGCGGACTGCCCAGCCACGCTTTTTCGGCCATCATGCCCCTGCCGGAGGGGCTCAGCGAACTGATGTTTGCCGGCATGCTGGCCGGCCGCCGCTTCCGCTACCTGCGCCGCGAGGGCCATGTGCTCAGCGCCGACGCCGATTTTGTGATCACCGGAGAAATCCTGAAGCACACGAAAAAGCCCGAAGGCCCGTTTGGCGATCACCTGGGGTACTACTCGCTGGAGCACGATTTCCCGGTCATGCGCGTCCACCGCGTGTACCACCGCAAAGACCCGCTCTGGCATTTTACGGCCGTGGGCCGGCCGCCGCAGGAAGACAGCAGTTTTGGCTGGCTGATCCACGAACTGGTGGCCCCCCTGACGCCGCAGGAATTTCCAGGCCTGAAAGAACTGCACGCCGTGGATGCGGCGGGCGTACACCCCTTGTTGCTGGCCATTGGCCACGAGCGCTACATGCCGTTTCGCGAACGCCGGCCCGAGGAAATCCTGACCATTGCCAACCGCGTGCTGGGCACCGGGCAGACCTCGCTGGCCAAATTTCTGTTTATCGCGGCTTCCGACGACGACCCGAACCTGGACACCCACGATATTCCGCAGTTTTTCCGGCATGTGCTGGAGCGCGTAGACTGGACCCGCGACCTGCATTTCCAGACCCGGACCACCATCGACACGCTCGACTACTCGGGCAGCGGCTGGAACGAGGGTTCCAAACTGGTGGTGGCTTGCCGGGGCGATCGGCGCCGCAGCCTGGCGACCGCCTTGCCGGAGGGCTTTGTGTTGCCGGCGGGTTTTTCGGAGCCCCGCTTTTGTTTGCCGGGTGTTCTGGCCATTCAGGCGCCGGCCTTCGAGGCCGGGCAGCCGGCCCGGGAGGCGGCGGAGCAACTGTGCCGGCACCTGGAGGCCTTCGACCTGGAGCAGGTGCCGCTGATTCTGCTGGTCGACGACAGCAGGTTTGCCTGCGCGACCCTGAACAACTTTCTTTGGGTGGGCTTTACGCG
>JADLDL010000093.1 GCA_020846655.1 Saprospiraceae bacterium | reverse complement strand
TGTTGCTGAATTGCCTGAATGCCAGCCTGGCTATACAAGGATCAGGTAGCAGCGGACCGGGATTCACCATACAATGGACGGCCAGCCCCGGTTTTATCGTCAGCGGCGCCAATACCTTTACGCCAACAGTGAACCAAGCCGGCACTTATATCCTGACGGTGACCAACACCGCCAATGGCTGCACCAGCGAAGATGTGGTGACGGTAGATGCAAATTTTGATCAACCGGAGGCAATTATTCAGCCGCCCCTGATTATCGATTGCTACAGCCCGACCGTCGATCTGGACGGCGGTAGTTCTACCCAAGGCGGTGAAATTCAATACAATTGGACGACGAGCAACGGAAATATTGTAAGCGGGTCTACCTCGCCGTATCCTACTGTCAATCAAGGAGGGACATACACCCTCGTTGTGACCAATACGCTCAGTGGATGTAAGGCAACGGCTACCGTTACCGTCATTAAAAACACCACACCGCCCCTGGCCAATGCAGGGCCTGGCGGCATCCTGAACTGTAATATTGCTCAACTCACCCTGAACGGAACCGGTTCGAGTGGTTCCAATTTCTTTTACGAATGGAATACATCGAACGGCAATATCGTGAGTGGCGAAAATACCCTCAACCCGGTGATCGATGCCCCGGGTACGTATTTCCTCGTGGTCACCAATGGCCAAAACGGCTGCACGACCCAAAGTTCGGTCACGATTAATGCCGACCAAAACGCTCCGGTAGCCTATGCCGGTGGGGATCAGCAACTGAGCTGCCTGCATCCATCGGTCACCCTGACGGGTAGTGGCTCCAGTACCGGAGCCGGTATTTCGTATCAATGGGTGGCCAACCCCGGCAATATCGTATCGGGCGCTACCACCCTGAACAACGTGGTGGTCAATTCCGCCGGTTTTTACACGCTCATTGTGACCAACAACAGCAATGGGTGCACCGATGAATCGGAGGTGTATGTGGAGGACAATATCATTTACCCGGTGGCCGATATTTTGCCGGCACAACAATTGAATTGTACGTTTTCTTCGGTCCAATTGGATGGCGGCGGCTCTACCCAAGGCAATAACATTGATTATACCTGGACGACCACCAACGGCAACATTCTCTACGGCAACGGAACACCGTATCCGGAGGTCGATGAGGTTGGGACGTACAACCTGCTGGTCGTCAACTCGGACAACTCCTGCACCGCGACGGCTAGCGTCACCGTCACCCAGGATATTGTCCCGCCGGTAGCCACCGCTGTTGCAGCGGCCTCCATCACCTGCCAGTCGCCGCAAACCCAGTTGAACGGCAACGGCTCTTCGTCCGGGTATCCGTTTTTTTATGAATGGACAACTACCAACGGCAATATCGTGAGTGGCGCCCTCACCCTCACACCAATGGTCAACCAGGTTGGCACGTATGTGCTGACGGTCTTTAATGTGGAAAATGGTTGTACGGCACAATCAACGGTACAGGTAACGACGTCCCAAACCTTTCCCACCGTTTCAGCCGGACCGGCTCAAACGATCACTTGTACCAATGCCCAACTCAGCCTGAACGGCGCCGGTTCTTCCCAAGGCCCGCTGTTCACCTACGTCTGGAGCACGCAAAATGGAAATATTGTTTCCGGTATCAACTCCCTGACCCCCGTGGTCAATGCGCCGGGTAGCTACGAACTCACCGTCATTAACACCCAAACGGGTTGTACCTCCGTCGCTTCGGTGTCCGTTGGCATCGATATTACTGCTCCGCAAGCGGCGGTTGCACCTGGCGGTGAATTGAGTTGCACACAAACGACCCTGCTGTTGGATGGTAGCGGATCGAGTACTGGGATGCAATACGACTGGAGTACCCCGACCGGAACCATTGTTGCGGGGGCTCAATCCCTGAATCCGCAGGTCAGCGCAACCGGCACCTACACCCTGGTGGTCACCAACACGACCAACGGTTGCAGCGCATCGGCATCCACCCTTGTAACTGCGGATGCCAGCCTCCCGACCGCCAATGCAGGGCTGCCAACAACCCTGAACTGTGTGGTTACGCAGTTTAATCTCGACGCAACGGCTTCGAGCCAGGGAGCACAATTTGACTACCAATGGCAAGGACCGGGAATCGTTTCGGGGGATACGACCCTGACGCCTTTGGTCAATGCAGCCGGCTTGTATGAGTTGCTCATTACCAATACAGTCAACGGCTGTACTGCCATTTCCAGCGTCAATGTGCCGGCTGATTTGGCTTTTCCGAATGTAGATGCGGGTCCTGGTTTGGTTTTGAATTGTACCAATACTACGGTTACGCTACTAGGCAACCAGTCCGATAGCACACTGCAATGCGAGTACGGTTGGTATAGTTTTGATGGCGGAAATATCGTTTCCGGCGCTACTACCTTGTCGCCCGTCATAGATGGTCCGGGATCTTTTGTGATCACCGCCACCAACTTCACCAACGGTTGCGTAGACATTGACACCGTGGTGGTTACGCAGGATATCGTCTTGCCGGTCGCCAATGCCGGCGCCCCGGGTTTAATCACCTGCACCAACTCCACCGTCACCTTATCCGGCACCGGCAGTGCCGGGCCTTTGTTTACCTACTTGTGGACGACTCCCACGGGCAGTATCAGCGCCGGCCCCACGACCCTCAGTCCCGTGGTAGATGCTCCCGGTACGTACAACTTGTTGGTTACCAATACTGAGAACGGCTGCACCGCCACTGCCTCGGTGCTGGTGGATAAGGATGCCAATGTGCCCACGGCCGTGGTTCAGGCGCCGGCTGAGTTGAATTGCAGCGTGCTGCAACTGGATCTCAACGGCATCGGCTCTACCAGCGGGGCAGGCGTTCAATACCAATGGACGACCCTTGGCGGCAATATTGTGGCCGGCGAAAGCACCCTGACGCCACAAATCAATGCTCCCGGTCAGTACATCCTGAATGTATTGAATACCAACAACAATTGCGACGCGCAATTCTCCGTCCAGGTCAACCAGAACTTGACCCCGCCAAACGCCAATGCCGGCGCGCCGGCGGTGCTTTCCTGCGCCAATCCGGTGCTTTCCCTGAATGGGGCAGGCTCCAGTTTGGGCAGCGAATACACCTACCAATGGAGCGGCGCAACAGGCGGCATCTTGCAAGGCGACACCACCCTGACACCACAGGTCGATCAGTCTGGTTTTTACACCCTGGTGGTGACTGACAACCAAAACCATTGTACCGCATCCGCTACGGTACAAATTCTCCTCGACCAAAATTCGCCGCAGGCGGAAGCAGGTCCACAACAGGCCATTACCTGTACGGTCAGCAACCTCACCCTGAATACGACAGGGTCGAGCGTAAACCCCGGTTTCACGTACCAATGGACGGCCTCCGGTGGGGGCAATATCAGTTCCGGTGCCGACGGCCTATCGCCGGTAGTGGACGCCCCGGGTACCTACACCCTGCTCATCACCAACCCCAGCAACGGCTGCACCTCGCTGGATTCGGTAGCCGTGGTGGTAGACCAGGTGCCACCGATTGCCGTTGTTGCCAACCCGCCGACGCTCAATTGTCAATTGACCCAAACTACGCTCAACACGGCGGGCAGTAGCCAGGGTGGTACATTTACCTACAAATGGACAACCACGGGCGGCAACATCCTGTCCGGCGCCAATAGCCCGGCGCCAGTGGTCAACAAACCCGGGACTTACCAATTGGTCCTGACCAATACTACCAACGGTTGTACGACGACGTCGACAACCGTGGTGAGCCAGGATATTGTCGGGCCTGTGGTGGATGCCGGCTCAACAGCCGAACTGAACTGCGTCACCACTGCGCTTTCGCTCATCGGAACCACTGGCAGCGTGGGCCCGAACGTGCAATACGCCTGGACCACCAGTACCGGCAATATTGTTTCCGGCGCCAATACACTGACGCCAGTAGTCAATAGCCCCGGCGTGTACGTGCTCATCGTCACCAACCTGGACAACCAATGCTCCGCGACGGATCAGGTGCCGGTTTCTCAAAACATCAACCTGCCCTCGGCACTGGCAGCAGCCGGACCCACGCTCACCTGTGCAACACCCACGGCTGCGCTGAATGCCAATGGCAGTAGCGCGGGACCCTTGTTCTCCTACGACTGGCTGGCGCAAAACGGCGGCAATATCCTGTCCGGGGCCAATACGCTGGTGCCGACGATCAATGCGCCCGGGCTGTATATTTTGACGGTAACCAATACGAACAACCAATGTAGTTCGACGGCAACGGTGACGGTGGATCAGGATATCACGCCACCCGCCGCAATAGCCGGGAACACGGTAACCCTCACCTGTACTTCGCCGAATTTGCAATTGAACGGTGCAGGCAGTAGTGTCGGCAGCACCTACACGTATGCCTGGACGACCATCGACGGCAGCATCGTTTCCGGTGAAAATACTTTGCAGCCGGTGATCGACTTGCCCGGGTTGTACACCCTGGTGGTCAGTAGCCAGACCAATGGTTGTACGAAGGAATCCTCGGTGCAAGTACTGCAAGACGCCAATGCGCCCCTTGCCGCCGCCGCAACGCCAGGAGAACTGACCTGCGACACCAAAACACTGGTGCTTTCGGGCGCCGGCAGTAGTGTGGGCAATAGTTTTGAATACCTGTGGTCTACCACAAATGGACAAATTACCTCGGGCAATACGAGCCTGTCGCCGTCCGTCAGCCAGCCAGGTGTGTACAACCTGCTGGTGACCAACGATTTGAACGGTTGCACGCAAACAGCCACGATAACCGTTACCCAGAACATCAACCCACCGGACATCAATGCCAGCGCGCCGGGGCCAATTACCTGCGCTATTCCGCAACTGACGCTCATCAGCGCCGGATCCGGCAGTGGCCAGGGCGTGGAGTATGCCTGGTCTACGAGCAACGGCGTCCTTGTATCGGGTAGCAATTCAGCCAACCCGTTGGTGTCTGCCGGAGGACTCTATCAGGTGACGGTGACGGATGTGTACAATGGCTGCACCAACACGGCCCAGGTGACTGTTCTTACCGATACCCAGGCGCCGCCGGTGGCCATTGCCGCCCCGGGCCTCCTGACCTGTGTGGTGTTTACCGTTCAACTCAATGCCAATGCCAGCGCGCAGGGTAGTCAATATGGCTATTCCTGGTCCGGACCCGGTATAATTGCCGGAGGCAATACCCTGACGCCCGAAGTCAACCAGCCGGGCGCCTATTCCTTGCAAATTATCAATGCCACCAACGGGTGCAGCGCAACGGCCCAAACCCAGGTGCCGCAAAACATCCAGGCGCCGGTAGCCGAGGCCGGCGACGGCTTTGAAATGACCTGCTCGGTCACAGAAAGCGTGTTGAGCGCCACCGGCTCCTCCACCGGCGCTAACATGGCCTATGCCTGGAGCACCAGCGACGGACATTTCCTGTCGGCAACTAATATTGCCACACCAACGGCCGATGAGCCCGGCTTGTACGTGCTGCTGGTGACCAATACGACAACCGGCTGTACGGCAACCGACCAGGTAGTGGTGACTGAAAACACCAATTATCCCAGTGCGCTGGAGTTGGCAACCGTGTTGCCGGGTTGTGGCGGCAAACCCGGTTCGATCCTGTTTGAAGAAGTGCAGGGTGGGGTAGGACCTTACTTGTACTCTATCGACAACGGAAATACCTTCCTGACCGCCAGCCAGTTCGGCGGACTTACCCCCGGCCAGTACCCGCTGGTGGTGCAGGATGTCAACGGCTGTGAATACGCTGAAATGCTGAATTTCCCGGTGCCTGTAGAACCGCAGGTGCTGCTCGACCCGGAAATTACCCTGGCGTACGGCGCATCGGCTACCCTGGTGGCGCAAATCAACATACCGCTGGCCTTGGTCGATAGTATTATCTGGACGCCTTTGGAGAGCCTGACTACGACGACCAAACCCAATGTGGTGATTGCTCAGCCTTTTGCACCGACCTTGTACACCGTAACGATTGTCAACAAAGAAGGCTGCACCGACAAGGCCAGCATTCTGGTGCGGGTGGAGGACCCGAATATTTGGGCGCCGAATGCGATCAGCCCCAACCGGGAAGATGGCCAGAATGATGTGTTCCTGATTTTTGCTGGCGAGGGTACCGTGCGGAAAATCAATTCTTTGCAGATTTATGACCGCTGGGGCAATCAGGTGTTTTTCAAAACCGACGTACAGCCCAACGATGAAAAGCACGGTTGGAACGGACGATTCAGAGGCGAGGCGATGAACCCTGCGGTGTTTGTCTGGTGGGCTGAAATCGAACTGCTCAGCGGCCAGAAAATTCTGATGAAAGGTGACGTGACGATTGTGGATTAGTCTGGGATGAACCTGTTGCAAGAACAATACCGGCGGGGTGATTTTCGAAAGAAGATCACCCCGCTTTTTAGTGAACATGCTGCCTTTGGGCTGGCGCCGGGAGTAGCGGGCCGCCACTCTTGCGGCAACCTTTGCTCCGGCGCAGTCATTTGTTAAAAAATAGGAATGTTAAATAATAAAATTCCTTTCCCTCCCAAGTACAGAATTTATATACATTCGCAGCGCGAGTTTTGGTCCCCCCCCCCTCTACGCATTTTTCGGGCAGGAATATGCCCCTAATACCAAATCCAGTCCCGTCTCTCGCCCGTTTTTCTCTTGATTAGGTTTAGGTTTTACTGAGCGCTCCGGACGCTGTTCCGGCTATTTGCTCTTAATCCAGGCGCCGCCGCTCGGTTCGCTGACGAACACTATTCCTTTACCCAAAATCAACATTCCATGCGTCTACGGGAAACACTTTTACTACTTGTTTTATTGATATGTGCTGGCTTGCACGCCCAAAACCTGCCCCTTTCGGTTCACGTATCCGGGAATCCGCACCGCGAACCCATGAACGTTTTTCCAGGGAAAACAGTGATCCAACTGAGTAATCTCCGGCCCGGCGCGGTCTATCAGGTCATCGCCAATGGGGCATACCCGGAGCAAAGCACCGATTTTCGCCTGCAAATGGCCCTAGCAAAGGAAGAAACGCAGGCTGTTGCGCATTCGCCAGCTCACCGGCCGCAGATTCGGCGCTTCCAAAGCAGCGGAACCCACGTGGAATTGCTGCTGGACATTCCACCCGCCGCTGTTGCTGCTGAAGTGCCCATGTACCTGTCGGTGGCAGAAGTAGAGCCGGAGCCGACCAAGCCTTGGGTGCAACAATTTTTACAGGAATCCGGCAAGTTGGCCATCACCCAGGGCGATGACGCTAATTTTTTGGTAACCAATGTTTTGGTCGGCGGCAATTGCTTTGACGTCTCCAACATTACCTCCAAAGGCGCGGGCAACTCGCGCGGCACTTTTTCCAGCGGCGAAAGCAGCATCAATATTTCAAACGGAGTGGTGTTGTGCACCGGTCCGGTCAGCGCCCTTCCGGGGCCCAATAGCCTGAACAATGCCAACGGCGGTTTTTCAACCAATTCCAGCGATGACCCCAACCTGGCCACGCTGACCAATGGCAATCAATACGACGTTTCCATCATCGAATTTGATTTCAAACCTACCTCCGACATGGTGCAGTTCGACTTCGTTTTTGGATCGGAGGAGTACTGCGAATTTGTAAATTCCCAGTACAATGATGTTTTTGGATTTTTTATCAGCGGCCCCGGCATCACAGGCGTAAAAAATCTGGCTGTGTTGCCCAATACGACCACGCCGATCACGGTCAACAACGTGAACCACAACAAAAACAAAAGTTTTTACCGGAATAACAACCAATACGACCCCTGCGATAACATACCGGTATTCAATACGACCGATATTCAATTGGATGGTTTTACATCGGTACTGACGGCCACTGCCAACCTCCAAGCCTGCGCCACCTATCACATCAAACTGGCCAGTGCCGATATTGGAGACGCCAATTACACCTCCGCTGTTTTTCTTCGGGCGAACTCCTTCGATGCCGGCGGCGACGTGAAAGCCAGTGCCGTGTATCCTTCGGCCGCCGCCGGGTACACCGTAGAAGGCTGTAGCGACGGGTTTATCCGGTTTTTCCGGGGCTCGGGCGACATCAACCAGCCCTTGCCCGTGACGTATACCATTGCCGGCAACAGTACTGCCACACCCGGCGTGGACTATGCGCCTTTTCCGGCGTCGGTGGTCATTCCTGCCGGCCAAACCGAACTTTTGGTGCCGGTTAGTGTCATCAAAGACCAAATCCCGGAAGGCGCCGAAACTATTCGGGTATTGCTCGACAACCCTTGCAGTTGCCTGCAACAAGACGTGACCTTTGTGATTCAGGATCAGGCGCCCGTAGCCGTGAGTTTGGCCAACCAGTTGGGCTGTGCTGGCACGGTATCGCTCACACCGGTGGTACAAAGCAGTGGCTTGCCGCCTCTTTCGTACCAATGGAGTTCCGGACAAGCCAGTGCCAGTATTCAGGTGAATACCGCCGGCACGGCCGTGTATACTGTCACGGTCACGGATGCCTGCGGACTCAGTTCGGTCGCTTCCGCTACGGCAACCGTAGACCAAACGCCCACGGCCATTCTTGCCGGTGATGTGCAGTTTTGCCCCGGCAGTTCCGACAATTTATCTATTGCATTCACTGGATTTGGCCCTTGGGTGGTCGGGATGACGGCCGACGGCGTACCGCAAACCCAGACGTTTTATACCAATCCCGGACTCCTGCCGGTGTCGGGCAGTGGCAGTTATGCGCTGAATTCCGTTGTTTCCCTGGCGGGTTGCCCGGGTTTGGCCGGCGGCACGGCCGAAGCCGAAATCGTAAACATCTCCGTCAACCTGAATGCCCAAAATCCGCCCTGCTTTGGCGAACCGGGTTCGCTGAAAACCACCATTTCCGGCGGCAATTTTGCGCCCTATACCTACGCCTGGAACACGGGCGCCAACGGCAGCAGCCTTACGAACCTTCCCGCAGGCAGCTATAGCGTCACGGTTTCGACCCAGCAAGGTTGCACGGCAATTGCCTCTGCGACACTGACGGAACCCGATCTCCTGGTAGCCGCCGTCAGCAAATCAAATCCCATCACTTGTTATACCCCTCAGAGCGCCGTAGCCCTCACGGTAAGTGGCGGTACGCCGGGGTACCAATATACCTGGAATTCGGGCGCTACGCAGGCTGACCCGGTGTTTACGGCCGGCGGGGCATACAGCGTTACGGTAAAAGATGCACACAACTGTACTGCTACTACCTCGGTTACTATTGACCAAAATACGACGCCTCCGGTGGCGGCGACCGGCAGTGCCGATGAGATCGATTGCAACACAACGAGCGTCACGCTTTCCAGCGCCGGCTCCGATACCGGTCCGCAATTCCAATATTTGTGGAGTACCACCAACGGCCATTTGCTGGGCCAGGCAGACGAACCCGAACCCCGCGTAGATGCGCCCGGTACCTATGTTCTACAAATCACCAATACTGAAAACGGCTGCACGGAGAGCGCCGAGGTCACCGTTACGGAGAATACCGAGCGCCCAACGGATATAGCCTTGCAACTGATCCAACCCGGCTGCGAAAGCAAACCCGGCGCCATACAAATCCAATCGGTACTGGGCGGCGAAGGCCCATATCTCTATTCCCTCGACGATGGATTTACCTTCATGGGCCAAAGTGTTTTTGGGAGCCTGTCGCCCGGCGAATACACCTTGATTGTACAAGACGCCAATGGTTGTGAATATGCAGAAACCGTCACCTTGGATACGCCTGTAGAACCGCAGGTGAGCCTGACGCCGGAGGTGAAACTGGCATTCGGCGAAACGGGCACCCTGACGGCGCTCGTTAACGTGCCGCTTTCTTCGCTGGATTCTATCATCTGGGCACCCCAAGGCGCTTTTACGCCCACTGGCCGTCCCGATGAAATCGATATCCGGCCGTTTAAGTCTACCCAATACAGCGTCACCATTATTTCCAAAACCGGCTGCACCGACCGGGCGGAAGTGGTCGTACGGGTAGGCGATCCTGAAATTTATGCGCCCAACGCCATTAGCCCAGGCAATGAAGACGGACAGAACGATGTCTTCACCCTGTTTACCCGTGATATTGCCGTGAACAAAATCCAACACTTGCAGGTGTACGACCGCTGGGGCAACCAGGTGTATGGCCGCCACGATTTTCTGCCCAACGACGACCGTGGAGGCGGTTGGGATGGCAAATTCCGGGGCAAACTGATGGAACCCGGCGTATTCACCTGGTGGGCGCAGGTTGAACTGGCCAGCGGGGAGGAACTACGCCTGCAAGGCGATGTCACGATCGTGAAATAGGTTTTCAGCCATGCGTAGAAGTTGTTTGAGTGTACACTCAAACAACTTCTTAAATTTTCCCTTGTCGATCTGGGGCCTTTACCACTACATTCGCCGCATAGAATTTATCCTAATCACAGACAACTAATATTATGTGGACTATGCTAGAAGGCTTTGAACATTTGGCTGCCGAAGAAATTGATGTATTGATAGAGGCTCCAGTTCTGATAACGGTTTTGATCGGCGCCGCCGATGGTACTTTGGACCGCGAGGAACGCAGTTGGACGGAAAAACTGATGCGTACCCGTACCTATTCCAAAACGGCTCACTTGGTAAGCGAGTATTACCGGGTCGTCGCAGAGGGTTTTTTGGAAAAAGTAGATGCGACGATGGCCCAACTCCCGGCTGATGCGGATGCCCGGAACCAGGCCATTGCCGAAAAACTCAGCGCCGTCAACCCGGTACTGGCCAAACTGGACCTGCATCTGGCTGCCTCCTTGTATAAAAGTTATGTCAGCCTGGCACAGGAAGCCGCCAAGGCTTCCGGCGGATTTTTGCGCATTGGGTCGGTGAGTGCCGCAGAATATGAATGGCTCAAACTACCCATGATTCAGCCGGTAGAATGGCAGGGCGAGCAGGAAGAGGCGGAAGAAGAGGAAGCCTAGGCTATACCGCTTCCAGTTGTGTCCAAAGTTGAATCACCTCGCGGGCTTCCCGAACATCGTGCGCCCGGAGCAAGCGAACGCCCTGCTGCAAGGCAATCATATGCAAGGCAGTGGTGCCGTTGAGCGCCTGCTCCGGGCTTACTTTTAGCACCTTGCAAATCATGGATTTGCGCGACACGCCAGCCAATACCGGCAAGCCGGTGACGGCTGAAAAGACCTGCGTGTTTTTCAGCAACTGGAAATTGTGCGCCACTGATTTCCCGAACCCAAAACCGGGGTCCAGCACAATATCGCGCACCCCAAGCGCCCGGAGTTGTTGCACTTCGGTGATAAAAAAGTCGAGCACTTCCTGAACTACATCGTCGTATGCCGGCTGTTGCTGCATATTTTGAGGCCTGCCCTGCATGTGCATGAGCACATACGGTACCCCCAAGCGAGCCACCTCGGCATAGAAACCGGGGTCGAGCCGGCCGGCTGAAATATCATTCACCACTCCGGCGCCGGCATCCACCGCTGCCCTGGCCACTTTGGTTCGCCAGGTGTCGATCGAAAAAAGGGCCTCCGGAAACGCCTTGCTCAGGGCTTCCAAGGCCGGCAACACCCGCTTCAATTCATCCGCTTCCGGCACCTCCGGCGCTCCCGGCCGGCTCGAAGCGCCGCCGATATCGAGCAGCGCTGCGCCTTCGCGAAGCATTTTTTCGGCTTGGCGCAGTACGGCATCCACCGTGTCCAGGCGGCCGCCATCGTAAAAAGAATCGGGGGTCATGTTCAGGATGCCCATGACAACTGGCGTGGAGAGGTCCAGTAAGCGGCCCCGACACTGCAGGGTGGTTGAACGTTGCGGTATATCGGGCATCTAGTCGGTTTTCATGTTTCGGATCCAGGCTTTGATCAGGTCCACACCTTCCCGGTGTTCCAGTTGGCGCCCGAGTTCGGGCATTCGAATGCCCGGGTCGTCGTGTTCCATCCGGTACACCAGGATGCTTTCTTCGGGTTTGCCGGGCACGAGCCCAAATTTCCGGTTGCCGCTGCCCCGGCCGGCGGCCACGGGTGTTTTGTTGACGCCCAGGCGCTCGGGCCGCTGCTCGTAGATATCGAGAAACATACCGCTCGTGCTGGCCGGTCCGTGCGGGTTGTGGCAGTGGCCGCAGTTGGCATCGAGATAGGCTCTGGCCGAGCGTTCGGCCCCTGCTGTAGCAAGTTCGCTGCGGTAATCGGTCAGGCGGGGCGCCAGGGCCGGGTCAAAAGCGGCGGGGAGTTCCAGGTAGCCCAGGCGTTGCCAACGGACCAGTTGGTTTTCGCCGTCTTCCACGCGGTTCAATTGCCGGGCTGAAACGCCAATCGGCACAAACTGCCCGTCGTACGAATGGCAGCCTTTGCACTGGTTCAGATTGGGCGCCACGTACTGAATCTGTTGTTTTTTGCCCTGCTCATCCACCCAATTGAGAGGAAATGAAGCGCCCGCAACATCCAGCGTAGCATCCGTTTGTTCGTCGTTCCAAATATACTCCAAGGCCTTCCAGCCTTTGGCATCGCGCAACAGGAGTCGGGTTTCTACGATCCGGCGGCCTTTTTCCGGGTGCCGGGCATCGATTGTGTAGATAAAATTTTTAATAATCACAGCGCCGGCAGGCAAGTCGAAGGCGGCGGAGTCGCGGTACCCCATGCTGGCGCCGGCAGGCAGCGAGAGGAAACGTTTTTTTTCGGCATAATCCGAAAACAAGGGCGCATTGACCTCATAGGGAAACACCCGCTCGGCTGGCTGCAATTGGGCCATGGGGCCGGTGAAAAACCCGTAATCGGAAAGTTTGGTTTTAGGCGCCTCCAACTCGGAGGCCGCGCTCAGGAGGGTTAGCAGAAAAACCAGATAAACCAATCGATACATACGGTGACTTTTTGTGCCGGAATCTCGGTTCCGGCTTATTTTTTTGAGCTCGACCCCAGAGCCGGGCACGCGTAGGGAGCCAGGTCCCGGCTGATGCCTTTAAACTTGCGGTCGGCTTTCAGGTTGGCAAAACTGCCGTTGGTGTTAGGGCCCACACAAATCCGGCGCTCCGGCAGCACACTGCCATCGGCTGCCAGGTAGTCCGGGTTTTGAATGCCGTCGTATAGAATGTGGGGCACGTTCCGGCCAAATTTTAGCCAAAACAGAAAACCCAGTTTGCTTTTCCAGGTCGGCATCCGTTTACCGGTGGAGTACACATTGTCGTGGATGGAAATGGCCGAAGGGTAGGGGATGTAGGCCGTGTCTTTGATTGGATTTTCCGTAATAAAATAACTGATGATGGCGGTAGATGCGGTTTTGTTGTCCAGGATTTGATTTTGAAAAATCTCAACATCCTCCGTGGCCAGCACCATCACGCCGGTGCCAGGTGGTACCTTACCAACAATGTTGCCTTTGGGCGCAAAGTTGCGGTAGTTGTTTTTGAGGACAGTGTTGTTCCATACCCGCACGTGCCCGCCGCGTTTTTTCGGCAGATCAGGCAGATCAAATATCAGGATGCCGCCGGTGTTTTGGGTGGAGGTATTGTTGAAGACCCAGGCATTGGTGGTGTTTTCAATTTCAATGCCAGCTACATTGTGCCTGGCAGTACACTGACTCACCCACACGCTGTCGGATTGCCCCACATAAATGCCCGCATCGGAAGCGCCGATCGCCGTACAGGCTTCTATGCGTACCCGCCGGCATTGCACCGGATACAGGGCATAGGAACCGTTGTTTTTGCTGGGCTTGCCGGTCCAGCGGGCGGTGATGCGCCGAAAGGTAAGGCCCTCCACTTGTTGGGTTTTGATCAGGTCGCCTTTGCTGTCTTCGATGGTAAAGTCCTGCAAAACAATGTTTTGTGCGTTGGTTATTTTTAAGCCTTCTGCGCCCTGGGTTTGGTTTTTGAACGTCAGGATGGTTTTGCCCTCCCCGGCACCCTTGATGGTGATGTTTTTTTTGCCGTCCAGCGAAAGGGTATTGGAAAAAAACACCTTGCCGGCCGGCCATTCAATAACATCTCCGTCTTCTGCCAGAATCAATTGAGTTTGCCATTGTTTTTCCAGGTCCGGCTGCGCCCAAAGCAAGGCTGGCAGGCACAGTGACAACAGGGTGGGTAATATTTTCATGGCTGCTTGTTTTTTGTAAAAATAACGCCCTTCAGAACGCGGATCAGTACCGTTTGACCGACTCAATAATATACAGGGGGCGGTTTTTGATCTCGCTGTAAATGTTGGACAAATAGATCGACATGATGTACAGATTCAGGCAGGTAATGGCGAAAAAAATAGAAATCAGCACCACCAGATAGGCCCAACCCGAAATGGTTTGGTGGTATTCGCCGAAAATATCCACGTTGCTCAGTTTCACTTTTACAGCATTGTACACCGCCGCCCCGGCGACCAGGCAGGACGAGATAAAAATCCAGAGCAGGAGGCTGCGCAAAAAGGTGGTAAACGAAGTAATGGCCACCAGCGAGGTCCTGAACTGGTCGCCGAAGGAAGCCTCCGGCTCGGGGACCAGCGGCTGCGTCACATCAATGGCCGCCGTGTTGTACCCCACCAGGGAATAGATGGCTTTCAGGTAACGGCTGTTTTCGCGCAGGCGCAACAGTGAGTTGAGCGCCCGGCGGCTGATGATCCGGCTGTGGTGGGCTTGCGGATCGATGCGCAATTGCGAATAGCGCTGGAGAATGCCGTAAAAAATCCAGTACAGGAGCCGGTAGGCCCAAGGCAAGCGGCGTTCGCGGGCCCGGAGGTACACGATGTCAAACCCGGCCTGGCTTTTTTCCCAGAGTTGAGCAATCAGGTCGGGCTGTTCGGCAAAGTCAAATTCAAAAATGACGGCATAGTCGCCGTTGGCCCGGTCGAGTCCAGCCAGCAGGGCATTGTCGCGGTTGACCGGCGTGCTCAGGTTGAGCAAAAAAATGTTTTTGCGCAGGTTTTCGGGCAGGGGCCGGATCACGGCGTCGATATCGGTTTGCTCGCAGTGGTTGTTGACGAGTACAAATTCAAAATCGCTGAACTGCGTTTCCAGCACGGCATACAAGCCGGTCAGCCAGGCGCCCAGGGAGCGGATTTGGTAGGGCGATTGGACAACGCCGACAATGGAAATAAACGAATGGTGCATAAATGGGCGCAGGCTTCAGGCGGCTGTGGATGTGCGGGACTGCAAAAATGCAGAATCTCCGCCAACCGTTACGGGTTTGTGGGAGTGGCGTCGTCCAGCCAACGGAAAATTTCGGCCCGGGGTGCGCCAGCCAACATTTGCGCCGCTGCTTCCGGGGGCGCTGCCAGTTTGCGCATCTGGGTGTCGATCCAGGCGCCATCTACGGTGAGGGTGGCGCAAAGTTGGCCGTCGCCGCGGAGGATGCGGTGGCGAAACGAAAACCGGGAGCCGTCGCGCCGGAGTTGGGTGGTGCACAAATCAATCCACAAGGTATCGCCATACCGGATTTCCCGGCGGAAGACGGCTTCTTCCCGAAACAACACGGGCCCCAGGTGGTGTTCTTCCAAATACTTGGCCGTCAGGCCGTTGTCAAAGAAAAATGCAATCCGGATACTCGCGCCCCAATCGTAATACACGGAGTGGCGCACATGGTTGTTGGGGTCCAGATCAGCCCAACGCAGCAAAATGGGCTGCCGGTACTCTTGTTCCATATTGGATATTGGATATTGGATATTGGGATATTGGATATTGGGATATTGGATATTGGGATATTGGATATTGGGATATTGGATATTAGGATATTGGATATTGGATATTGGGATATTTTAGTACTTGAGACGTTTCAGTGGTTTAATATCCTAATATCCTAATATCCTAATATCCTAATATCCTAATATCCAATATCCGATCGGGGGGGGGTTAGGGTTGTTCTTTGGCTAGTTCGATCATGGCCGAGAGTTCTTCCACCAGGGCATCGGCGCTGCCGCCATAACCAATGCTTTTGAACCGGATGCGGCCACTTTGGTCGACCACAAACTTGGTCGGAATGCCCGACACGCCGTAGGAGGCTACCACCGAATCGTCGAGGTCGAGCAACACATTGAAGGGATAACTTTTGCTTTGGATAAACTCGCCAGCCACCTTGGCGCGGTCTGGTACCCGCTCCCAGGTATCGATAAAGACAAAAGCGACTTTGGGGTCGTCCTTGAATTTGGTTTGTGTTTGCTGCATGCCGGGGAATGAGGCTTTGCAGGGGCCGCACCAGGTTGCCCAGAAGTCGACCACCACCACCTTGCCTTTGAGGCTGGCCAGGCTGACGTCTTCACCGGCCAGGTTTTTGAGGCTGAAGCCGGGCGCTGCCTGGTCGAGCATTTTGGCGGCGATTTCTTTCTTCTTATTCACTCGGGCCACCTTTTCCAGTCCTGCCAGGTAGGCTTCGGTGCCGGCGGTGGATTTGTCTTCGGAAGCATACAGGCGTTTGAACTGATCCCGCATTTTTTCGGAAGCCTGGCCGTGGATGATAAAGCCTTCGAGTTGGTAGCGCAGGTCGGGGGCTTTGGTTTGCTCCAGATATTCGGTGTAGCGCTCGTTCATGTCTGCGTTTTGGCCCTTGGTAATTTCGACTACCTGCGCCTGGTACTTGGCGGCGCTGGCCGGGTCGTTATTTTTTTGGAGGGCAAACGCGTAGGTGTCGGCGTATTGTGCAAAGGTGTTTTTCCGGTTTTCGTCCCATTGTTTGATACTCAGGTAGGAGAGTTTGTTTTGCTTGGGCAGGGCCATTTCCTGTTCGGCCCATTGGGCTGCTTCAGCGCCCAATTTTTTAGCCAGTTCCAGTTCTTCGTTGTTTTCGGCGAGTTCCCAGGCCACGTTGTTGTAGAGGCTGGCCCGGTTGGCCGGCTGCATTTTGGGGGCTATTTTTTTCAACAGATCCCAGTTTTTCTTTTCGGCGGCTTTGTTCCCCAAGGTGAAATAAATTTCACTGACTTCGTCGCGGTCGTCGGCTGTGCTGGGTGGGAAATCTTTGACATAGGCATTGACGAGGGCTTCGTATTTGTCGAGTTCCGGTTCGTTGCGCATGGCCTGCCGGCGTTCTTGCCGTACAAAAATGCCTTTGGGGTAAGATTTTCGGATTTGCTCGCGCACAGCAGTGGCTTTGTCGTTGGCCTGCAGGCGTTCGTACAGCCGGGCCAGGTTGATCCGGTCTTTTTCGTCGAGGCTTTTTGATTTTTCCACCTCCGTGAGCACGGCAAGGGCTTCGGTTTTGCCTTCGTCGCCGCGTTTCACGGCCAGCAAATTGCTGGTGTAGGCGTTGAAATACGTATTGCGCAGTTCGGGTTTGGCGGCAAAAGCGCGGTTGAGGAGTTCGTAAGCGACGGTGGTTTTACGGTTCAGTTCGAACAGGCTTCCCCAATCGCGGTACACAACGGCTTGCGCAGCGAGGCTTTGTGGCAGGGGTTTGCCGGCGGCATCGGTCATGTTGATGAAAAAACCTTCGCCGGCGTTGTTGTCCCAACGCTCGCCTGCCTGGAAAGCCAGTACCACCACATCGGCATCTTTGGCAGACATGAATGTGCCGGAAATTTTGCCCATGTCGTACCGGAGCATCACGTTCAGTGCGTTGAGGTTTTTGCCGGCATATTCCATAGCTACCACTTCTACAGGTTCGGCAGACTGGCGCAAGGGGCTCTGATTGATGTCGTATTCAAACCGGATGGGTTCGCCGGCTTTTACATGGGCAGGAGTGACATTCAGGTAGGTGGTTTGGCTTTGTAACGGTGCAACAAATAGAATTGCCAGACCAATAGTGAACAAATTTCTCATGGCTTCTAGTAAATAATGGTTGGGAAATGGCATGAATTTAAAACCTTGGACAAACGATGCGGGCGCGCCGTTCGGCCGGGTGGAAATACGTTAGGGAGAGTTCGAAAGCGCCCCTGGAATTGTTGGCAAGGCTGAGGCTGGATACGGTTACGTCGTAACTGATGCCGAGCATCCAGCGTTCGAGTTCGAGCATGGCCACAAAAGCAATAGCATCCATTTGAAGGCCGCTGTTGAGTTGGTTGCCCACACGCCCCCAGGCGCCCAGGCGGAGCGCCACCTCATTCCGGTCGTTGTTGGAGTAGCGCACGTTGAGGCCCAGGTCGGTCTCGAAGGCCGGCCCTTGTTTCATGACCTGCACCCCGGGAACCAGTCCAAATTGATCGGTCAGCGGGAGCAGGCCGCCCACATGACCCGACCAGCGGGAGTACAAGCGCACGGCGTCATCGCCAGTAAACGAAATGATCGGTTTGTTGATGTGGTGCAGGGCGCCGCCGGCGTAGCAATAGCCGTTGTTGCCAAAGAGCACGTACCAGAGGAGCCCGGCATTGAAATCGGCGTACAAACCGGTATTGTTGTTGCCGTTGGGCTCAAAATTGCTGGCTGTGGGGTCGGGTGTTTCGGTGCTGGGGTCAAACTGCCGGCTGAACCAAAGCCGGCCCCAGTCCAGGCTGTTTTGGCCAAAACCCAATTGGGCGCCGGCGCTCAGGAAATGATCGGCACGCCGGGGACCTCCGCTGAGTTGTTTCAGAAATGCGCCGCCCAATTGCACTTTGTTTTGGGTAAAGCGCGATGTGCCGGCCTCATCGTGCATCAGGCCCAGGCCTACGGCAAAATAATCGTCGCGGTTTACCCCAAACCGAACATCGGCTGCTGCCGCATACGTGCGGAAAGGCACCGGCGCCAAAAAACTGCTCCATTGATCGCGGTAGTTGGCGGTCACGCGCCAACGCCCTTCGAAGGCGCCGGTCATGGCAGGATTCAGGTTCCAGGGCGAGGCGAAATATTGGGAAAACCGCGGGTCCTGGGCCTGGACCAGGGGCAACACCGCAAACAGACTAAGTACAAGAGTAGTAATGCGTTGTATCATAGAGGGTAGTATTGCGCGATGAGGATTGTTTTCGTCAGCCGGTTGAATTTTGCTCAAATGTAAACATTATCGGATTAGGGTAGTATGCCCGTTAACGCTCTGCCCGAAACCATCCAGGTATTCCACTTCCAGGTACCAGACATACACGCCGGGCGGGCATTCCTGGCCCCTGAATTGGCCGTCCCATCCCCGGGATTCGTCGTTGACCGTAAAATCCCGGTCTTCGTACACCAGTTCGCCCCAACGGTCGTACACTCGAAACACATTGACCTGCCGGATTTGCCGGCTTTTGCCAAACACCACCAGCCGGTCGTTGTTGCCGTCGGCATTGGGACTAAAGCCGGTGGGCACATAAGCACCCCGTGGTTTTTCTACCTGAACCCGTACCGTGGCTTGTCCCTGGCAACCGTTGGAGTCGACCACTGTCAGTTCGTAGGTATTGTCGTAGAGTGGAAACACCCAAATTGCCGTACACTCAGGTTCGTCGGCACAACGCAAACTATCCACCAGGTACCCTTCCCAGAAATAAACCGTGGGGCCAATGGTATTGGCAATTTGTGACGACAACAACAGGCTGTCGCCGAGCACCAGGGTGGTGTCGGGTGGTAGCGTGACCAACACAGGCAAGGGTTGATCCACAGAAAAAGCCACACCGGTAAGGCAGGCGTTGGCATCGCGGACGTAGGCGGTATATTGCCCTGCCCGCAGGCCCAGAAAAACGCCGGACCCGTTGTACGATTGCCCGTCCAGGCTGAATTGGTACGGCGGCGCCCCCCCGCTTACGACCAATTGGCATAAACCATCCTGCCCATTGAAACAGGTAGGTGGCGTCACCCGTACGTCGATGTTGGGCGAATTGGGCTGCGCCAGTTGCGCAGTGGCTTCGGCAGTACACAAGTTCCGGTCTGAAACCGTTACGGTATATTGGCCCGGGCCAAGGTCTGCAAGTAAACTACCCGTATCGCCGGTAGACCACAGGTAGGTATACCCCGGCGTCCCCCCTTGCACCAACGTATTAATCATACCGTTGCTGTCGATGTTGCAAACCAGGGTTTTCAAATCCAATTGAATGCTTACGCTGGCGGGCTCCCATACACTGATGGAGGCAGTTGCTGAGCATCCTTTGTTGTCGGTGAGTGTAACGGTATAGATACCGCTTGCCAGGCCGCTGATGTTTCGGGTAGAGTCCTGGTTGCTCCAAACAAATTGGACGACTGGAAATTTACTTTGAATGGCATCGATCGAAATCGCGCCATCGCTGAGCCCAAAGCAGGAAACACTGTCGGTGTTGAGTTGGGCTGTGATGGGCATTTGATCGGCCAGCACAAAATCCTTCACCCCGGAACAGCCATCTGCATCGGTCACCGTCACGGTAAAGGTCTGGTTGCTCGGCAAGCCGTCGACGTAAATGGTGTCTCCAATGCCAGGAATACTCCAGGTATATTGATAATTGGCAAAATTGCCGCCTCCGGCGCCGCCGCTCACCAGGTTGACGCCGGCCTGACCATCGCTACCGCCTCGGCAGGTCGGTGCAATTTGTAAAATTCCAATCTGAATCTCCGCCCATTGCTGGATGACCAGGGTTTGCGTACCGGTACAGCCCATTGGGTCGGTGGCTGTAACGGTGACGGTACCCGCCGAAAAACCGCTGGGGTTGGGCCCGCTGAGGCCATTGCTCCAGGAAAATGAATACGGGTTGCCATTGCTTCCGCTGGCCGTGGCAAAGGCTTCTCCATTGCCGCCGCCAAAACAAGCCGTGCGGGTTTGGCTGGCGGCTACCTGCACGGGTGTGGCGGGCTGTGCAATGCTAAACGGCAAGGTGCTAAAGGGGCAACCATAACTATCCACTACCGTCAGGCTATAGGTGCCTGCCGTCAGACCCGTGATGGTCGATGAATCCTGTGGTACGCTCCATTGGTATGTATAGCCGGGGGCGCCGCCACTCACTACAGCCTGCGCCGAACCGGTGCTGCCGCCAAAACACTTGATGGGGGAGACACTGACGCTTACCTGCAACGGCGGCGGTTCTGTAACTGTGGCGGAGGCGCTCAGGGTACACCCATTGCTGTCGGTTACGGTAACGGTATACACGCCTTTCGGCAGGTTGACGGCAACCGGGTCAAATTGCTGATTCGGATCGCTCCAGGCATAAGACAGGGCGCCGTTGCCGCCGTGCACCGCCACTGAAATTGTTCCATTGGTTTCACCGAAACACCGCACGGGCTTTGCCACAATGCTATCCAGCACCAAGGGGATTGGGCAGGGCAGGGTGTCGCTTCGCACCAAAGAGCAGCCTTTGGCGTCGGTGAGCGTGAGCCGGTAGACACCACAGGACAGGTTTTGAATGGCGTTGCCGCTGCCGCCGGTGCTCCAGGCATACTGGTAGCCGGGTGTTCCGCCCAGCGGCGTGGCGCTGAGGCTGCCATTCTGGTCGCCGATGCAGTTGGGGAAAACGGCGTTGAGTTGCACGGTGAGCGGCGTAGCCGCCAAAATACTGGCTGAACTGGTTTGTGTACAACCGTTGGCGTCGGTTACAGTAGCCCGGTACACGCCAGGACACAAATTCTGGAGCAACAGGGTGCCGGGTGGAATGGATGCCGGGCTCCAATTGATCGTATAGTTGGGTTTTCCGCCGCTGATTTGCAGGGAAAGGGAGCCATCGCAGGCGCCGGCACAGGATTCCGGCAGCACGCCCGTCATTTGAGTCACCAGAGCCGGTGGCGATGGAACCAGTGCGCTCAGGCTGGTGGTACAACCATGTGCATCGACTACCGTGACCGAATAAGGGCCTGCCGCGAGCCCGCTGATGCTGGGTTGATTTACGTTGGTCGGGTTCCACTGGTAGTCGTAGGGGGCCACACCACTTCCGGGACTTACCCAAACGGTAGCCGCGCCGTTGTTGCCGGCAAAACAACTTACCGGAACGACAGCAAGGCTGTCGATGGTTAGTTTGGGCGGCTCCAGCACCTCTACCAACGTAACGGCCTCGCAGCCCTTGGCGTCGGTAATCGAAACCGAATGAAAGCCATCGGTCAAACTATCGGCCGTAGCCGTGGTATCGCCATTGTCCCAGGCATACGTATAGGGCGGCGTTGCGCTGCTGACCAGCACGGTGGCCTGGCCATCCGAGCCGCCAAAGCAGCGCACGGAATCTTGAAATGCAACAAATTCAAAAAACAAGGGTTCGCGGATGCTATCCTGAGCGACGGCCGTGCAGCCATTGTCGTCGGTTACGGTGACTGCATAACAGCCGGCAAACAATCCGGTTACCGGTGTACCCGGCATGAACGGCCCACCCTGGCAGGCCTGCCAAACATAACTAAAGGGCGGGGTGCCTCCGCTGGCAACGGCATTCACTTCGCCGGTGTTGCCGCCCTGGCACAGGGCATCTGTAACCTCGATATTGATTTGAATACCAGGCGGTTCGTCAATAAAAAAACTCAGGGTATCGCGGCAGCCGGCCGTGTCTTGCAGCACGATTTGATGAGTGCCGGCGGCAAATTGATGCAGGAAATCACTGCTGTACACCGGCGTCGGGTTATCGTCTACAAAATATTGCAAGGGGCCAAAGCCACCGATAGAAACCAGGATGGCGGAACCATCCGCCAATCCGCGGCAGGTAACGTTGCTTTTGCCGTCGAGGCCGCCCTCCAGCGCGCAGTCCACGTAGGTTTGGTTGGCTGTAATACTGGCTGCCGGACATGCCACCGAACCGCTAATGGCCCGGATTTCCAGCACGACGAGGTTGCCGGCTACCAGTCCACTTACCGTATGCCCGGCGCCGCCATTGGCGGGTTGGAAGGGACCGCCATTCAGGCTGATTTCGTACCCGATACTGCCGGGTACGGGGTCCCAGGTCCACACCATATTGCCGTTGGTCATGGCCGTAACTATGGGCTGGGTGGGCGCCGGCAACGGGCAAGGACTGTAACAGGCAATAGCGGCTTGCCAACCTGTGCCCACGCCATTCGCATCCGAGACAAACGACAGGGTCAGACAGGCGCTGGCGTTGGCCGGCGAGGCCTTGACGCTGAAGGGTAGGGCAGGCAAAGGAGTGGAGTAGCAAGCGATCAGGGGCGCCAGGACATTGGCGCCATCGTAGAGGCACAATTGATCTCCTGGGGCAAGATTCAATTGGTCAAACAGCAACTGGACGTGGGTATTGGAGCCCATGCCGTCGGGGCAGATTACGGTACTCAGGTTTTGATTGTTGCCATAATCGCCGGCCGCCCCGCCGCTGTCGTAAAACACACCGGAGCAGGCGCTCACCGGTATTCCATTCATCACATAGGTTTGGCTGAAAAGCGGGATAGCGCCACAGCATAAAACCCAGGTCAATAGTTTGTTCATCATGTGAGGGGGTACCGGATTATTTAAAAAGAAGACAATGAAATGCAAAAAAAGACAAATTGCAGGATTCGACGCCGGCTCTTTTCGCTGCTTTTTACTTTTTAACACGAAAGGCGCTGCTGGCAGGGAAAATGAAAAGTCCCGAATTTTTCAGGACAGAAAAATTCGGGACCGGCCAATAAATGGTGCCCAACCGGGCTATGTAAGGGGAAAAGGCGGGTTATTTGCCCTGTTTTTTCTTTTCAGCCTGAAAACGCATCACTTCATCCATGACCTTGATGAGTTGCTCTGCGCCCACCCGTTTCATGAGGATCTCGTGTTTGCGATCGAGGACAAATATCTGCGGGGTAGATTGCACGTCGTACAGGGTTTTGTAGCGGCTTTGGATGTAGGGATCGTAGGTATTCAGGAACAGGTTGTCGCTAAATCCTTTTTCTTCTGCGCCTTTCCAGCATTCTGGGCCTTTGTCCGTCACAGCGGTACACACGGCGAACACTTTTACGCCTTTGTCTTTGAAATGCTCGGCAAACTCCACCATGAAAGGGGCTGATTTTTTGCAGTGGCTGCAATCCGGGGCCCAAAAGAACAGAACGGTATAATCCGCATCTACATCCCAGAGGCTGTGGGGTTGGTTGTTGCGGTCTTTGACGGTGATATTGGGCGCAATTTTGCCGATCAGGATGGGCTCCAGCCGTTTGGCGTTGTCGCAGATCTTGTCCATATCCTCTTTTTTTACCCAGGAGGCCGCGCCGGTGCAGTAGTATTTTTGGGCGATGTGCACATAGCAAGCGTCCATACCCACCAGGTTGGATTTGGCGTAAGTATTCAGGAAATGGATCAGGTAGAATTTGTAGTTTTCTTGGGTCCCTTTCATCCGGTTGATGACCTCATCGAGGGCAAGGTTGATACTATCCGGGTGCTGGGGAATCACTTTTGACACGTAATTGTCGATTTTCGGGTGCAAGACCGGGCTGCGGAGCAGGCAAGGATCGGCGATGTCGATGTTGTCAAAATAATGGGCCCGGTACCAGTAGTACTTTTTGCTTTGGATTTCCTTCTCGTCTTTGCCGGTGAACTCCGGCAACTCAGGCTCCACCGAACTTTTTACAATTTTGGCGGCCATCGATCCCGGGTGTTTAGCGACCAGTTCGCTTTGGTATTTCCGCACCAGTTTGTCCAATTCGCCGCTGCGTTTTACCAGTTTTAGCGAATCGACAGGAACGGCATGCATCCGGGTCATTTGCGCCTTGACCGTATCGGCTTCCACACGCCGCTCGTTGAGGTAGCGCAGGTATTCGTAGAAAATTTCATTGTCGTCCGAGCCCTTTACCTTCATTTTAGTCACGGCATCTTTGGCGTCGGTCGTGACTGTGAAGACCTGGTCAACGGCAGGCATCAGGATTTGGATAAAGGCATTATCTGGTTTCAGGACGAAGAGGTACACGCCGCAGGGGAAAAGTGTGTCGGCTTTAAAGGAAAAATAACCGTCGGTGTCCACTTCCACGGTGTCTTTTACATATTGCTTGTCGCCGTAGTGAAAACCGAGGACCAGTTCCTTTTCCGGGTAATTGTCCAGTTTGACCCGGATATGATATCCTTTTTGGGCAAACGAAACAGATGCGCTGAGCATCAGAACAAACGTAAAAACGCTGAGACGAGTCATGTTCAGTTAAATTTTTGTGTAGGCTGCAATGACGGCACAAATATCACAAGCGCTGCCTGCCTCCGAGGACCTTTTTGGAATTGTTAACAGTTGTAGGGCGAATTTTCAATTCGCCTGCACAACGCA
>JADLDL010000092.1 GCA_020846655.1 Saprospiraceae bacterium | reverse complement strand
TTCGACATTCGATATTCTGCGGTTCGATATTCGATATTCCAACGTAGTTGGCTTAAAAAATATCGAATATCGAACCGCAGAATATCGAATGTCGAAGTAAGTAAACCTTAAGTTGATGGCTATGCCCTCCAACCCTCCAACCCTCCAACCTTCTAACCCTCCAACCTTCTAACCTAACAGAATGAAAGCATTACGATTGAGCAGCAGCGGTTTTAAGGTAGGCAACGCACAATTGGGTACTCGTGCGCAGGCTACCGGATCAGTTCGGGTCAATGTACACGATGGGGATACGGTCAACGTCCGGCTGGCCGACAACCTGGGCTTGCGGTTTCTGGGTATCGATTCTGCCGAGGTGAGTTTTACTTTGCCGGGCACCCGCAAATTTGTGCACCTGACCGATGCCCGTTGGGATGCGTTTTTTGTCGAAAAGGCCTGGCGGGAAAACGCTCTTCTGGAGGAAGACCTGCTCCGCCACTTCGAATTGCGCCTGGGCGACGGGCAGGATGTAGCGCCCAATCATGCCCGCCATGCCGCCCGTGCGGAGCATGCGTTGGAAAAGGAAATGCAGGCCGACCTGAAAGCCAGCGGCCTGGCGAAAGAGGCTTTCGCTTTGTTTATGGCCTTTGGCCATGAATTTCTCGATGGCACCGGGCGTTTGCTCTGCTACCTGAACAGCGACCGGACCAATTTTAAAAACCATCCGGAGGCCGATACCATCGCCCTGAGCAGTTACAACGAACGGCAACTGAGCAACGGCGCAGCCCTGCCGTATTTTATCTGGCCCAACATCCAGCCTTTTTTGAGCATCCGGCCGTTTGCGCCGGAGCATGTGCGCCCCGAATCGTTTTGGAAAACCGTCCAGCGTAGCTCCAAACTCAAGCAGGCGCGCAATGGCGTGGCATCGGCGCGGGCGGCGGGGCTCGGCGTATTTTCTCCCGACGACCCACTGCGGCTGGCGCCTTTCGAGTTGCGGTTCCTGGCGCGCAAAAGTCGTCCCGACCGCTTTGTCATCGACCTGGGGAAGCCGGGCGCCAACCAATTGTTGCGGCCCGGGCAGTATTTTACGATTGCCAACCCCGAAGACCGGCTTTTTATTCCGTCGGAATACATCCCGATTTTTGAAATGAACGGCTGGCAAATCGGGTAGAGCCGCCACAGCGGCGTTTATTCGATCCGGGCCAACACGGGCAGGTGGTCGGAAGGGTAGTGGCAGTTGCGCGAATCGCTCAGGATGGCGTGTTGCCGCACGCGCAGGCCCGGACTGACCAGGATATAGTCGATCCGGCGCGTCACCGGTTCCTGGAACCGGAAGCCATTGAAGGTGCCTTCCGGCCCGAAAGGCGGCTCCTGGCTTTGGTCGCGGGTGTCTTGCAGGACTTGCCGGAAGCGGAGCAGCGGCTCTTCCTGGGGTTCGCTGTTGAGGTCGCCCATACAAATGACCGGCTCGCCAGCAGTATTTTTTTCCTTTATTTTTTGCAAAATCAGCGCGGCCGATTCGATGCGCGCCTGCTTGCCGATGTGGTCGAAATGGGAATTGAACACCCAAATGTTGCGCTGCGCCGACAAGTCTTCCAAGTGTGCCCAGGTGCAGACCCGGGGTAGGGCGGCGTCCCAGCCCTTGGAGACGGAATCGGGCGTTTCGGACAGCCAAAAAGTGCCCGAATCCAACATCCGGAACCGGCTTTTCCGGTAAAACAAAGAGGAGTATTCGCCGGCCTGGCGGCCGTCGTCGCGGCCCACGCCCACCATCGCGAAGTCCGGGAATTGTTCCTGTAAAAAGACGAGTTGGTGGTGCAGGCCTTCCTGGATGCCAAAAATATCGGGCGCCTGAAACCGCAGTTGGGCGGCCAGGAAATCGCGGCGTTTGGGCCAGGCGTCTTCTCCGTCGCCGGGGTTGTCGTAGCGGAGGTTGTAGGTGATGACGGTGAGGGGCTGTGCTGGCAGGTTGGTGCAGGTAAGAAAAAGAGCGAGGAGAAGGAGTTGTTTTGACATAGAGAAGGTTTCTGATCCATTGCACACCGGATGGGGGCTTGGAGTTGTTGGGGTTCGGGACCGGTTAGATAGGGTCAGTAGGATTATTGGGGTTTCGCGGAATTGGGTCGAATGAGTTTGGGGAAAAGCAAGTTGGTTCAGTTCCAGTAAAAAGAGAAATCATTGCCTGTTTAACTACCGGGTGGGCATGAAATACGCTGAGCCAAACGGAAAAGAAGCCGCGCTCTCTAGCAAATTTCGCCACTGCATCAGCATCAATATCCCCTTTTTCAAATACTTCAAGTTTTCGTTTGGCTTTTTCCCACGCCGTACGCCGCCCCTCCCAACGTTTATCATTTTCCGGAAAACCCATTGGGTGGGTTTGGGAAGGCGGATATTTTGGATTGCCGGGGTATTTGTCCAAGCCGACTAAATCTAACAATGCCTTGGCTTTGGTGATTTGATCAGGGCGCCCCACTTGTGAATGAACGTCGATTAGTCCACCCTCTTTGTATTCAAAAATGAAAAGTGTATTGTGGGAGTGAGGCAGGTAAATATCGTTCAAATCCACATGTTTGTTGGATTTGTTGTCGCGTCCATTGCAGCGCCCGCAGGCGAGTAGAAAATTATCCCACTCTGTCTTTTTCGAATCATCCTGGTGTTTTGCAACAACGTGTTCCACCTCTAAATCTGAACTAAAAACTTCGCAATAGCTGCAATAGTCACCCAAGTTTAACTGTAAAACTGGATTTGCATTTCCATATGGATTGTAATTCGTCGAAACAGTTTCCTGATTTCCGTTACGGGTAAACGTTTGGCCTACGCTCCATTTTGCGACTGGTCTCATAATTTTGCGGCTTCTCTTTCAAGTTTCAGGGTTGCAACAAAAGTAGCGTCATCACTGAATCTATCCTCCAGTTCGTTAAGTTGTCGGCGAAGTTCGGCCACTTGATGATTGGTTTCACTCGTTTTGCCCTGTGCAATTAGGCTGTAATATTGGGAGGCAAGTTCAACCCTCTTTTTAAACTCTTCACTTCGAGCGACATCTTCCACACCCATTTCAATCTCTGCCACATCCTCGATACCATAATCAAAAGGATTGTTTTCTACGCCCTCATTGTTAGGGTCTAAATTAATAAGTTCGTCTTTAGCAAGGCTCTGTACAATAAACGGCGAGTGCGTAGTGGCCACGAACTGAATCTTCGGGAACGCGCGTTTCAGATCGGCGACGATGTGACGTTGCCAGTTGGGATGCAGGTGAAGATCGAGTTCGTCGATGAGGACGAGGCCGGGTGTTTCGGCCACCGCATTTTCGCCTAAATGCGGATTAAGTTGGATGCAGCGGTAGGCAATGTCGGCAGCCAAACCGATGATATTTCGGAACCCATCGCTTAATTGGCGATAGGCTAATCTGTGCTTTTTGCCCGCTGTATCAGTGAATATGCCTACCAACTCCTCTTGTTTTCGATCAAAAGCCATGTCTTGCCATCTTTCATCCGGGACTAGGGAAAGGATGATATTTTTAAAAGCGGTTAAATGGGCTTTGTCCAAATGCTGGTCGAATTTTGCAATTGTATCTTCTTGTGTTTTGTACCATTCCAAAAACTCTCTGCTACTCGATTTTGCAGAAAGGCAGTTATTATAGGCCATTTTGATGCCTTCCTCTTGCTTCTGAAAGCCTACTTTTTCATGTTCTGCCCATAAGCGCCCGGTACCATGAAAAGCAAGCACTGGAAATATAACATTGTTACCTTTCCTGCTTTCCTGCATTAATTTTTGTGCCAATTGGCTTATTGTTTTGGCATCCTTGGATGTGGTTTTTTGTTTTATAATCTCCCTTTTCCATTGTATTTTCTGATCGTTAACTATCCCTTTTGCAGTGATAGACACCGGCAATTGGGGGCGGGCCTGTCCATTTGTATTAATTGTTCTGACTTCGTGATCTTGAATCGTACGAGTATTAACCCCTATACCCATTTCAATAAAAAAACTACCCAAACAAATGGCAAGTGCATCCAAAATGGATGTTTTTCCGGTAGCATTGTCTCCAATAAATACGGTAAATTGAGAATTCAGATAGAAATCTTTGTCATCAATGCCTTTAAAATTTTTAATATGGATGCTGTTGATCTTCATTTTTCAAAAATTTGATTCATCATACCCAATCTTTCGGTTTCCAAACCTAGAACCTCCTGGCTAATGTTTCCAAGCGGCCTTTATGGTTTGAACCCATAAAAATACTTCGTAAAATTGATTTCGTAGTCCGTTTTGGTCTTTGTTTTGTCCAATGAATTGCCTGGCCTCCTTAAGCCCGCTTCAACCCCACCGAATAAAAAACGGTGCAATAGGGTACCCCAAACAATCTCCGTATCTTCGCCCTTCTATCAGATCCCGGGCCAACGTACCCGTTTTGGAGGGCAATATCCACTTCATTTCATGAAAAAACTAAGTATTTGGTTTCCGCTTCTTTTCCTGGGACTTGTTGCTTTCGGTCAAACGGACTCGACAGGTACTGCCGGCAAAAAAACGTGGCGGAAACTGGCGCATACCAATTTCAAGATTCATTACCCGGTTGAGTGGGCGCTGGATGAGACCGGCGTAATGGGCACCAGTTTTATTCTGTTTGCCCCACTGGACTCAGACAAAGACAAGTTTAAAGAAAACATCAACCTCAATATGGTCAACCTGGGGGGCACCGAAGTGGTCACGATGGAGGCCTTCGCGAAGGCTGCTGTCGACCAGATTGAAAATTACATCGAAGGCGCCAAGGTACTGGGTACGCAAAAAAAAGAGCGACGCGGCCTCTGGTACTACGAAATCGAATTTACCGGCAAACAAGGCCAGTTGTCCTTGCACTGGAAACAACAATACTGGTTCAAAGGCCCGCTGGTATTTATCCTGACCTTTACGGCCGAAGAGACCGCCTATGGCAAATCCTTGCCGCTCGCCGAGAAAATGCTGGCGACTTTCGAAGTCTTGTAAACAAAAAAGCCTGCCACAGACCTGGAAATAAAAAGCCCGAATATTTCATCGCTGAAACATTCGGGCTGACGCTGTATCGTATCGTTCCGGAACGTCCGGTCTTAGTTTTTCACTTCTTCAAATTCCACATCCTGGGTGTCGCCGCCGGTACTGCCGCTGGCGTTACCCGCGCCGCCGGTTGGGCCGCCTGTGCTCGAACCGTAGGGGTTCTCGGCTGCGCCGCCGTTGGCCGATTGCGTGGCCTGGTAGATATCCTGGCTGGCTGCATTCCAGGCGGCCGTGAGGGCTTCGGTTGCTGTGTCGATCCGGCTGATGTCTTCGGCCTTGTGGGCTTCGCGCAGGCTGGCGAGTGCAGTTTCGATGTTTTCGCGGTGGTTGGCCGGCACCTTTTCCCCGAATTCACGCAGTTGTTTTTCCGTTTGGAAAATGAGCGAGTCGGCCTGGTTGAGTTTCTCGGCGCGTTCGCGGGTCTGGCGGTCGTTTTCGGCGTTGGCCTGGGCTTCGGCTTTCATCCGGGCCACTTCTTCTTTAGACAAGCCGGTGCTGGCTTCGATCCGAATGTTTTGTTGTTTGCCGGTGCCTTTATCCAGAGCCGTTACCGAGAGGATGCCGTTGGCGTCGATGTCGAAGGTTACTTCCACCTGGGGTACACCGCGCGGGGCCGGCGGAATGCCATCGAGAATGAAACGACCGACGGAGCGGTTGTCGCGGGCCATCGGGCGTTCGCCCTGGAGCACGTGGATTTCCACTTGCGGCTGGTTGTCGCTGGCGGTAGAGTAGGATTTCGACTTTTTGGTCGGAATCGTCGTATTGGCTTCAATCACCACGTCATACACGCCGCCCATGGTTTCGATGCCCAGGGAAAGGGGCGATACGTCGAGCAGCAGCACATCGTTGACCGAGCCGCTGAGTACGCCACCCTGGATCGCGGCGCCTACGGCCACCACTTCGTCGGGATTCACACTCTTGTTCGGTTTTTTGCCAAAAAACTGCTCTACGGCTTCCTGGATGCGCGGGATGCGGGTGGAACCGCCGACGAGGATGATCTCGTCAACCTCTGAGGGCTGCATGCCGGCGTCTTTCAGTGCCAGGCGGCAGGGCTCCAGGGTGCGTTGCACCAGCGAATCGACCATTTGTTCGAAGCGGGCGCGGTTCAGTTTTTTCACCAGGTGCTTGGGCACGCCGTCGACAGCGGTGATGTACGGCAGGTTGATTTCCGTTTCCTGTCCGGCCGAGAGTTCGATTTTGGCTTTCTCGGCGGCTTCTTTCAGGCGCTGCAGGGCCATGGCATCTTTGCGCAGGTCCATGTGTTCTTCGCGCTGGAATTCGGAAGCCAGCCACTCGATGATGACGTGGTCGAAGTCGTCGCCGCCGAGGTGCGTATCCCCGTTGGTGGATTTTACTTCAAACACCCCGCCGCCGAGTTCGAGGATGGAGATGTCAAACGTGCCGCCACCCAGGTCATAGACCGCGATTTTCATGTCCTTGTGGCGTTTGTCGAGGCCATAGGCCAGGGCTGCTGCCGTGGGTTCGTTCACGATCCGTTTTACGTCGAGGCCGGCGATGGCGCCGGCTTCTTTGGTGGCTTGGCGTTGCGAGTCATTGAAGTAGGCCGGTACCGTGATCACGGCTTCGGTTACGGTTTCGCCGAGGTAGTCTTCGGCTACTTTTTTCATTTTTTGCAACACCATGGCCGACACTTCCTGGGGAGTGTAGAGCCGCCCGTCGATGTCGACGCGGCAGGTATCGTTATCGCCGCGGACTACAATGTAGGGGATGCGGCCGGCTTCATCGCTGCGTTCCGAGAAGCGCATGCCCATGAAGCGTTTGATGGATGAAACGGTGCGTTTCGGGTTGGTGATGGCCTGGCGTTTGGCTGGAGCGCCGATTTTGCGCTCGCCGTTGTCCAGGAAACCCACTACCGAAGGAGTGGTGCGTGCGCCTTCGTCGTTGGCAATTACTACGGGTTCATTGCCGACCATCACAGCCACGCAAGAGTTTGTTGTTCCTAAGTCAATGCCGATAATTTTTCCCATGTCTTTATTTTATGGTTTCAGGTCCGTTGGTTACCGGTTAATGGATTTGTGTTTAAACTGGATTATCAATGAATGTGCCACGCCCGGCAAACCTGACTGATTGGCAGTTTGTGTGTACGAGCGGGTGTTTTTTTGGCAGAAAGTGGCGATGAAAATGACAAAGCAACAGGCGCCCGTCATCAGTTGGGCAGGCTGGGTCCAAAAAGAACAGCCGCCGGATGCTTCCACCCGGCGGCTGCCTGTACTATAACTGATATCTCAATTTTATCCAAGGTAGGATTTCAGGGCATTGCGGTTGTAGGCTTTGCGGAGCCGGCGAATGGCCCGCTCTTTGATTTGCCGCACCCGTTCGCGGGTCAGGCCGTACAACTCGCCGATTTCCTCCAGGGTGAGCGGTTTGTAGCCGTTCAGGCCGTAGTAGGACGCGATGACTTCCACTTCTCGCGGCGACAGGATCGACAGGCCTTGTGCGACTTCTTCGCGCAGCGACTCGGCCATGAGTTCGAGGTCCGGTTCCTGCGCATCTTCCGGCATGAATACGTCGAGCATGGTGGCTTCGCCTTCTTCGGTGCTGGACAAGGGGGCGTCGAACGACACGTGCCGCAAAGTGCTGCGCATCATGGTTTGCACCTCCCGGGGGCTCATGTCGAGCAATTCGCCCAGTTCCTCGTCGGTAGGTTCCCGTTCAAATTCCTGCACAAACGAAATATAGGCCTCGTTGACCTTGTTGTAGGAGCCGACTTTGTTCAGCGGCATCCGCACGATGCGGCTGTTTTCCACGATCGCCTGCAGGATACTTTGGCGGATCCACCAAACGGCGTAAGAAATAAATTTAAAGCCCTTTGTTTCGTCAAAGCGTTTGGCGGCTTTCATCAGGCCGACGTTGCCTTCGTTGATGAGGTCTGACAAGGACAAGCCCTGGTTTTGGTATTGTTTGGCTACCGAAACCACGAAACGCAGGTTGGAGCGGGTGAGTTTGTCCAGCGCATCCTGGTCGCCATCCCGGATACGCCGGGCGAGTTCGGCCTCCTCCTCACCGTGGAGCATCGGAATTTTTCCGATGTCGGTCAGGTACTTGTCCAACGCGAGGCTTTCGCGTGTGGTAATTTTGTGGGTAATCTTTAGCTGGCGCATATGGACGAAGCAGTGTTAGTATTCTACAACTATAACGAAATATTTGCGAAAGGTTTCTAAAAATACGCAAAATTTTAATCAGAAATATTGACTTTTCACAAAAAAGCAGGTATAAGGGGCCCTTTCGCTACAAGAATACAATTTTACAACTAAAAAAGTTCTGAACGCCAGGTTATGAAACGATGAACTTTAGCGCCTTACCTTTCTCGCGGCGGAAATAAATGCACAAGTATTGTTCCAAAAAAATGGCGAAAACATTTAACATAAGTGCCTGGCGCAGCATCCCGGCTCTTTACCCAAAGACGTGTGTGGGTTTGGGCGTGCTGCTTGTGTTGTGGCTTTTTTGTTTGCCCCGGCCACTTTTTGACAATCCCGTGTCATTTATCCTCGAAGACAACCAGGGCGAACTGCTCGGCGCACGTATCGCCGCCGACGGGCAGTGGCGTTTCCCTTACCAAAGCGAAGTGCCCCAAAAGTATGCCGATTGTGTGGTGGCCTTTGAAGACAAGCGTTTTTGGTGGCACCCCGGCGTCGATGTGCTGAGCCTGAGCCGGGCCCTCTGGCTCAACCTGCGGCACGCAAAGGTGGTCAGCGGCGGCAGTACCCTAACCATGCAGGTGATTCGCCTGGCCCGCCAAAACCCCGCCCGCACCCTGTGGGAAAAAGCCATCGAATCGTTCATGGCCACCCGCCTCGAACTAGGCTACTCCAAACGCGAAATTCTGGCCCTGTACGCCGCCCATGCGCCTTTTGGCGGCAATGTCGTGGGCCTCGAAGCGGCTTCCTGGCGCTACTACGGCAAAGACCCCAGTCGGCTCAGTTGGGCCGAAGCCGCCACGCTGGCCGTACTCCCCAACAGCCCCGCGCTCATCCACCCCGGCCGAAACCGGAACGCCCTGCTCGCCAAACGCAACCGCCTGCTCGACCGCTTGCAGCAAAATGGCCAATTGGATGCCCTGGAATGCTCCCTGGCCAAAGAAGAGCCGCTTCCGGAAGCCCCAGTCGCCTTGCCGCAGGTAGCGCCCCACTTGCTCGACCGGCTGGCCCGATCCAAGCCCACCGCCAATACCTCCCGCATTGCCACCACCATCGACAGGCACCTGCAACTGCGGCTGACCGACATCCTGGCCCGCCGCCAGGAACTGTATCGCGGCAACGACGTCCACAACCTGGCAGCCGTGGTCATGGAGGTGTCGACTGGCGCGGTGCTGGCCTACGTTGGCAACGTCGTGGGCGCCGGCGCCGAACACGGCGAACAAGTGGACATCATCGATGCGCCCCGCAGCACCGGCAGCATCCTGAAGCCGTTTTTGTACGCAGAGGCCCTCGAAAGCGGCGATATGTTGCCCAATAGCCTCCTGCACGACGTGCCCACTCAATTGGGGCAATACAAACCGGAAAATTTTTACGAAACCTACGACGGCGCCGTGCCGGCCAAACGCGCGCTGGTGCGTTCGCTCAACGTGCCGTTCGTATTGCTCCTGCAACAGCACGGGCTGGAAAAATTTCACTTCGAATTGCAACACCTGGGCCTGTCGACCCTTCGTTTTCCGCCGGCCCACTATGGCCTGTCGCTGATCCTCGGTGGCGCCGAAGCCAAATTGCTGGATATCACCAATACCTATGCCTGCATGGCGCGCCGCCTGGGCGCTTTTTACGACCGAAACGGAAAGTCGGACCCCAACGATTTTCGGCCGCCCCGGTTCGAAACAAGGGCTCCGCCAGCGGAAGCACCAACAGGGGCAGGGCTGAGCGCGGCGGCGATTTGGTTTAGTTTTGAGGCCATGCAACAGGTCGAACGCCCCACCAGCGCCGGCGAGTGGGAGTTGTTTCAGGCCAGCCGGCCCATCGCCTGGAAAACCGGCACGAGTTTCGGCTTTCGCGACGCCTGGGCGGCCGGGGTCACCCCGCGCTACGCCGTGGGAGTTTGGGTGGGCAATGCCGACGGCGAAGGGCGTCCCGGCCTGATCGGGGTGGACATAGCGGCGCCCGTGTTGTTTGAAATTTTTGAACAACTGCCCGGCGGCCAGGAATGGTTTGAGCCACCCTACGACGACATGACGCAGGTGCCCGTGTGCCGCCAAAGCGGTTTTCGCGCCGGCGCCTATTGCGAGGCCGATACGGTTTGGATACCGAAGACCGGCCTGAAATCGGCAGCCTGCCCGTACCACCAATTGCTGCACCTCGACCCCAGCGGCCAGTGGCAGGTGACCAGCGCCTGCGAAGCGCCGGCCGGCATGCAGCACCGGCCCTGGTTTGTGCTGTCGCCGCTGGAGGAGTTTTATTTTAAAAGTAAAAACCCTGCCTACGTGTCGCCGCCGCCGTTCCGCCCCGATTGCCTGCTGGCGCCCACTGGCCCGGAACAGTCGCCCATGCAGTTGATTTACCCGAAAACCCCAACGCGCATTTATGTGCCGGTAGACCTCGACGGCCGCCTGGGCAGCACCGTGTTTCAGGTGGCGCACCGCGTGCCGGAAACGGAGGTGTTCTGGCACCTCGATGGCGCCTACCTGGGCAGTACCCGCACCTTTCACCAAATGGCCCTGCAACCGCCGCTGGGCAAACATACCTTGACGCTGGTAGATGCCCATGGCTACCGCATCACACAGCCTTTTGAAATTATCGGGAAAGGCCGTTGAGCGCTTCTTTTTTGAACGGCAGACCCTGAATCCCGGCAAGGGGATTTATCTTTGCGGCCATTTTTGAAAAAAGCGACCCCTCGGGGCGCGAAACGCCTGATCGTTGTGAAGTATATGTTTGCCGATTTTGTTGCCAAATTTCCGCCTGTTCCGATGCCGGTAACCCTCGGCGAAGAAACACACCATGTGTTTGCCCGTGAAAACGAACCCCTGTCCGACAGCATGGTGGTTCACTTTATCCACCCCACCGATCAAACGGTGGCCGACGATGAATTCACCGAGTACGTGCCTTGCTTTGCCATCGACAACACCGAATCGTTCATTGCGCTGGTGTGGTGGAAGGCCACCTTGTTGAACTACGAATACGTGCTGGCTACCTTCACCAACACGGGCCAACTGATCGGCCGGCGGGTCATTGCATTTACCAAGGTAACGACTTCCAAAAAGGTACAACGGGCGGTAGCCACCATCGACGAAGATTGGGTTATTTACATCGCCGAAGGGGAGTCGGACGAGCGCGATGCTTTTGACCCGACCTCTTCGCGCACCTACGATATGGAAATTATGGCCAACGGCATCATCGAATAAGTGCCGACGGGGCGTCCAAGTCTTTGAAAAACAGGCCGTACCGGTTACTCCAGTTTCAATACCACCGCCGGTTGTCGGCCGAGCCGTACCTTTTTCAGCAGGGTACTTGGTGCGTTGCGCAGCACCACTGCCGGCAAGCCGCCGCCGTTCCCGATCCGGATGTTCCGGAGGGAGAGCTGTTGTACGTCGTCGAACAGCAGCGCCGGGCGAAAATCGGGTTCCCGGCATTCCAGGCGAATATTTTTCATCTCCAGCCCCTCTACGTGCCGGACATAAAACCCCCAGGCCGGCAGTTCGCCGAACATCGAAAACTCCGGGTAATCGGCTGGTCGTTCCGGGATGCTGTCGAGGGCATGCAGCGGCACCTGGGCCCGTTCGGGCCGGCCGCCCCCGCCGAAGCGAATAAGGATGTTTTCGAGCCGGACTTGCTGCACCGGGTGGCCCGGCAGGCCGGAAATAGACGAAGGAATGAGGTTGTGCGGCGCCGTTACCTCGGGGCCTTCAAAGGCGTAGCCGGCATCCGGCCGGCCGGTGGGCACTTCCACGGTGATGTCGTGCAGGTGGATGTTGCGCAGGGTGCCGATCTCGCCTTTTTGGTTGCGGTGGCCCAGGCGAACGAAGATGGCGTTGCCGGTGTTGGTCGCCTGAATATCCGATATTTCGATGTTTTCCATAGAGCCGCCATCCACGATTTCGAGGGCTACGGCCGAGCGGTAGGTGTCGGCCACGCGGAGCCCCCGCACGCGCACGTTGCGAAAGCCGCTTTTGGAGGCTGTGCCGAATTTGAGGGCGCTGGCGCTGGAGCGGATGCGGCAATTTTCGATTAAAATACTATCGCAAAATGCGGGTGGAAAGGAAGATTTTAGGCAAATGCCGTCGTCGGCGGCGTTGATGTCGCAATTGCGCACCTGCACGTTGCGGGAATCGACGATGTCGATGCCGTCGTTGTTCCAATAGGCCCGGCTCTCCACGCGTATGTCGCTGATAACCAACCCGTCGCAACGCTCGTAGGTTTGCACCCAGCAGGCCGAATTTTTCAGCAGCACACCGGTTACGCGCACTTGCCGGCACTGGACGAGTTCGATCAGTTGGGGGCGTTCGCGTTCGTGGGGGCGGTTGTTGCCCCAGTAGGGATCCACGATTTTACCCTCCTTGACCAACTGCACCACATGGGCAGCCAGCGCGGCGCCCTGCCCGTCGATGCAGCCCCGGCCGGTGATGGCGATATGGTGTTGTCCCTTGGCAAGAACGAGGGCGTGCCAGGTGAGTTTTTGATAGTCGAAGCGGTTGGTGCTGCCGAGTAGGGTGGCGCCTTCTGCCAGTTGGAGTTCCACACCGCTTTTTAAAAAAATGCTGCCGCTGAGAAAACGGCCGGCCGGAACCAGTACTATGCCGCCGCCACGACTATAGGCGCTGTCTATAGCCGCTTGTATCGAAACGGTATTGAGTGTTTGGCCGTCATCTATTGCTCCAAAGGTTTTTATATTATAAACCTGCGCTTGCGAAAAGGCTTGCTGCACATATACGAGACAAATAGAAATTATATAAAAAAATAAGGCGCCTCGTTGTTTCATAATATGCTTCTTTGGATAGATTTTTCACACTAGGCTTATTTCGGTGAGCGGTTTTTTATCGCCAAAGCCGCTCACCGCAACAAGTACTATTGAACAATCGGTGTCGCTTTTATCTGATAGACCTGCGCGGCGGCATTGTTGTTGCTGACAATGATTTGGGTTTTTCCGCCGGCGCCCCGGAGTACGGCCAGGTCGCGCACTTCGCCCGGCGCCCAGAATCCGGTGCGGGTGTTGGGGGACCAGGCGAACCCGCCGCGGCCGTCGCCCAGCAGGACAGCGCCTACGCCGGCGTCGCAGCGGCCGGTTTCGACCTCGATGCCGAGTTTGTTGCCGGCCAACACGATGTCCGGGTTGCCATCGGCGTTCACGTCTTGCACCAGCAATCCGATACCGGGCGACAGTTGGGCTTGCAGGGGCAGCGCATGGCGGACAAATTTTCCGCCCTGGTTTTCCCACCAACTGCTGGCCAGGGTATAGGCGTTTAGGGTCAGGGACGTGTTCAGGATGTCGCGGGCATAGATGTCCTCAATGGTGGCGTTGCCGTAGTCTTTGGCATAAATAAACCGCTTTTTCAGCGATGGGATTTGCTTAATCATGGCGTCTTGCCGCATGATGGGGTACTCTTTTCCCTCTTCAAAAAACGTGATGATGGGGTCGATACTACTGTTGCCGTCGAAATCCTTGGCGTAGCAGTGCAAGGGCTCCTTGTCGGAGGCCACCAAGCGGGTGTTGAGGCCAAAATTGCCGCCCACGACATCCAGGTCGCCGTCTTTGTCCAGGTCAGCGACGGCCAGCCGGTTCCAGAGGCCGTTGGACTGGTCCAGGCCAAATGCGGCGCTGCTGTTTTTGAGTTTTCCCTGCTCCAGGGTAAAGACCATCAGCGGCATCCATTCGCCGGTGACGAGGAGTTCGGGCGCCGGGTCATTGTTTACATTGGCCCAAACCAGGTCGGTGACCATCCCACAGCGTTCGAATTCGGGCGCTACCTGGGCGGTCACGTCGGTAAACCGGTTGCGGTCGTTGCGCAGGACCACGCTGCGGGGCGTCAGCGGCCAACGGCCGGGCGTGACACGGCCGCCAATGAATATATCCTGGTCGCCGTCGCCGTCATAGTCATAGGCGGTGGCGCGGCCGCCGACATTGTCTGCCTGCGTTGGGAATACATTGGCTGTTTTGGCAAATTTTCCTTTGCCATCCGTATTGATATACAGGCGGTTTTGCCAGGCTACGCCGGCAAATTTGGGATCGGCTTCTGCGCCGCCGCTGATGACCAGCAGGTCGTTGTCGCCATCGCCATCGGCGTCAAAAAAGAGGGCGCCATGGTCTTCGTAAGCGATATCCTGTTTCCAGATATCGGCCGAGCTTTGGCGAAAACGCCCGTCGGGGCTTTGTACGTAGAGCGCGCCGGGCTCGCCGAAGGCTTTTCCAATATAAAAATCGTCGAGGCCATCGTTGTTCACGTCGCCTTTCGCCAATTGGGGGCTGAGGTCCGATTCTTTCCAGGGTTGCAGGAAAAAGGCGTCAAAATCGAGGTATTCGTTTTCAACGTGTCGGAAAGCGACGCCAGAGGCGGCAGTTACGTCTTGCAGGAAGCGGGGAGCCGGGGCAGCAGGGCCGGCATCGCGGCCATTGGCTTCCGATTGTTTGAGGGTGAGGCGCTGGTTGGCCGGAATGTTGCTGATCGTGGTGGTTTTGCCATCGGGCCAGCGCACGACCAGTTGGTCTACTTTGGCGGCGTTGCCCAACCCGAAGTGCAAGAGGTGCTCGACGGAAGAGAAAATACCGCGTGTGGGCGTCATTTCCTGGTATTGTTGCTGGGCGCCGGTGGAAAGGGTGGCGGTAGCGCCGATGCCCATGATATTTGGTACGGCGCCTTGCAATTGGAGTTGCAGGTAATTGCTGGCGGGCAGGGAGCGGCTGAGGTTTTCGTAGAGGAAGGGTTTGTCGACGAGGTTGTTCATGACCCAATCCATGTCGCCGTCGCGGTCGAAGTCGGCATAAGCGGCGCCGTTGGACCAGGAGGGCGGCATGTCGAGCCAGTTGCCCGACACGTCTTCGAAGGTCCAGTCGCCCCGGTTGCGAAAGACGTGGTTGCGTACTTTATAGGTGGGGATTAGTTTGAGCATGTCCTGGATGTTGGGGAACTGCTGCTTCAGGTCGCCGGCCTTGCGCATTTCAGCAAAGGTAAAATTGACGAAGTCCATATCGGTCACCTCGCGGCGGTAGCCGTTGGTGATGGCGAGGTCTTTGTAGCCGTCGTTGTCGAGGTCGGTGAAGAGGCTGCTCCAGCTCCAGTCGGTTTTGTAGACGCCGGCGATGCAGCCCACGTCGCTGAACGTGCCGTTTCCGTTGTTGTGATGGAGCACGTTGCGCACCATGGGTTCGAAATACCCGTGTTCTTTGAGGGTGTTGTACCGGCTTTGGGAATTGGTATTCATGGTGGATTTCTGCCGGAAGTGCTTTTCCGGAAGCATATCTACCCCGATCAGGTCGACCAGCCCGTCGTTGTCGAAATCCGAGATATCGACGCCCATGGTGTGTTGGGTGGTGTGCTGGACGTATTCGCCGAGCCGGTCGGTGAAGGTGCCGTTTCGGTTGTTGATGTAGAGGATATCGGGTTGGATGAAGTCGTTGCCCACGTAGACGTCGGGGTAGTGGTCGCCGTTAAAATCGGAGACGGTGACACTAAGTCCGTAGGCGAAGTTTTGAATGCCGGCTTTTTTGGAAATATCGGTGAAATGGCCTTTGCCGTCGTTTTCGTAGAGGCGGTCGCTGTCCCACTCGGTCTTCGGTTTCAAAACGGGTATGTACTGGTCGGTTTTTTCATCCAGGCGGGCTTCGATTTTGCTGGTGTACTCGAACGAGATGGGGTAGTTGAGGATGTAGACATCGAGGTCGCCATCGAGGTCGAAGTCGAAGAAATTGGCGCCGGAGGTTCGGGTGTCCACGTCGAGTCCGTATTCGGCGGCTTTTTCAGAAAAAGTGACCTGGCCGGCAGCGTTGAGGCCGTTGTTGACAAAAAGTCGGTTTTTGCGCTGCTCTGCGGGGAACGGGCCAGCCCGGCCGACATAAAAATCCATCCAGCCGTCGGCGTTGATATCGACGGCGGTGGCGGAGGTTTCAAAGCCGTCGGCCGATTCGAGTCCGGAGCCGTCGGTGGCATCTTTAAAGCGGCATTGGCCCTGGTTGAGGAAGAGTTTGTTTTTTCCGCTACAGTTGATGAAGTAGATATCCGGCAGGGAATCGTGGTTGACGTCGGCGATGGCGATGCCGCCGCCGTTGTAAATATTAATGTTGTTGGTGGGGTTGCTTTCGGCGCTTTCTTCGATTTCATTGACAAAATCGAGCCCGGATTCGGCTGCGCTGAGCAGTCGGAGGCGAGGGTTTTGTGCCGTGAGGGTTGGTTCTTCCCCGGTTTCGGTGGAGGAGATACTGGATGCTTGATCGCTGTTGCAGGCCAGGGTAGTGAGGAGCAATACGGCCAGGCAGATCAGGGCAGAATAGGGAAGAATAGGGAAGTTTTTATTCATGACACAAGTTTCTTTTCTTTTCCAACTTTTGAGTGCAAATGTAGGCAGCGCTTTATATTTGCCCCATGTCTACTGCAATCCAAAAATTCAGGGCTTGGTTGGTTTCGCCCACTGATGGTCAGGTTATCGGTCTGTTCCGGCTGATTTTTGGCCTGTTTATGGTATACTACACGGCGTATTTGAACAGGATCGGGTTTATTAGTGAAGGTCTTCTAAAGCCGAAGGTACTCTTCAAATTCGACTACCTGGGATGGGTGCAGCCCTTTTCGGGGCCGGTCATGAATGGCTTGCTTTTGCTGATGGGTTTTTCGGCGCTGGCCATTGCTTTGGGTTTTATGTTTCGTTGGGCGTGTTGGATTTTTTCGCTCTGCCTGGCCTTTTTCTTGTTTCAGGAGAAGAGTTACTACAACAACCACATCTACCTGTTCATGCTGTTGCCGTTGTTGCTGAGTGCTACGGACGCCGACCGGTATTTTTCGGTGCGCAGCAAGAATCGGCCCTTTGAGTTTGTCCCGCGGTGGCAGCAATTTATTTTACAGGCGCAGATCATGGCCGTGTATTTCTTTGCCGGCGTGGTCAAGTTAAAAGGAGACTGGTTGCTGCGGCAAGAACCCATGAGCTCCCTGATTCACCAAATGCCGGCGGATCATTTTATGGCGCCCTTGATCAAGCATGATTTTAACATCGGTTTGTTTACTTACGGCGGCTTTCTCCTGGACATTTTGGCCCCATTTTTGCTGTGGTATAAGCCGGTGCGAAACTGGGCTTGGATACCGTTTGCCTTGTTTCACCTGACCAACTCTCAGGTATTCGATGACATCAGTATTTTTCCTTTTGTCATGCTGGGAGCCATAATTTTGTTCTTTGATACGTCTGAAATTCCTTTGTTGAAGGATTATGCCGTCAAACCGGGCGCTACAGCCCCTGAAAAAGGGAGCAAAGCAAAAAAAACAGAAGTGAAACTGCTGGCACTCATGCCCGCTACCAAGAATATCACTGCCGTTTTGCTGCTGGGTTATTTTGCCTTTCAGGTGTTGTTTCCACTGCGGGGATTCTTTTTACCCAACCCCCTGGATTACACCACTATAGGCAACCGGTTTGCCTGGCGGGTCAAAAACGATACCCGCAACCCCGAAGAGATGGCCTTTGCCATCATAAATCCAACGACCCAGCAAAGCCTGAATGTTGAAATTCCCACTTTTTTGAACCCTTCACAAATCCGAACATTGGCCTTAGACCCCCGAGCGGTGCGCGATTTTGCCTTGGCTTTAAAAGAAGAGGCTGTTCTGCAAGGGATTCCCAACGCCGTCGTCAAAGCGCGGATACGGTTTGGCTACAACGGGCGGGCGCCTCAGTTTTTTGTAGATCCGGAAGTCGACCTGACGACCGTACCCTACAGCCCCTTTAAACGCTTGGACTGGGTGGTGCCTGTGAGCAACTAAACTTCATAAAATTGCCGGTAGCCGCTTATTTTCACCCAAACGACCGCCCGATCTAAGTTTTAAGTAAAAAATATTTTGGGATCTAAAATAAAATCCTAAAACAGAGATATATTTGTCCTTTAATTTTGGTCATCGCTTCCTTTTAATCTTATTTCATAATCTCATGAGCGTTTTCTAGCATCTGCTACTCCAGACAAGATGCCAAAAGTCCCGCTGGTTTCCAGACTGAATTTTTTCGCTCTCCTTTACAGTTCCCATCCGATTGACGCCGGAAAACGTCCGGGCGTGTTTGTTTTTCAGGTTGATACAACCCGGTTTCCCGTATAAACCTGAAAGACGCAATTTTTTAATCTGATTAAACAGGGATTAGACCTGTTTAATCACTCATCTCATGAAAATGAACTGTATCGAAAGGTCCTCTACCACAGTCCATTCTTGTCAATATTCCGGTATTGATTGCGCCAGGTGTGTCTGCGTGATCGATGCCTTTCCTATTATATAGCATTCTGATACAAGCAGACATAAGTCATTGATTATTAAATCAGTATTAAATTAAACATCTTTTAACTTTAAATCTTTTTCACATGAAAAGAACATTCGCAAAACAGGGCCTTATGCCATTTATGGCGGGTCTGTTCCTGTTTGGAGTGATGTTGCTGACAACGGGAAGCGTTACAGCACAGTCTTTGAACTGGAAGCAGTCGGATGCCGCTAAGGTGGTACTGCTCACAGCGATCGACGGCTTCAAAGCCGATCTGAACCAACCGGCCGGCCCGGTATTGAACAATGCCAAAGCCCACGTTTATTACTACAAAACGATCTACAGCAAGATCGACAGTGGTTTGACGACGGAAGAGGCAGTAAACGCAGGTTTTGACTTTTTGACCAGCAGCCAGACTGCCTTGAACGGCCCTTCGAACCTGGACGTAACGGTGGACAAAGCCATGCGCGATTTGCTGCGGGATGACGCAGTAAGTTTGCTGACGGACTAAACGTCTGGCAGTTAATCAGGTCTCGTTCTTTTATCAAAATTTGAACACAACTTTTATCTCATGAAAAAAAGAAATATTACACTTTGGGCAATGGTGTTGCTGGGTAGCTTGTGCGGGGCACGGGCATTCGCTCAGACCAACGTCAATATGCCCTTTAACACTGGGGTGTTTAGCACATTCCAGATTGCCAATCCGGCGGCTTGTCAATTTTTCAACTTTTTTGACAACGGTGGTGCAGCAGCGTCTTATTCGAGCTCGTCCAACCCGACTTTGTCGGTGGTGACCTTTGCCCCGACCATCGCGGGCAACAAAATTCGGGTTACGTTCTCGGCATTCGCTACGGAGAATACCTTCGACGCCTTATATATTTATGACGGCACGCTGGCTTCGGTAGCGGACATCACCAATACAGCGGTGAATACGGTAATTCCTGGCCAGTTTTCGAGCGGTAGCGCTATCGCCAACACGTTCCGCGCTGGTGGCTGGCAAGGCACCAACTCCCCCGGCACGATCCAGGCTTCGGCTGGCAACGCCACGGGCGCTCTGACCTTCCAGTTTGACTCGGATACCTCGGTTACGCCGGCCGGTTGGTCGGCTACGATCGTAGAATTGGCTACGGCTGCCTGCGCTATGACGCCGGCTGCAAACCAAACGATCAGCACGGGTACCCTGGATTGCTCTGCTACGGCCACGACGGCCCTGCCGACGTTCACGCCGGGCGGTTGCTCGGATGCGTTCACGCTTCAGTACCGTGTGAACGGTGGTGCGGCTACGGTTATTCCGGCTCCGTTCCCTGCAACGATATCGATTCCGAACCTTCCGAAAGCCACGAACACGATTC
>JADLDL010000091.1 GCA_020846655.1 Saprospiraceae bacterium | reverse complement strand
TGGCGCCGGGTATACCGGCAACACCGGGAAAGCCTCAGCAGCAGTTCGGACTATTGGATGGTGTTTTTTATGACACAGGTATCTCTGTTTGGGTACGTGCTGTTGTTGTCGGCCGTCGGCCGGGGTATTTCGGGGCTGGGTTATCGGTTTGCGGGAGATTTTATCGTTTCGATTGCCTTTGTGGCCATACTGTACCTGATTTTTATTTTTGTCGTGAGCCTTGTCGTGGCGATACTCCGGGCAATTATTATAAGTTTTAGTCCTTGAACAAAACCTGTACTTGCTGGATCCAGATGTTATTTTTATTCGAAATTCGTAGTTATGAAAACACCTGCTAAAAAAATACTGTACCGAATCCTCGGCACCCTGGGTTTTTGCCTGCTGCTCCTGGCCGGCTTTTTGTTTTTCCCAACCCTGCTTTACGCCCACCAAACGGTGTATAAAAATTACACCATTTATCACAACCAAGCCTTGCCGGACGGGTGGAAGCCCTTGCTGGACCAAAGTTTTTCGATGCTCCAGGCCTCGGAAATAGTTGACCCGGGTTTGCAGGTCGAGCTGTGCCTGAACGACGGATCGGTGTACCCCCAATTGGTCGAAACGATACTTGGTGAGGACCTGATCCGGGCCTTCAGCCGTAAATCGGTCTTACACGGCAGCTGGCACCCGGAAGAAGATGTCCTGGACTGGCAGGGCAAGCAGCTCCGGTTTTCACAATGGATGGCCCATGCGCTCACCCACAACCTCCAATTCGAGCACCACGGCCTTTGGGATGCCAACCCGCTCGGCGGGCATGCCAACTGGAAATGGGAAGGCTATGCCGAGTACATCTCCCTGGGCCGGCAATTTACCTTGCCTCAACTTTGGGCCGCACGGCCGGCGGCAGATGCCCATCCGTACGATTGGGTTGCATTGGATGGCCAACGCGGCACGACCGCGCAGCACTTGCGGTACCTGATTTTGGTCAAATTTTGCCTGGAAACCAGAAAAATGAACTACCGGCAACTCCTGGACCTGCAAGAAACGGAAGAGCAGTTGTTGCAGGCGGTGCAACAGGAATTGGAAAGATCCAACATGCTCTAAACGCAGGGCGGCCCAATGGACTCGCGGGGCAATCTTTATCTTTACCCCGATTCAACCCAATCTCTGCCATGAAAAAACATTCCGCCCTCTGCCTTTGGGCCCTTTTGCTGCCCTTTTTTGCCCTGGCCCAACCCTGCACCTACCTGGCCTACGAAGCCTTCGATACACCGGCCAACTCAGCCCTCAACAGCCAGACCGGCGGCGCAGGCTGGTCGGAGCCCTGGCTGGTGCAGAACGGCGACCTCATCCTGCCCGGCTACCAGACCGGCTCCGGTGCGGCGCCGCTCGCCTTTGGAGCCTTGCAGACGCTCGGGCGCTATGCCACGGGCGGCCGCGTCTACCTCACTGCTGGCCGCCGGCTCGACACCAACCCGGATGGCCCCTTCCGCGACTTTATTTCCGATACCGACAACGCCATCGGCACCCAAACGGGCACCACGCTCTGGCTCAGTGCCCTGTTGCGCAAGGAAAACAACAACAACCAATCGGTATTTGCGGGACTGCACGACAGCCAGGCGCCCTGGTGTCTCGATTGTACGGCCCAGGAAGTCAGTTTTGGCTACTTCGAAGGTCACTCTGAGGTGCTGGGCCAACGCCGCTGGACGCTTCGCCTGGGCGATGCCTACTATCCCTCGGCGGTGGCGGTGGCGCCGGGTGTGGCTGCGTTTTTAGTGGTCAAAATTCAGTTCAACGCCGGGCACACGGCGGTCGATTTTTTTGTAAACCCCGGCGCCTTGGGCAATACCAGTCCGAGCCCCACGCTGTCGCAAACCAGCACCAGCCCCTTCTCGTTCCGCAGCCTGGCGGCCTACCTCGGCGACAGCCCCGGCAACGGCGCCATCGACGAAATCCGCCTCGCCAATTCCTATGCTTGCGTGGCGCCTGACAACACAGTGTCGGTCAACCTGCCGCCCGTAGCCCAGATCGCAGCCTCGGCGACGGAGGGGCAAATTCCCTTGAGTGTCAATTTTTCCGCCGCCGCCAGTTTTGACCCCGAGGGCAGCCCGCTGCACTACCGCTGGAATTTCGGCGACGGCTCCCCGGAAGCCACTGGCGCAACCCTGAATCATACCTTCGCCGATTTGGGCAAACTCACGGTTCGGCTGACCGTTCAGGACGCTGCCGGGCTGGAACACACGGCGTTTCAGGTGTTAACGCTCCGCGACGCCAACCAGAGCTTCCCTTGCCAAAGTTCGTTTTCCTTGCTCCGGCAAGCCGCCTGCAACGGCCAGGGCGGCGTGCTGCGGGTAAACGACCCGCCGGCCATGTTTTCGCTGCGAACAGCGGGTGGCATCGCCCTGGCGCCGACCAACGGCACTACCTTCCAGGCGCTGGCTGCGGGGCAGTATACGTACCTGGCCAGCGGCGCGGATGGCTGCCGCGATTCCTTTGTGTTGCAGGTGCCGGTAGACAGCACCACTTGCCCGGGCTGGCAAGCGGCGCTGTGTGATCTGGCCATCGGTACCAACCTGTCGGGTTTTGCCGATTGGGTGCCGGAGCGGCCGCTGCGCAACCTGATGAAGCACGTGCGGCCGGATTTTATTGCCTTCGACGATGCGTGTTTTTGCTGGAGCAACGGCCATGCGGCCGAATTGGCGGTCGATGCGGACGGGTACCCCACGCATATCCCGCAAACCGTGGGTGGAGTAGCCAATAAAGTGCGGTTCATGCTCTCCTCAGAAGGCGCCAACCTGCCGCCTGGGCATACATATGTGTTGCTGTACAGCGGCACGGGCAGCCTGACGGTGCAGGGCGGGGCCGTGGAAACGAGCAAAACGCCCGGCCGAATCCAGTTTGAGGTGACAGCGGCGGAAAACCTCTTTTTCCGGGTTGATGTTTCGCAGGCCGGCGATCCGGTGCGCAACGTGCGGGTGCTGCGCCTGGAGGATGAATTTGCCGACCTGGCGGCTCAGCCTTTTTACCCCGGTTTTTTAGAAAAAATAGAGCCCTTCGCGGCGCTGCGTTTTATGGATTGGGGCGCCACCAACGGCAACCCCGTCGTGCACTGGAGCGAACGGACGGCCCTCAGCCGCTTCACCTACGCCGGACCGGCAGGTGTGCCCTACGAACTGATGATCCAACTCGCCAACCAGACCCAAAAAGACGTCTGGATTTGTGTGCCGCATGCCGCCGACAGCGCCTATGTGGCGCAAATGGCAGCGCTGTTTCGCGACCAACTCAACCCGGGCCTGCGCATTTACCTGGAATACAGCAATGAAGTGTGGAACTGGATTTTTGCCCAGGCGCACTACAACACCGCCACCGCGCCCTCTAATCTGAACTACGGCCGCGCCATGGCGGCCAAAGCCGGGCGTACCTTCCGCATCTGGCACGAGGTGTTTGGCGCCCAAAAAACAAGGGTCAAGCGCGTGCTGGGTTTGCAGGCCGGCTTCAACTACCTGAACGAACAAATTCTCTCCCAACTGTCGCCCGAAGACTGGGATCTTGGGTCGCCCACCTCGTACATCGGCCTCAACCACGAGGCCACAGGGCAGCCCGTGCTGAACGCGGCCTCCACGCCACAGGACATTCTGGCCAATGCGCGGCACAACTGGCACACGTTCATTCCGGCGCTCCGGCAGGATTACAACAACATCAAACTGTTTGGCAAGCCGATCGTCAACTACGAAGGCGGACAGCACTTTGTGGGCAATGTGTTTGGCATTGGCTACCCGTACCAGCAAGCGATGTACGATGCCCAGTATGCCCCCGAAATTTATGCCTTATACGACGATATGCTCGACACCATCCGCAACTGGGGCAGCCGGCTGTTTGGCAATTTCAGCCTGGCCAGCCCGCAAGAGAGCATCTATGGGTCCTGGGGCGTGTTGAACGACATCGACGTGGCGCCGCCGTTTTTCAGCACCGCGCCCAAATACCAGGCCCTGCTCGACAACCTTTGCCCGCAGGCGCCAAGTCCTACGGGAGAGGCGCCGGCGCCGGAAAACCGCCTGCGCGTGTTTCCCAACCCTAGTAGCGGACAGTGCTGGGTAGACATCCGCAGCGCATCAGCAGTGGCGACAGAATGCCGGGTATTCAACCTGTTGGGTGGGCTTGTGCAGCGTATGCCGCTGGCCTTGCAGGCCGGCGACAACCGGTTTGCGTTGGAGTTGTCCGGCGTGCCGGCCGGGGTCTATCGGGTGGTGGTGCCCGGGGTAGGGGAGCGGGCGCTGGTGCTTGGGCGCTGAGGGCGGGCCCCGGCAAAAAACAAGGAGCCACCCTATTCGGATGGCTCCCGTTTGTCAAGAACCGTTCTTTGTTTGAACGACCGTACTAGTTCAGCACAATTTTTCCGCTGGCGATCAGGCCATTGGCAGCGGTAATGCTGTAAAAATAAACGCCTGTCGGCAACTGGCCGCGTTCGAACCGGAACACTGCGTCCGGAAAGGCGCGCTGCGCTACCCGTGTCCCGAGAGCGTCCATCAACCACAACTGCCGGTTGGCGTCGGGCTCGGGGAGTTCAAAAAACACGGCTTCGGCGCCCGGGTTGGGGTATACCCGCAGTTGAGGAGATTGCCCGCCGGCCTGGTCGGTACTCACCAGAATAAATTCATCGCTGATGGTATGCCAGGTGGTATTGGTCATCACCGGATCATTGAAATCGAAATAGATGCCGGCGCGGTTTTCGATCAGGGTGCCGATCGGGTTGTCGACTTGTTGCGGCACGCGGAATTTGACAAAACCATGCGAAGCGGCCTCGTTGACGTTGCTGTCGGGCAGCAAAATATGATCGAAGCGGAACCGCAACACATTGCCACCCAGCACATCAAAATCGTAGGCATGGCTGGCGGCGCCGGGGCGCACCTTCGAGGCATCGAGGAAGGAACTCAGGGTGTCGAGCAATACGACCGTGAAGGCGGTATCCGTACCCGTGTTTTGGAAACGGATCAGGTACTCGATGTCGGTGTTGGCCCGGATAAAATGCGCCGTGCCGTAGCCCGTCGGAAAGGCTTGTTTGTCGTTGGGGTCGTAGGACGAGGTGTTTTCCGTGCAGTCGGTCGAACTGAAGGGGTCGTTGTCGTTGACCGGGAAAATATTGACCAGGCCCGGCGTATTCAATCCGCCGCAGCCTTCCACCACGGTCGCCACCACGCCACCCCAGGGGTGCCCCGGTTCTTGCGGGGTTTCCAGCCGCCAGGTGGAGCCGTTGGAGGGCTCGCTGACCGTGAGTGTGCCGCCGGCGCCCAGTTGGAACGGCGCAGTTTTGGCCATGATGAGGTCCTCTGTGACCACAAAATCCAGGCTCTGCGCCATGGCGCCCATGCCGATGTTTTTGATTTGCAAACGCACCGAATCGCCCTCGCAATAGCCCGTCACCCGCAGGTTGGCGCCGGACCAGGGCGAGGCCGCCGGACAATAGTCGGTGGGGAAAATATGCGCCTCGGTGCAATGCGTCAGGCCCACCGGCGCCTCACAATCCACCAGTACCTGGATGGTAAACTGGCCGCAAACGCCCGGAGGAAGGTCGCCGGTTTCAAACCGGTAGGTATTGCCGCTCACGAGCGTACCCGGAATGCTGGAGGCTGTATAGGCCAGCAGCGAATCCAGGGCCACCTCCACGTACGTGTCTTCGATGGTTTGGCTGCTGTAGTTGCAGTAGTTGACGGTATAACTGCTGTTGAAGCAAGGGCGCAGCCGCCAGGTGGCGATGTCCACCGTGAGCAAATTGCAACTGTCGGTCAGGGGTACGGGTATATTTCTGACGGCGGGCGGCCCGT
>JADLDL010000090.1 GCA_020846655.1 Saprospiraceae bacterium | reverse complement strand
TCCTGTTCGGACCCGACACTGTTCAGCCCAAACCCCAGTTCGACCGCCGGCACCCAATGGTCCTGGACCTTCAGCGACAAGAGCTCTTCTACGGCCAAAAACCCGGTTTACAAGTGGGTAACGCCTGATACTACCGGCTACTCTTTGTACGGCATGTACCTGGACACCATTTTCCTGACCATCGGCAACCCCTCGGGTTGCACCGACAGTTATCTGGTTGTGGATACCATCTGGCGCCCCAACGCCCGGTTTATCCCCAACCGGCAACACGGCTGCGCGCCGCTCGAAGTTATTTTTGCCGACAGCAGCAAATCCAACGAACCCATCGTGGAATGGACTTGGCTGTTTGACGACGGCACTGCGCCGCTGATCAACAACAACAACAGCCCCGCTACGCATACGTTTACCCAACCCGGAGAATACGAAGTCCAACTGGTGATTCGGAACAGCGCCGGCTGTATCGATTCGTCCTATACCATCCTGATCGAGGTGGGCGAGCCCATTACCGGCGATTTTATAGCCGATAAATTTTCGGTGTGCCCCGGCGACACCGTTCAATTTACCAACCTAACCACTGACCCCCGCGTAGATGCCTGGCATTTCTCGTCGGACAGCGACCGGCTTTGGCATTGTTTTCAGGACCAAAACCCGATCTGGAGCTACCAGTCCGAGACCGGCCCGATGGATGTGTCGCTCACGACCGAGTACAACGGTTGCATGTTCACGGTGACCAAACCCGAATACATCCAGGCCAAAGGCCCCATCGCGCAGTTGCACTATAAAACTACCTGCGACAACACCCTGGAGTTTGCGTTTACCAACGAAAGCCACGACGCCACGTCGGTCAAATGGTACTTGGGCGACGGCGACAGCACGCTGCAGAACAACTTTGTGCATACCTATGCCATGCCCGGCACTTACACCGTTGTTCTGAAAGCCGAAAACCCTTCGTCCGGCTGTCCGATTTCCTATGACACAGCGACGGTGTATCCGACGATCCTGAAGGCTGAATTCGACCTGCCGGACACGATTTGTGGTGGCGAAAAACAGATACTCGACGGCGCCAAGTCGCTGGGTGTCAATGCGGCTTGTTACAAGGGCTATACCTGGTATTTCTCCTTCCAACGGCCCATCCGCACCGATCAGGCGCAAACCGAATTTACCTTCGGCCCTTCGGGGCCCCAAACGGTATCGCTGGAAGTAGAAGACATCAACGGCTGCAAAGACACCCTCACCGATGATATCGTCATTTACAACCGCTACCCCGGTTTTACGATCAGCGATGAACAGATCTGTATCCCCAGTTCGGTGACCTTCACTGATAACAGTACAGCCGACGCCACCATTGTGAGTTACGAATGGGATTTCGGCGACGGCAGCATGAGCACCGATAAAAGCCCGACGCATATTTACACCACACCACCGCCCAACGGCCTTCCGTATTTTAATGTGGTGTTGCGGATTGAAGACGACAAAGGCTGTCCGGCCTATGTCAACGGCTTGGTATTTGTGTACAAACCGACCAGCAACATTCTCACCTTTCCCCAGCCCGCTCAAATTTGTGCCGGCGAGTCGGTTTCGTTCTCGGCAACCAACTACACCGCCGGCGGCTCCAGCCTGAACTGGCAATGGACCTTCGGCAACGGCAACACCGCCACCGGCCAAGGCTCCCAGCAGGTGTATCCCAACGGCGGAGAGTTTCCGGTAAAAATGGTGTACACTGAAATCGCGACCGGCTGCAAAGACTCGACCTTTGCCAACGTCAGCGTACAAGCCCCGCCAACGGCCAGTTTCACCACCGACGTGGATACGCTCGGCATCCTTTGTTATCCAAAAAATATCACCTTCACCAATACGTCGACCTCTCCGTACCCGCTTGGCAATCCATTCTGGGATTTGGACAACGGCATCACTACGACCTCCAACATGCCTTCCACGGTGTTTCCCAAAGGCACCTACACCGTCACGCTGATCGCCAGCACCACCTATGGTTGCACCTCCAGCACCACGGCGAGCTACACGGTCGTGGGTCCGGAAGGGAATTTTACCAAAGACAAAACGACGATTTGCAAGGGCGACGAGATCACGTTCATGCTGACGAGCGACACGGCGAGCATCAGTTCCTGGGCCTGGTCGTTTGGCGACGGCACCACCCAGGAAGGCGGTGACCCCGTGAAACACAAATACGACTTTTTGCCGCCCAGCGGCGCCACCACCGTCAAACTGGTGCTCCGGGGCGAAAACGATGCCTGCACGATTGTCAAGGAACAGGATATTTTCTTCTCGCTGGTTGCGGCCGATTTCCAAGTCCCACCCACGATTTGCGCCGGCGGCGATGCGACGTTTTTAAACACCTCCACCTCGGCCGACCTCTCGGCCTGGACTTTTGGCGACGGCGGCAACTCCTCGGATGTCAGCCCCTCGCACGTGTACCTGGCCGAAGGCACCTACACGGTCAGCCTGACCGTGACCGACCAGCCACTGGGCTGTGTGGATACGAAAACGCAAAACATCACGGTCACCGGTTTGCCCAACCTGGTGGTACAGGGCGATACCATTTGCCCGGGCGATACGGCAATGTTGAGTGTGTTGACGTCTTTCAACAATGCTACCTATGTTTGGTCGCCGGCCAATTTGATTCTGCAACCCAAGGATGAATCGGCGGTGATGGCCATCCCGACGCAAACCACGGATTTCATCGTGACCGTCATTGATGGCTCCGGATGTACCGATCAGGCCACCGCCCAGGTGTTTATTCCTCCAGTATTTGGTGGCGCAGCCGATTTTGACACCATCGTTGCGGCCAATTCCACCGTGATTTTGCCGATCGTGATTGATCCGGTCTATACGTTTACCTGGAGCCCACTACCAGCGCCCACCGGCAACCCGCTCTCGGTGACCGTCGCGGACAGTTCCATGCACTATATCCTGACCGTCAGGGACAAATTTGGTTGTACCGACCGGGAGTTCAAGATTGATATCCTGGTGGTGCCGGAAAATGTACTGGCGCCCAACGCTTTTACACCGAACAACGACGATGCCAACGATGTGTTCTCGTTGATTACCCAACAGGGCGAGGAAGAGCTGGTAGAAGTGCTGTCGCTGCGCGTTTTCAACCGTTGGGGCCAAAAGGTTTTTGAAGGTTCCGGTAGCCTGACCGACGTGGGTTGGGACGGCAAAACCGACGGCAAAGAAGCCCCCAGCGACGTATATGTGTACGTAGCGGAGGTTCGCTTTGCCACAGGCCGTATCGCTACGCTCAAAGGGGATGTGGTCCTGCTTCGTTGATCCTGAACATCAGTGCAGTAGAGTATGGAACATGAACACGATGCCTTTTTGGCGCAGGCGATTCAACTGGCCCAGGAGGGCATGAGCAGCAACGAAGGCGGCCCCTTTGGCGCTATCGTGGTGAAAGACGGGCAGGTGGTGGGGCGCGGCAACAACCGCGTTACATCCTCCAAGGACCCCACCGCCCACGCGGAGGTGGTGGCCATCCGGGATGCCTGCGCCCGGCTGAATAGTTTCCAACTCACCGATTGTGTGTTGTATACGTCCTGCGAACCATGCCCGATGTGCCTGGGCGCCATTTACTGGGCGCGGCCCAAAGCCGTGTATTTCGCCTGTACCAAAGATGATGCGGCGGCGGCGGGCTTCGACGACAGTTTTATTTACCAGGAATTGGACAAAACACACACCGAGCGAAAAATTCCCATGTTTCAGGGGCAGCGGGAAGCAGCCTTGCGCGTTTTTACGGCATGGCAATCCAAAATCGATCGCATAGACTACTAAATGCCTGTCTGCATTCGAGGGTACAGCCAAAATATTTGTATTTTGGCTGTACCGCGTATGCCCTTTTGATCCGGTGTCTTCTATCTTTGCCGCTCAACCTGAGGCCTGACAAGGCCGGCGTAACATTCAAATTTTGAAGCATGATATTGAAAGGAAAAAAAGGCATTATTTCGGGCGCCTTGGATAGCCAGAGCATCGCCTGGAAAGTAGCGGAACGCTGCGTAGAAGAAGGGGCGCAAATTGTGCTCACCAATGCGCCGGTGGCCATGCGCATGGGCGAAATCAACAGCCTCGCCGAAAAATGCCAGGCGCCGGTGATTGGCGCCGATGCCACTTCGCTGGAAGACCTGGAAAACCTGTTCCGGAAAAGCATGGAGCATTTCGGCGGCAAAGTGGATTTTGTCCTGCACTCGATCGGCATGTCGGTCAACGTGCGCAAAGGCAAAGCCTACACCGACCTGAACTACGAATGGATGCAAAAGACGTTTGATGTGAGCGCCATTTCGTTCCATAAAATGATGCAGACCATGTGGAAACTCGACGCCATCAACGACTGGGGCAGTATCGTGGGCCTGAGCTATATTGCGGCGCAACGCGTTTTCCCGGATTATTCCGAAATGGCCGAATCCAAAGCCCTGCTGGAGTCCATCGCCCGCAGTTTTGGCTACCACTACGGGACGGCAAAAAATGTGCGCGTCAATACCATTTCGCAATCGCCAACCATGACCACTGCCGGCAAAGGCGTGAAAGGCTTTACCGAGTTTTTCAGTTATGCCGATAAAATGTCGCCGCTGGGCAATGCCCCGGCCGAAGCCTGCGCCGACTACTGCCTGGCTCTGTTCAGCAACCTGACGCGCTATGTGACTATGCAAAACCTGTTTCACGATGGCGGTTTCAGCACGATGGGCATGAACCCGGCCATCCTGGAATAAGAACCTTGTATTTTGGCAAAGTATCTATATCAAATGGGAGGCATACCTCTGTTGCAACAAGCCTATTGTCCAATGCCTGAAACGCTTTCCCATCAACGCCCATGTTGGAACCCCAAACCGCGATTTCCGAAGGCTGCCCGGCTTCGGAAATCTTTATTTTGGTTTCTGCTGTTCGGCCTGGGGCTGGCCTGCTGTCCGGCTACCGCCCGGGCCCAACAGCCCCAGGCCGCCAGCAGCACCACCCGCGAAGTGATTCCGGTGCCGCTGGACACCACCCCGTTTTTGTTTTCCCTTGCCCCAGCCCCCCAGCGGGCATATCCGGCCGACGATACCTTGCCCGATTTCAATTTCCGGATGTACAACCCCGCGCGCCGGCAAGCGGTAGACTACGGCAACCTGGGCAATGTCGGCTCTTCGGCCCGGCCCCTGTTTTTTGAAACCAAAGCCCGCCGGGGCTTCGACCCCGGTTTCCACGCCTTCGATCTGTACACCTTGCGACCCGCCGAACTCCGGTTTTACCGCAACACCCGCTCGTTTACGGACCTGTTTTTTTCGCAGGGCCGGGTGCAAAACGACAACATGATCCTGGCAAAATTCTCCCGAACCTTTGCCGGAGGCCTGAATTTTTCCCTCGACTACCGCAACCTGAACCACCTGGGCGCCTACCGCTACCAGGCCGCCAAACACAACGCCTTGTCGGTGGGCGTTTGGTACCCCATCAGCGACCGCTACGAGGCATTTTTGATCTACACCCGAAACAACAGCAAACAACAGGAAAACGGCGGCATTCTGACCGATACCGTCTTCGGCGGCGGACAATTCAGCGGCCCCATCGATGCCGAGGTGTGGCTTTCCGACCAACAGGCCCTGACCAAACAAGCCGACCGGGTGCTGCACCTGACGCATCACCTCAATTTTACCGGTGGCCGCGACAGCAGCCGCAGCAAACGTGTGTTGCGTGCCTCGCACACCGCCGAGTGGCGCAAACGAACGTTCAAGTTCTCCGACCCCGGCACCACGCCGGGCACCGGCATGCGCAACGATACCTTGTTTTACGACAATTTTTTAGTGGATGCCCGCGGGATTCGCCACGTCTGGAACCTGCGCCAACTGGATAACACCTTCACCATCAATACTTTCAAAGCCAAGCGCCCGGGCCACCCCTCCGACGAACTGGCACTGGGTCTCACGCACCACCTGTTTATCCTGGAGCAGGAGCCCGTTCCGGATTCTACGTTTTCCAACCTGTTTCTGACCGGCAGCCTCTCGCTCACGCCTTCCGAGCGTTTTGCTTTTGAAGCCCGTGGCGACCTGGGGGTGTTGGCCAATTTTGGCGAATACCAGGCCAAGGGGAGCCTGAAAATTGGCTTGGGCAAAGCCGGCGAATTCCGCGCCGCCCTGCTGAGCCAGCGCCGCCCACCCAGCATGTTGCAATACCGGCTGTTTCTCAGCAAACGGCCATTTTGGCAAAACGACTTTGTCAAACCGGTGGAAACCTCGCTCTCCGCGACCTACGCTTTGCCCAAAGCAGGGCTGGAAATTACCGGCAGCACGCAATTGGTGAACAACTACCTGTATTTTGACCAGCAAGGCCTGCCCGTGCAAACCGGTTCGCCAGTGCAGGTAGCGCAGTTGCTGATCCGGGAAGACTTCCGCCTGGGCCGCGTTCATTTCGACAACACGGTGGCCCTGCAAAAATCCAACCGCGACGACGTCCTGCGCTTGCCCACCTGGTTTACCCGAAACAGCCTGTACTACGCCGGCCCTCTATTTAAGAAAAACATGATCCTGAGTGCAGGTGTCGACTTTCGCCTGAACAGCGAATTTATGCCCGACGCGTACCAGCCGGTCACCGCGCAATTCTATTTGCAGGACTCCCTGAATGCCAAGCCCTACCCTTGGATCGACGTGTTCATTGCGTTCAAAGTGCAGTCGTTCCGCTTCTTTTTCCGCTATGAAAACCTCAGCACGCTTTGGGACGACCAATCGGTATTTTACCAAACAGCGCGCCACCCGCAGCCCTTTGGGGCCGTTCGGTTTGGTATTGCCTGGCGTTTTCAGGACAGCAACCAGCCGCTGAAAAACAACACGCCCAGCGGGCCGTCCGGCGAGGGCACGTTGGGGCCACCAGCCGGTGTGGGCCGCAGCAGGTCGAATTGAACGCAACGACGCGCAGCAAGTCCAATTATTTGACCAGGACAGCCTCGAAATCTTCGATCAGTTTTTTGCCTTCGGCAGAAAATTTGGCCGTGATGGCCGGGTTATTTTTGCCTTCCATGAGGAACGAAAAATTATCGGCCAGCACCTCATCCGGGTGGATGATATAGCCGGTATTGTCTTTGATCTGGCGGAAAAAATCGGGCAGGTTTTTCAGGTCGAGGATACTGCTGTAGCCGTCGGGCTTGGCCAGCACCTTCCAGGAGCCGTCGGCGTTTTTCTCCACCTGATACAGGTTGAATTCCACGTACCCGAAGAAGTCTCGTTTTCCGGTTTTAAAGCCTACGTTGTTGGCATAAATCACCGGAATCGCCTCGATGGTTTTGCCGTCTTTGGTGCTGAGGGTTATTTTCTGCGCAAAATCGGCGCCGTCGGGGTTATAGAGGACGCGCTCGGCAAGCCCCCCGGGCAGGCGCAAATTGTCCAAGCCAATGCCCTCGAAACCGATCAGTTTGTACAACTGCCGGCGCTTTTCAGGATTCTGGCGGGAGTACACGTGAAAAAGTTCGTGGTACATGGTGGTGGTGAAGGCCTTGCGCATGGAGGGGTCCAGCACATCGGCCGGGATGATGATACATTTTTCGCGGGTGTAGTACACCGATTCGCCGTAGTGGGTGCCTTTGGTTTTGATCAGTTTCAGGGTATCCGGAAAAATGCCGGGGGCTACTTTGTTGCAGGTGGCATACATTTCAGCGATGACCTCGCTCACCAGCGCTGTTTCAGCGGCTGAAAAACTCTCCACATCGCGGCGTAGGAATTGCTGAAACGCCGGCGCGAGTTGCTGCCGGGTTTGGCCGGGCGAGAGGGGTTGTTTCATTTGAATGGACATTTCCGAAGGGGTCACCCGTTCGAAAAAACGATCGGTCCGGTCTTGCAGCAAGGCATTGGCGGCCTCGGTGCTGTCCATCACCCAGGCAAAACTGCGGCCCTCCAGGTTGATCAGTTTGACGGTTTTGTTTTTGGGGCCCGCACAGGCGAGCAGCAGGGCAATCTGGGCAAACAGTAGGTAGCGCATGACGTGGACAGGTGGTTAAAACGAAAAAATTCGAGCGGTAAAGTTCAGGTTTGGTTGTTGGGCATTTGGGTTCCTTCGACAAACGGCGGGAATTTCAACTGAAAAACCGAACCGCCGGATGCCGGCTGTCGGATGCTCAGGCCAATGCGGTGGGTCAGCAGGATGCTGCGCACCAGCGAAAGGCCGATACCGGTGCCTTTGACCTGCATCCGGTGTTGGCTGCTGCGGTAAAACGGCTCAAAAATAAGCGGCAGTTCTTCGGGAGTGATGCCCGGGCCGTTGTCGATCACCTCCAACGCATGGGCGCCGTCGGCTTGAAATTGCACGCGTACCAGTACGCGCTGGTCCGGCGAATACTTGCAGGCATTGTTCATCAGGTTGATGAGGGCGGTGCGCAACAAGGCTTCGTTGGCGAAGACCAGCAAGGTTTCCTCCGACTCGGGCATGTGTCCGGGGTCGATGATGGCTTTGTAGGCGGGGTAGTTTTTTTGCAGGTGTTCTTTGGCTTGCCACAGCAGTTCGTCCAGCCGGACCGGTTCGAAGGGGATACTGTCCGGCTCGTTGTAGATGCGCGCCAATTGCAGCAGTTTTTCTTCCACTTCACTGAGTTCGCGCAAATCATCGAGCACACTCTGGAGTGCCTGGCGATAGGCAGCGGGTTCGCGTTCGCGTTGGAGGGTGACATCCAATTGGGCCCGCATGGCCATCAGCGGGTTTTTGAGTTCGTGGGAAACGTTGGACAAAAACATGCGCTGCATGAGAAAAGCCTGTTCGACCCGGTCGAGCAGGCGGTTGAAGGTCTCGCTGAGGCGGGCCAGTTCGTCGTGCCGGGCGCCGGTTTCTACGCGGCGACTCAGGTCCTCGGGTTGCAGGGTGTTGACCTGGTCCATGATTTTGGAAACTGGCCGCAGGGCCTGGCCGGCAAAGTACCAGCCGCTGGCGGCAATCACGGCTACGCCACAAACAAAACTGACAATCAGGATATTGCGCAGGTGGATCAATTCATCGGGGTCGTAGTAGCCTTCGGCAATTACGGTAAACGGCCGCTGCGAAGGGCTGGTCATGGTGATCCCCACGGCGTGCAGGTTCAGGTGCCGGAATTGTTGGCGGCCGGCTTGCTGAATGAGTTGCAGGGTTTTTACCGGGAACGGCGCCGCCAGGGGTTGACCGACAAACACGCGTTCGTAGGCATCGTTGTACACGCTGATGTTGTCGCGGTAGGGCAAGGTATCGAGGTCTTCCGATTCAATCCAGTTGATCGGGAGCGGCGGCAGTTTCTCCACCTCGCGCAGGGTCGTTTGGGCGGTTAGTACAGCCTTGGCGTGCAGGTTTTCAAAAAAATCGCTTTCGGTGTGTTGTTTGTAGGTCCACCAGGCGGCAAACAGCACGATCGCCAGAATACCTGCCGAGATGCCCAGATACATCAGGGTAAGTCGCGCCCGGATCTGCATAGCTCAACCCTCGGGTTTTTGTTGCAACCATTCGGCCGCCAGTTTGGGCAAGCCCGTGCCGGCGGGCTCTGCCACTACCCGGAGTTGGGGCATTTGCCGGAGTTCCCAGTTCAACTGGGGATTCGGATCGACGTAGAACATCGGAATATTGCGCCGGGCGTAGCTCATCAAGCCGGCTGCCGGATAGACCTGGAGCGAGGTGCCCACGATCAAAAAAAGGTCGGCCTCCGCCGCCAGTTCGGCAGCGGGCAACAACATGGGCACCGCCTCGCCAAACCAGACGATGTGCGGGCGCAACTGGAAGCCGCGTGCACAGCGTTCGCCCAGCTGCAAATCGCCGGGCCATTCGTACACCAGGTCTTCGTAGCGTTCGGAACGTACTTTCAGCAACTCGCCGTGTAAGTGCAGCACCCGGCTGCTGCCGGCGCGCTCGTGCAGGTCATCCACATTTTGGGTGATGATGTGTACCTCAAACTGTTTTTCCAACTCCACCAGGGCCCGGTGCCCTGGGTTGGGCTGTACCTCTTGCAGTTGTTTACGCCGTTGGTTGTAAAAACGCAGGACCAATTCGGGGTTGCGGGCCCAGGCTTCGGGCGTGGCCACATCCTCGATGCGGTGCTGCTCCCACAGCCCGCCGGCATCCCGAAAGGTACTGATGCCACTTTCGGCTGAAATGCCTGCTCCGGTCAATACCACCAGTTTTTTCATAGTCAAACTATGGCCGTTCGGTTCAATTTACTTTTTCGATACCCATACCCGAAATAGATCACGAGCCCGATAAGCAGCCAGATAAAGAAGCCCATCCAACTTTTGGCGGGTATCTGGGCCATCATGTAAAAACACGACAACATGCCCAGGGTCGGGATCAGCGACAGGCTGTGCCGGAAACACAAGGCCACCATATACAGGCAGGTGAGGGCAAACAGCCACATCGGAATTTTGTGTTTAAACAAGGCCCAGCCGGATTCGTATTTCACCGCATCCGGGAGCGGCAGGGCTTCCACGGCTGCAGAATAGGCGTCCGGTTGCAGGCCAGACAGGTAAGCAGCCAGGTCGTTGCCCACGGCAGCAAAACCCGCACTGTCGCGCAGAGCAGTAGCCGACACAGCAGTAGTCGCCTGCGCGCGGTCGAGGCGACTGAGCAGCGTGTCTTCATCCAGCATTTCGCGTTCGTTTGTCAGCCAGGCTTGCAGCGCCTGCCGCTCCTGCGTAAAGAGGTAGGCCAGGCCGGCCACGATCATCAGCGGGAAAATGTATTTGCCGTTGATGTAGGGGGTGCGGAATTTGCCGCGCGGCGCATCCGGCGTCATTTGCATTTTCAAAACCCCGGCACACACCAGCACGAAGGCAAACAAAGTACCCATACTGCAGAGGTCGAGCACCGTGTCGCTCGGGATAAACAACATGGGCACCACCACGAAAAAGCCGGTGATGATGGTGGAAAAATCGGGGGTGTGATATTTCGGGTGGATGTGCGAGAAGCGTTTGGGCAGCAGGCCGTCGCGGCTCATGGTCATCCAGATGCGCGGCTGGCCCAGTTGGAACACCAGGAATACGCCTGCCATCGCAAACACGGCGCTCACGGCGATGATGCCGGAGAACCATTTGAGGTTGAGTTTTTGGAAAACATAGGCCAGCGGGTCGTTCACGTCCAGTTCCTTGTAGTTCAGCATACCGGTCAGCACCAGGGCGATGAGGATGTACAACACCGTACAAATGATGATGGAATTCACCATGGCCCGGGGCAGGTCGCGCTGCGGGTTTTTGCATTCCTCCGCAGTGGTCGAGAGGGCATCGAAACCGATGTAGGCAAAGAAAACCGAGGAAACGCCGGCCATCACGCCGCCGAAGCCATTGGGCACAAATGGATGCCAGTTGGCGGTGTCGACGTAAAAGGCGCCGACGACGATCACCAGCAGCACCACGATCAGTTTGAGCACCACCATGGCGTTGCCCGCCGTTTTTGATTCTTTGATGCCGATGTACACCAGGCAAGTGATGAGGATCGACATGACGATCGCCGGGACATCCAGGATGATACGCAGGGGCCCGAGCATGGGGGCATTGGTCCAGGCCAACCAGGCTTCGCGCTGGGTGTCTGTCAGGCTGCTCATTTGCGCGCCGCCTTTCAGCAGGCCGTCGGCTACGCCGAAGCCGTCGCGGGCCGATACGTAATCGACCTGGGCCCATTCGGCCACGTGCCAGCCCGCACTGTCGCAGAGGCTGGTGAAATAGCCCGACCAGGAAACGGCCACTGTGATGTTGCCGACGGCATATTCCATGATGAGCGCCCAGCCGATGATCCAGGCGATCAGTTCGCCGAAGGCGACGTAGGAATAGGTGTAGGCGCTGCCCGAAACGGGGAGCAGGGAGGCAAATTCGGCGTAGGCGAAGGCGGCAAATCCGCAGGCCACGGCCGTGAAAATAAAGAGGAAAATGACCGCCGGGCCGCCGTTGTAGGAGGCCGAACCGATGGTGCTGAATATGCCAGCGCCGATAATGGCGGCAATGCCGAGTGCAGTGAGGTCGATAACGCGCAGGTTCTTTTGCAGGCCGCCCGATTCGCCGGTTTCGCTGTGGGCGCCGGCAATGGCATCGGGTATGGATTTTTTGCGGAAGAGATCGCTCAGGAAGGACATAGTGCAGTGGTATCCGTTTGGTTGGGTCCGGAAGAATTGGACGAAATGAAGTGCCGAATGTCTGCAATTTTGGTGTACATCCACCCGCCCGGCTGCATTTTTCCGCAAAAAAAGCACTCAGCGTTTGCGCGCGCTCAGGGAATAGACCATTGGGATTTTGTCTTCCAGGCCTTGTATGCGGAAGTTGCCGTCGGGGCCTTTCACGGTTTTGGCAAAACAGTTGAAGGGCGAGTAGTTGTATTCGTGGAGGTATTCGAGTTGGAGGCCCTGGCCGAGCAGGCAGTTGAGCACCTCGCTGAGGCTGTGGTTCCAGCCGTAGTCGGTGTATTGGATGTCGGCGTCGCGGTCGGCGTAGGTGCCGGTTTGTTCGGTGGCGATGACGCCGTCGTTGTGGTAGGCGTACTGGATAAACTCCATGTTGTCGTCGAGCATCCAGACGAAGGGGTGAAATTCGGCGAAGTAAAAGCGACCGCCTTTTTTCAGGAATTGGGCGATGATTTCAGCCCAGCGCTCCAGGTCGGGCAGCCAGCCAATGGCGCCGAAGGAGGTGTAGACAATGTCAAATTTACCGCTGAGGTGTTGGGGCAGGTCGTAGAGGTTGCAGCGTACGAAGCGGGCTTTCAGTTTGGTTTCGCGGGCCAGTTGGCGGGCGTAGTCGATGGCGTTGTCGGAGATGTCGGAGCCGGTGACGCGGGCGCCGAGGCGGGCCAGCGAGAGGGTATCCTGGCCGAAATGGCACTGGAGGTGGAGGATTTTTTTGCCGGCTACGTCGCCCAGTTCGCGTTGTTCGATCTCGGTGAGGCTGTTGCGGCCCTGTTTCCAGGTTTCCACATCGTAGAATTCGGATTGTTTGTGGGCTTCGGTGCGCAGGTTCCAGATGCGGCGGTTGGCTTCGATGTAGTCGTGGTGGGTCATGTGGTGGGGGCTCTAAAAATTATCTCTGACAACCTGTATCATTCGATTTTTCACTTCGGACCAGGTTATTTTTTTATCAAACACAAGTGGTGTTTCGGTTTGCTCTGCGTCTTCGAAATAAGTCAGGCTTCGAATAACATGAAAACTGGTGGAATGCCGGAACATTTGGCCATACCATTGAAGAATTTGCTGAGGCGAAAAGCGCTCAAACAGATAGTACATATCGAAAAAATCCTTTTTGCTACCGCGTTTGGTCACAGCATCCAGTTTCATAGGAGCAATGTCCCGAATGTCCGCCATGCGAACACCATCCAAATGTTGCAAGGGAAATGCAAATGGATATTTGAAATGCACACAATCCACTTTAATGCCTTCTACAACCACAATAAAGATAGAGTTGGTCACGGTCAGTGGCTGTACGCTGTATTTTTCACGAAGAGATTCTAGCAATGACTCTGCTTCGAATGCGGCATGGGTAAACAAATCCAGATCTACCGAATAGCGATGGCCCATTTGCAACGCAAGAGCAGTACCTCCTACCAGAAAATTGTTTGCTAATACTGGCTCCTGTATAAGAGATGTTAATAGTCCCAATGTACTGGGATCGATTGTGCGTAATTGTAGCATCTGAATCGTTCAAGTGGTTCATTAAAATAGGCAGCACAAAAATGCAGCGCGTATTTGTCTAAATGCCGAACCTGTAACACGACCTCCCGAATAGTTTCTTTTCCATATAAATCCTTAAGAACATACCAGTCCGATAACAGGCCATGCGAAAGCACCCGTTCGACAACGTAGGCTTTGTTCTTGTCAAAATTGATCGTGTTTTTATCCGCATCCCAGAAAAGGTAATCACTGAAAGCGGGTTGTCTTGCCTCTCGGGTCATAATTTTTTGTGCGAAATTAAAGGTTTTTGAGGGGGTAAACTGCTGAGTCTAGCAAGATAATCAAATTCCCCCCCCTTCAAAACAAAAAAGGAGCCGCACCGCCCCGGCACAACTCCTTTCTCTTTTGTAGTGATCCCGACAGGGGTCGAACCTGTAACCGCCTGCTTAGCATACCAACTACGGTTTTCACCGCGATACTTCCGAAATCTGAAGTATTTTGTGGTCTGGACTGTCTCTTCACCTTTCTCAGATATGCTTGAGTTTAGGTGCCTGGCATACAGTCTCTGCATTGCAACAAATACAACTCACGATTACCATGATCCAAGATTTACCTAGCAAAAAATGTAGCGATTGCGGGTTTGAAAAATCAATAATTGATTTTTACAAAAGCAAAACACACAGCAATGGAGTAATGCCATATTGTAAAAACTGTTTTAATATTCGTTGCACTCGAAGATGGGTGCAACGTAAAATTAAGGCAATTCATTACAAAGGCTCTCAATGCGACCGATGCCAATTAAATTTAAATAATACACATTATTCTGTTTTTGAGTTTCATCATTTAAATCCAAAAATTAAAGAATTTAACTGGACAAAATTGAGGATGACCTCTTGGGAAAAGATTACTCAAGAATTAGATAAATGTATACTACTTTGTGCCAATTGCCATCGTATTATTCATGCTGAGATTCCTTAATCGAAGGTTTTCCTGATCAGCCAAGTTCTCAGCAGCGCTTTCGCCTCTGCTGACTCCCAATTTGAAGGCAGGTGCTCTATCCTTTGAGCTACGGGACCAAAATGCAAAGAACTTTTTGCAAAAGTACACCAAATATGCTTCCTCAACCACCCTTTCCCCGATAAAAGTTCCTCAGGGAAGCAACACGATCCGACCTGCTTGCCAGACTCCTGGCGTCTCCAATCGCCAAAAATACACGCCGGGCCCGTATCGTAGTTCATCTTTGCCCAAGGTAAAAACATGTTCGCCTGCCGGAAATGTCTGCCGCCGCTCGCAGGCCGGTTGCCCGGCAGAGGCCCACAACTGCAACCGCAGCTCCGCCTCAGCAGCAAGCCCGAACTGCAGCCGTGTATGCCCGGCAACAGGGTTCGGTTGCACCGAAACCCCGAAAAATATCTCTTGCGCCACACCGGTTGCCACAACTCCAGCTTCTACCAACACATCCTGCCAGCAATGGGATTCGTTTCCACAACCGTCATCGCCATACCAATGCAAGCGATACCGGCCGTGCGGAAGTTGTGGGATCGAATACACGACCGTATCTGAAAATTGCCCTTCGGCCCAACGCAAACGGTAGGCACGCGGCGTTGTGTTCGGCACTCGCTCCAGAAAAAAGCGGTAGCGGTGCAGGCTGTCTACTCCAGGCCGGTTGTCGAAACGGCGCAATTCACCGCCTCCAAAATCGGGATTACCGGCATTCCCAAAATACACATAGCCAGGTGGGGGCGGATTTTGGCTGTTTACCACCGTCTCCCAGACATCATCCAGATCCAGGTCGAGAAAGAGCAAATACCGGGCATCTACACCATTGCCCGTGCAGGAATCATACACGGATAGCGCCAAATCCACCGGATATTCCCGCAAGTCATCGGTTGCCGTTTTCGGGTCCCACCAATTGGCGTCATGCCAAAGCAGCGAGTCGTTCGCACTGGCATCGGTGAGCGTCATGGGAACAGCGCAACCGCTGAGCGCCGGGCCATTTGTGTCATACTGATCAATCCACTGATCGTATTGATAACAATTGGCCGTAGCGCTCCAGAATTGGCTAAAGTCAGTCGGCGTCGAGTTATCTGCCGTGATCGGCACCGATGTCGGCGCCCAGGGCCAAAGTGTGGTGCCTGGCGCAGAAACCGTAGGTCCGATCAAGTTGCCCAAAAACGGCGGAAACAAGGAAGGTGTCGGATTGGGAACAACAATGCAGGGCAAGGCCGGGTCGTAGTGCGCCGAGTCGTATACCAACCAGCGCCGGCCCACCCGCAAACACAAGTCTACTGGGCTAGGCAACAAGGTATCTGTAAACACCGCCTGCAAGGGCAAACTGTCCGGGCTATAAAACTCTGGCCGAAAAAACTCATCCGTCTCCTGGCAATCAATCAAGTACACATCGTTAGGAAAGCGGACAAAATACGATTGTGCCAACACAGTAGTGGCCGGCACGAAAAGAGCTATTGCAAAAATAATCAGGCGCATGCGGGCAATATTTTTAAGCTGACGCAAACATACGCCGCCGAAGACAATACATTTGCTCAACCAAGCAACACCCGCCATGTCCGAAAAAATCGAGAGCGTTCAAATCGAAGAAAGTTGGAAAGCCGTGCTGGCCGAAGAATTCCGGCAGCCCTATTTCGCCGCCATTAAGTCGTTTCTGGTGCAGGAAAAACAAGCCGGCAAAACGATCTACCCGCCGGGGCCCTTGATTTTCAACGCCTTCAACCACACGTCATTCGAGCAGGTGAAGGTCGTCATCCTCGGGCAGGACCCCTACCACAACCCGGGCGAAGCCATGGGCCTTTGCTTTTCGGTGCCCAAAGGCAAAAAAGTGCCGCCCTCACTGATCAATATTTACAAGGAAATTCACCGCGACCTCGGCCTGCCCATCCCCAACCACGGGGACCTTACGGCCTGGACCCAGCAGGGCGTGCTGCTGCTCAACGCCATGCTCACCGTAGAGGCCAACCAACCCGCCTCCCACCAAAAAATCGGTTGGCAAACCTTCACCGACGCCGTCATCCGGCATATTTCGGAACGAAAAACCGGCGTGGTCTTTCTGCTCTGGGGCAAATTCGCCCAAGGCAAACAAAGCCTCATCGACACCCAAAAACACCACATCCTCAGCGCTGCCCACCCCTCGCCCCTCGCCGGCAACGCTTTTCAGGGCTGCGCCCATTTCAGCCGCACCAACGAACTGCTCCAACAACAAGGCAAAACGCCCGTCCAATGGACTGTGTAAGTAATGATGAGTTATGAATGATGAATGATGAATATTTTTTGGGTTCGCAGCAGGTATTTAAGTCCCGTTCAAGGTGAACCCCATTCATCACTCATCATTCATCACTCATCATTCATCCAAGCACCGCTTAGTTTTCGCCTTCCTCTGCCGGCTCTTCATCAGCCACTTCGTCGGCTTCGTCTTCTTCTACAACCTCTTCTTCTTCCTCTTCGGGCTCGGTTTCTTCAACAACGGCATCGTCGCCATCCAGTTCGGCAACTACCTCAGCCACTTCTTCTTCGGTGGCGATTTCCAGGATTTCAAGTTCTTCGTTTTGCATCGTTTTACGTGTGTTAGGTGAATAATGTTGAGCATTGATACGTTAAAGATTTAGCCATTTTTTCAATGCCGCTCGCTTCAGGCGGTTAAGTTGCCATTAAGTATTTCGAAGCCTTTTTCGCATTCAACCTTGTCGTGCTATGTTCCTGAAAATCAGCCTGTTTACTGCCGTGGCTCTGCTGTTGGCCGCCTGCGATCCTAACCCCGCCGTCGTTGGAAAAAACCTTTCGCTCACCGGCAGCCCGCCGGCAACGGAGGCGCCCGTCGCCGCCCCGCCCCCACCCTGCCGCGATTCCTTCGGGCGCGACTCCATTCTCCTGCGGCTGCGCCGCAAAATTGCCGCCGGCGAGTACCTCATCATCCACACCTTCGTGCCACTCTGCGACAACGAACACCAGGGCATCGTACCGGTAAACGCCCGCCTGGGCGACGGGCTCAATCTCCGCACCAACCTCTACTGGGGCGCCGGCTATGGCGTCAAATCGTTTTTCCTGGCCCAAAAATCCTGGAAACTGCGGCAGGCTACGCCAGATATCCGACCCGACATCCTCGAACGGGTCGTTTTTGAAAAAAAATTCCCCAACGGCGCCCGCGTACTCCTCGTGGCCGACGCCTACCGGGGCGACCGCATGAAAGCCTGCCTCCAGGATTTCCTCCACACCCTGGCCGGACACCGCCCCGATACGCTCCGGCTAGAAGGCCACCCGGCGCCCATCCCCGTCGGCCAGCCCGATCTGGCAGTGTTCAATGGCCACAACGGCCTGATGGACATGCGCCTGCCTGCTGTTGGACAAGCACCCGGCCTGCCCTGCCGCGACGCAGCGGTCATCGCCTGTGCCTCGCACAACTATTTCCGCCAGCGGCTGCAATGCGCCGGCGCTTTTCCGGTGCTCACCACGCGGCATTTGCTGGCCCCCGAAGCCTATGTGCTGGGCGCCCTGATCGAGGGCTGGGCCGCAGCAGAGCCAGAGACACAACTTCACGTGCGCGCCGCAAAGGCCTACGCACAATACCAAAAATGCGGGTACAAGGGCGCCTACCGGACGTTTAACGCCGGCTGGGACTGAACGAGGTGGCTAAAACCCACCCTGCGCGTCGAAGTAATTTTTTCGATACGGCACCTTGAGGAAATCCAGCGTGCCGGGCTTGACGGTGATGAAAAACTCGTAGGTGCCGCGCAGGGGCTGCCAGCGCAGGCTGAACATCCAGCAATGCAGGTCGCGGGTGAAGCCAATGTCGGGGTACACAAAACTCTTGGCCTGAAAATCGTAGCTGATGTTGCCCACGTTGATCGCCCACTTGGGTGTGAGTGGAATATTGCCCGAAAAACTAATGTTATTGGTGCCCACCAGGAAGGTGTCGCGGTTGGTGCCGAAAATTTGCCGGCGGTCGAAGGAAATCCGGTGACTGACCCGGAAATCGTCAAACCAACCCAGAAAATCGTCGTTTTCCGTCTTTTTAGCGGCGGGACGCCCGCCGCTGTTCGCGGGCGGTGTCTCTTCTTTCGAAAACAAATTGCGCAGGTCGCGAATCGACATTTGGGTATTCAGCGCTACGCTGAAACTGGCCAGCCGCACCAGTTTGCCCTGCTCCTTGATGGTAAAGCGGTTCACCCGCGTCCCTTTTTCATTGAGCATGTAGGGGTCGAAGGTGACGTTCCAGGTCAGGTTGCTGATGCCTTTGAACAGGCGAAACAAACCGCCTGTGCCCACTGTGCTCCACTTCAGTGTATCGCGGGTGAGGCTGTAACTGCCCGAAAAATTCAGGTTGTCAAAAATGCGGATCCGGCGAATGGTGTCTTTTTTGGCTGAGAAATACTTCATTTCCAGCACGTTACCCAAACCGTAACTAATGGCCAGGTCGCGCGGGCCCGATGAAGGCCGGCCGTATACCGCCTGCTCGTAGATGCTGTAGTCCAAAGTATCCATGCGCCCGGGCCGAACCGAGGTGACCACTTGGCGGAAATAATCGGACTGCGAATAATCGGGCCGCCAGCCGGTCGAAATGGAGGGTTTCATGGTGTGGCGGATGCCGCGGAACCAGCCTTTTTTGAATTGCTTGGTAAAAAACAAGGCGGTATTGGCGGAGATGCCGATGTCGTATTGCCGGAAGGCCTTGAAGCCCCAATCGCGTTCTTCTTCGACCGTGCCCCACACGGTTTTGGCACTGTCTACGACCAGTACGCCTTCAATGGTATCGTACACGTATTTAATTTCAGGGTTCAGCACCTTTTCGATGGTGTAGGGATACCAGTTTTCCTCGTAGTTGATCCGGGGCGCTATGTTGATGTATTTGAACAACTTAAAATTGAAATCCGTGCTCGCCTGGTGCTGGATGCCCATGCGCGATTCTTCGATGGTTTTAGAGGTAAACAGCAGCGTGTCCTCCACCTGAACGGTGTTTTGGAGCCGGGACGAGTAGTTGAGCGAGATTTTTTCGTACCAGCGTTCTGCGCCGACGGGGGTTTTGCGTTTAAACGGGTAAATCCGTTGCAGGTTGAAAGCCGCCGTCGGGAAACTGATGTTCATCTGGCGGGTTTGGGTATTTTGCGAGTGGCTGAGGCTGGCGTTGAACTGGTAAGGCTTGCCCGGAAAGGTTTTGGAGTAGTTGAGGTTGGAGCTCAACTGGTTTTGATACACACTGGCGTAATCGTTGCGGTTGCGGTTCTGGTCGCGGTTGGTTTCGATGTTGATCGAGCCGCCAAACTTGCGCGAAGGGTGTGCCTTGGGATCCTGCTGGTGCGACCACCGGATGCTGTACGATTTGGCCGACAAGCGCTCGGCCTTGTTGCCCTCTGTGACGCGGTTGTTGTAGGCCAGCAGGAGGTTGCCGGTGTTGCGGTAGAGTTGTCTATAGCGCGTATCCGCCTGAATGCCCCAGGAGCCGCTGGTATAAATATTGAACTTGAAGGTCAGGTCCATGTGCTCCGAAATGGGCAGGTAATAGCCCCAGTCTTTGATGCCGAGGCCCTCTTTGGCTGCAAACTCAAAATCGCGCGGAATAATGAGGCCCGATTTTCGGGTTTTGGTAATGGGGTAAAAGCCAAAAGGGAGTACCAACGGGGTCGGTACGCCGCCGATTTCGACATTGGAAAAGCCGGTGACGACCAGTTTGTCCGGGATCACTTTCAGTTTTTTGGTGCGGATACCGAAGTGTGGGTGCGGGTCGTCGCAGGTGGTGAGCAGGGCATTCTGGTTGTAAATGGTGTTGTTGCTGCGGGCCGTGGTATCGTTGGCCGGAGCAGCCTGGCCTACAAATTTTGCTTTTTCGCCCAACACATACAAATCTTCCTGCCGGGTGCGGGCCTCGTAAATGATGCCCTTTTTTGAGCGGAAATTGTAGCGCAATTTGGTCGCGGTAAACTGCTGATCGCCGTCCTGAAACTCAGGCAAGCCCACTTTTTTACCCGAACTATCGGGAAAGGCCTCGGCCGTGACTTCATTTTTGGCGTAGTCCAGCAAAATATACCCGGCTTTCATGTCGATAGAGGTATATTTGACAAAGGCCTGGCCGTAGAGGTGGAGTTGTTTGTTTTTCACATCAAACCACATCGAATCGCGGGCGCCATAGTCTACCTGGTCTTCGAGCGCGTCTTTGGAAATTTTCAAGGGCCGCAAATCCACGATGGCCGAATCCTTAAAAACCGGCTGTATCGTGTCTGTCGGACTCGTTGGCTGTTGGGCCAATACAGGCGTCCACGCCAAAGCGCAGGCGATTTGCCAGAAAAGACGATATTTGCCGCGTAATATTTGCACGTGATGAGAAAACAAAGTGCCCAACAAACGATTTTCGCCCTGCTTGCGTGGCTTTTTTTACAAAACTTTAACGTCACCACTGCTTTCGGCAGGTCCGGAGCAGCATGGGAGGCGTTTGACCATGCGGGTGTGGCGCCAACTGGCGGCAAAAGTACAGAATCCCTTTGCACCGCCAACCTTCCGTCCAATATCCTGTCCGGAATAATCCCCGGCCCCAGTTACCAGATCCGGAAAGTGGTGCTCGACGCCGGCCACGGCGGCAAGGACCCCGGCTGCATCGGCGCCATTTCCAGGGAAAAACACAACGCCCTGGCCATCGTGCTCAAACTGGGTGCCCTGATCAAAGCGGCTTTCCCCGACGTGGAGGTCATCTACACCCGCGATTCGGATGTGTTTATTGAACTCAATGAACGTGCCGCAATTGCCAATCGCAACAATGCCGACCTTTTTATCAGCGTGCATTGCAATGCCATCAGCGTTTCTCACGTCAAAGGCGCCGAAACCTACGTGATGGGCCTGCACACCGCCGGACACAACCTGGAGGTGGCCAAACGCGAAAACGCCTCTATTTTGTTGGAAGACAATTATCAGAAAAACTACGCCGGCTACGACCCCAACAGCCCCGAAGCCCATATCCTGGGCAGTGTCTGGCAAAGCGCCTACCTCGAACAAAGCATTTTGTTTGCGAGCCTGGTCCAGAAAAACGCCAAAGCCATCGGCAAACGCGAAGACAAAGGGGTGAAACAGGCCGGTTTTCTGGTGCTGCGCGAAACGGCCATGCCCTCCGTACTGGTGGAAGCCGGCTACCTGACCAACCGCACGGAAGAAAGTTTTATCGCTTCCGAAGAAGGCCAAGCCCTGATGGCCGAATCAATCTTCGAAGCGTTCCGGGCCTACAAAGCCCAATTGGAAGGCAGCCCGCTGGCCAGTCCGCCCCCCGCACCGGTTCAGGCGCCAAAGCCCAGCCAGGCGACGGCTGTGACAGCCAGCCAAAAAACGCCCCTCGACCACAGCCCCAAAACCAATGCGGCCAGCGTACCCGCCAACTCAGCCAAAGCACCTGTACAACCCGCAGCAACCCCACAAGCCTCCGCTTCGCGGGATGTTTATGCCGATGAGGTATTGCCGAACACTACCGCAGCAGCCAAAAGCAAACCCGCTAATTTTCGCATCCATTTGATGAACTGGCCCAGCCGCCTGGACAAAAATACCGGCCAACTCAGCCTGATCGGCGACATCAGCGAGGAACAATCGGCTGGGCAGTATCATTATTTTACCGGTAAATTTGCCACCCGGTCTGAAGCGGAAAAAATGCTGGCAGAGGTGTACAACCTGGGCTTCCGAACCGCTTCCATCGTACAACAAACCATACCTGCTAACTAGTTATCGGCTTCTGTGCAATGCCCTTTTAAAAGGCAAAATGCATGTTACGTTTGCCTTCCCACACGCACCCATTCGAACTATGCTCAAAATTAGTAATGAAACAAAAATTGGCCTGCTGGCAGTAGCAGCCATCCTGCTGGCTATTTGGGGGTTTAAATTCCTGAAAGGCATCAACGTCCTCAAAACCTCGCAAACGTACTACATCCGGTATGCCAATGTGGACCAACTCCGGCCCTCCAGCCCGGTGTTGATCAACGGCTTGCAGGTCGGTATGGTCAAGGATATGTATGTCGATCCGGAAGACGACAAAACGATCGTTGTAGTCATCAACATCGAACGCGCCCTCGATATTCCAAAAGATGCCGTGGCCGTGGTCGTGAGCGCCAGCCTCATGGGTGGCAAAGCCATCGAACTGGATATACCGCACCCCTGTAGCGGCGATGATTGTGCCGAAGACGGCGATTACCTCCAGGGCCGCACCAAATCGTTTGTTGAAAGCATCGTGGGTAACCCTGCCCAATTTGAAGCCTACCTGGAACGCATCAACCTGATCTACGATTCCATCGCCCAACCCGGCAATCCGCAGGGCTTCGGGCGCACTCTCGTCGCGCTGCAAAATTCGCTGGACAACATCGAGGTCCTGACCGGCAAACTCAACCACCTGCTCGACGCCAGCACCTCCGGCATCAGCGCTACGTTTGCCAATACCGCTGCGATAACGGGCAATTTGCGCGAAAGCAACAAGAGCATCACCGATCTGCTCAACAACCTGAACACCTTCAGCACCCAACTCAAAGGCGCCAACCTCGACCAGGCCGGCCAAAAAGCCGCCGGTACGCTCGACTCCGTATCCGCCGCCGCCGCCGGCCTGCAACGCACCCTGGTGTCGGCCAAAGGCGCCCTTGCCCGCATCGATACGCTGGTCGCCGGCTTGTCCAGCGGAGAAGGCACCGCCGGACAAATGTTTACCGATCCGGAATTGTACCAAAACCTGGTGCGCACCAGCCGCCAGTTGCAATTGTTTTTACAAGACCTGCGACTCAACCCCAAGCGCTACAATACCGTGAAACTCAAGATTTTTGGCAAAAACAAAGCGCCGGAATACAACAACCCCCTGGAAGACCCGGCCTACCAGTTGCTGATCGACAGCCTGGAAGCCGACTACCGCAAACGCGCCAACCAGTTTAAAAACTGAAGCCGCCTTTTGGGTAAGCAAACATTGCTGCCGCAGTTGGCGTCCCCGCTAACTGCGGCAGCAAAAGACCAATTTTCACCGGCCAATGGTCGGTAAATCAACCGCCCAATCCCAGTAGGTACCCATGAAAAGCATACGTCCGCTATACGATCAGCATGGTGTCGAAGGGTATTACCGCGACCATGCCGGGGCGTATGAAAACCCGCATTTCCCGGAAATACAAACCCTGCTCGAGCGCAATCTGCCGCGCCTGGATACCCGGCAGGTGCTGGATTTTGCCTGCGGCGGCGGCGAAGTCACCCAGGTGCTGGAACGCCTGGGGGTGGCCGAGCTCTCCGGTTGCGACCCGTTTACCTATGAGTTGTACACCCGCAACACTGGCCGCGCCTGCGCCCGTTTCTCCTTTGAGGACGTATTGAAAAACGGGTTGCCGGAGCGCTATTCCACCATCATTTGCTCCTTCGCGCTGCACTTGTGCCCGCTCAAACAACTGTATTCCCTCTGCTGGAATCTCTTTGAGGCCGCGCCGCTCCTGCTGATCCTGACACCCCACAAACGCCCCGAACTGGAAGCGCTGCCCGGCATCCAGTTGCTCTGGGAAGATGTGGCCCTCACGGAGCGTGGCAAACGCATCCGCGCCAAAGCGTACCAACTTGGCTAGTGCAGTTGGAAAATGTTGGTAGAAAAGTCAGATATTCGGGTTCCTTTTCCACATTTGTTCCAACCCATTTCCAGTATCGATCCAATACAACAAAACCATGATCCAAATTTTAGCCAAACACTGGTGGTTGTTGGTCGTTCGCGGCCTTGTTTCGCTCGCTTTTGCCGCAGCGGCTTTCCTGATGCCCAAACTGACGTTTGAATTGGTCGTGCTGCTGCTCGGCGTGTTGTTGCTCGCCGATGGCCTGGTGGCCAGTTTTGCGGCGCTGCGCCTGCGTGCCGACGACGACGAGTGGTGGGTTGGCCTCCTGGAAGGCCTCGTGGGCGTTGGCCTGGGCCTGACTACCTTGCTCAAACCCGAAATTTCGGCCGCCGTGCTCGTGTTGTTTGTCTCCGCCTGGTGCCTGTTTACCGGTGCCCTGGAAGTGGCCATCGCCATCCGTATCCGCAAAGAAGTGACCGGCGAATGGCAACTGGCCCTGGCCGGCCTTATTTCCATCGCCCTGGGCGTCCTGATGCTGGTGCAACCCAATGCCGGCGCCATCTCCATCGCCTGGTGGATCGGCTCCTATGCTTTTTTCTTCGGCCTGCTGCTGGTGGGCCTCGGTTTTCGGCTGCGCCGCTGGGCCCGGTCCGTTTGATCGTTTTTGATGTGTAACCCTTCCAACACGCCCTTGCAGGGCCGTGTAAAAAAAGATTGACCATGCGATTGATTTTGGTTGTACTGCTGTTTCTCGCCACCTGTCTGTCCGGGTTGGCACAAACCATGTTGCCCGCCGCTGAATGGTGCGCCTCCGGCAAAAAATTTGCCCAAGCCGCCATTTCCTGGACCGGCGGTGGCCCCGACCGCCGGAGCGACTCCATCGACATCCGGAAAACGATCCTGCGGCTCAACATGCCGGATTTCAATGCGCAGCAAATTGCCGGTTCCGCTACCCTCGACATCGAAAGCCGCCTCGATGGCGTCGACCAAGTGCGCCTCGACTTGCTCGGTTTGAGCGTCGACAGTATCGTACCCTTGTCGGCCGCCGACTGGACGTACACCGGCCAGGAAATCCGGATCCACCTGCCCAACCTACTCGATTCGGGTCAAACCCGGATGCTGAGCATCTACTACCACGGCAAACCCCTGCAGGATGCCTCCGGCTGGGGTGGGTTCTACTGGCAGGGCAGCTACGCTTACAACCTGGGCGTTGGGTTTGCGGCCGATCCGCATTCCTTCGGCAGGGCCTGGTTCCCTTGTTTCGACAATTTTGTAGAGCGCAGCAGTTTCGAATTTTTCATCACTACCCCACTCGACCGGCCGGCGTATTGCAACGGCGTGCTGGCCGGACAAGAAACGCTCCCCGGCAACCTCGTTCGGCGGCACTGGGTACTGAACCAACCCATCCCTTCGTACCTCGCTTGCGTGGCAGCCGGGCCTTTTGCCAGTTATCGCCGCACCCTGACCGGCGAAGCCGGACCGGTTCCTGTAGATATCGCTGTGGCGCCTGCCGATTCCAACAAACTGAAAGCCTCGTTCCTGCACTTGCCCGAAGCCCTGGCCGCCTTCGAACACTGGTTTGGGCCCTACCGTTGGGACAAAATCGGCTATTCGGTGGTGCCCTTTACCTCGGGTGCTATGGAGCACGCCACTAATATTGCCTACATGCGCCAGGCCGTGGATGGCACCACGGGCAGCGAAACCCTGTTCGCCCATGAACTCAGCCACCATTGGTGGGGCGATTTGGCCACCTGCTCGACCGCAGAAGATATGTGGCTCAACGAGGGCTGGGCCGTGTATTCCGAGCATTTGTTTTTGGAAAAAGTATACGGGCCCGAGCGGTTTCGCGAAGCGGTCGAGAGCAATTTTTTAAATGTATTGGAACGCGCGCACGTCAACGAAGGCGGCTACCGGGCGGTGTCCGGCCTGCCGCACGAATACACATATGGCCAACATGTGTACAACAAAGGCGCCGTGGTGGCCCACAACCTGCGCGGCTACCTGGGCGACACCGCGTTTCGCGACGGCATCCGAACAGCGCTGGACAAGAACCAGTTTGAGGACTGGAGCAGCGCCGGTTTTCGCGACCGGATGAGTGCTGCCAGCGGACAAAACCTGACGGATTTTTTCAACGATTGGGTGTTCAGCCCCGGCTTTCCCCACTTCTCCATTGATTCGACAAAGATTTTTTACTCGCCGGTAGATGCCCCGACGCTGGTCCGGATTTTTGTGAAACAAAAACTGCGCGGCGCTCCGCATTTTTACCAAAATGTGCCCCTCGAATTTACGTTCGTGAATGGTTTGGGCCAACGCGAGTACCGCACGGCGCTCGTTTCCGGAGAAAATACCGTGTTGGAATTTCCCTTCCCGTCCTTTGCCCCGGCGCCCGTGCGCGCTTGGGTCAACACGCGCCAGCAGCTCACCCTGGCGCGTGCCGAGAAAGAACTAGTGCTCAAGTCGCCTACCAACTACAATTTTACGCCGGCTAAAATGACCTTGAAGGTCAACAGCCTGCAAGGCGACTCTGTGTTGTTGCGCGCCGAGCACCACTACGTGATGCCCGACACCGCCAACGGTGCTGCGCCCAACAGCCTCTTGCTGACCAACCGCTATTGGAGCCTGGATGCGCTGCCAGGCGCTACATTCGACGGCGAGGCCTCTTTTTATTACGATGGCAGAGGCGAGGCGGATCAATTGGATGCTGAGTTATTTGCCCAAACCAGCCCCTCCGAAACAGGCATCCTGTTGCTCTACCGGCCCGGCCCGGGTTTCAACTGGATTCCATTCCCCATGGTGCAACTATCGACCCTCGGCTCCACCCAGGATCGCTTTGGGCTCCTGCGCGCCCTGCATGCCCTGCCGGGCCAATACACTATCGGGAAAATCATTGATGCGGTATCCGCAGACGCCCCGCCGGTTGAGGGGTTTACGGCTGCGCTGTCGCCCAACCCGGCGCGGCACCGGGTACGCGTGAAGGCCAGCGCAGCATTTGACCACGTACAGGTATTCAATATTCAGGGTACTCTGATACAGGAATTGGCCGTGTCCAGTAGTTCAGAAACCGAACTCGACACTTCGGCCTGGGCGCCCGGCACGTACTGGCTGATGTTGTCCGGCAAAGGGCGTTCCGGTATTGCCGGCCCGCTGCATGTAGTTCGGTAGAAAATAGGCTACCAGGTGCTGTCCTGGTTCCAAAACGGCGGGAAAAACGTATCGTTTTGCTGTTGGCGGCGCAGGCGTTCTTCCTCCTCTTCCCGGGCGCGTTGCGCTTTGGTTTTGTCAAAAATATCGCGGGGCAGGAAGAAGGCTTGCTCCTGATCCCGCTCATCGGCGAATGGATCAGGCTTTTCCAATTCGTCGTCTTCCAGGGCTTCTTTGAACCAAAACGAAGCAAAAATGCCGGCCAGGCTACCCAGCAGGTGGCTTTCCCAGGAAATCCCTTCCTGATCGGGCAATACCCCCAGGAACATACCGCTGTAGAACACCATCACGATGAGCGCGAGAATAATGGAGCGCAAACTGCGCCGGAAAATGCCGTTCCAAAAAATAAAAGCAACCAGGCCATACACGACCCCGCTGGCGCCGATGTGCAACACCGGCCGGGCCAACAGCCAAACCGACAAGCCCGTCAACAGGTAGATCATCCAAAATGCCCGCATGGCCACCTTGCGGTAAAAATAGAGGGTCAGGGCCGTCAGGACAAACAGCGGCAGGCTGTTGGACAAGAGGTGTTCCCAACTACCATGGACCAGGGGCGCCGTAAAAACACCCCGCAGCCCCCAAACCCGGCGGGGCATGATCCCGTACCAACCGGGATCGGTGCCGGAGAAAGTGAGGTACAGGTGGACCAGCCAAATCGTGGCCAGGGCAAGCACCGGAAACCGAAGGCTATCGTAAAAATGCCGTTGGGTGATTTCCAGGCTATCGGATTCGCTGTCGATGATGGTATGCAAGGGATGGGACAAAAAAATGTTTGAATTAGGGTGGACTGCTCCAGGCGGATGCCGGCGGGGCATACAACGGCGGCGGCTTGGGCCGGTAGTGCCGCAATTCGAGCCGCAGCCCAATGCCAAAAGCCAGGGCGGCATCGGGCATGATCTGGGCTTTGGGCAAGAGCCGCAGGCTGAGGTCGTCGCTCACGTCGAAACGCATGAGGTGGGCGTCCACAAAAGCCTCTGTGGCCGTGAGCACATAACCCAGGCCGAGAAACAAAGAGGTGAGTTCCATATAGCGCCGCCATTCATCCCGGTACCGTTTCAGGCTGGTGGCATCCAGGAAGGTGTACGGCTCCTTGGTGGGGTTGGTGTTGTCGTCATCGTCCACTACCCATTTGTAATTGTCGCGCAGTTCGCGGTATTGGCGGACGTTTTGGATTTCAAAATACGTCAGGGCGCCCAGGCCGCCATAGACGAGGGGAAGTTTCCAGTATTTGCGGTTGTAGATCTGACCGGCGCCAGGCAAAGCCAGCGACAGGAATGCTGCGGTTCGGGGGTTGGGATAATCTTTGGTCAGGATGCGGCGTACCAGGCCCGGCTTTCGCGGCACTTCGGCGGTGGCGGAGGCCGCCGTCGGCGTCAGGGTGTCCAGGCTGGGCGCCGGCAAACTATCCGGCGTTTGGGCCGGCAAACACCAGGCAGGCAGGGAACACAAAAAAAGAATCAGGGTGCGCATACAGGCAAAAGTAACGTATGAGTGCTTAAATTGTTGGCATGCCGGACAAAGATTACCCGCCGGGGCCCCCGCTGCGCGGCAAATAAAAATCCCGAATTTTCCATGCCGGAAAATTCGGGATCGATGGCTCGGGGTTTCCCGAAGTCATGTTATTGTTGAATATCAGCGGCCGTGCGCAGAATTATCTCCTTGTCATTATAATCGGTTACGATCGCGGTGAGTTTCACCGGACCGGCCGGCACTTTTACACTGGCAAAACCAGCAAAACTCTGGGTGAACAGGATAATGCTCCCGCTACCATCCGTGGCCGTTTTGCTACCCGACAGCGGGCTGCCAGCGCCGGAAATCGTAACGCCTTCGATTTCCACCAGGGTGCTTTCCCAGGCGTCGAAGTTGGTGTTGATTTCAGCAATCGTGGCTTTGCGCGGCGTCAGTACGTTGCCGGAACTCAACAAGCGGGCGTTTTCCAGGGGTACGTTGTTGATCTGGCGCAGGCCGTTGAATTCGCTGATTTCCTGGCTGGACACATTGACTTCAATTTCATCGCCCATTTCGAAGCAGTGGGTCGCTTTGAAACGCACCACGATACCTGCCGTGCCGTCCTGTAGGTACAGGTTGCGGTTGTTCTGGTTGTTGTTCAGGCGATCCGAGATCACTTTGCCTTTGACTTTCAAACCGGCCGGAGCGCTGGTGGTGGCGCCGGTGAACAAGGCGCGAATGGCGCTCAGGTCCGTCAGCGTTCCTTCCACAGGGTTGGAAGAACTGCCGCAACGGTTGCCGGTCATCGACACGTCGTCAATGTTGCGGATATACAGTTGGTAATCGTTGCCAAAGCGGCCCAATACGCCAACAATAGTACCGCTACCGGTAGGTGTGCCACTGGCGGCAAAATCGGCGAAACCGCTGGTGCGCAGGATCAACTCCTGACCGTTGCAGTCTTCGATAATCCGGTTGAGGCTGTTTTTGGTGATGGCATCGGCATAGGTGCGGCCGGCGTCGCAAAACACAAACTGTACGTTCTCCAGTTTGATGAGTGTGCTCACCAGGTGATCCGACATTTGATTCACGCCCACCACCGTAGGCGCCGGTGGCGTCTCGATCGGGCCTTTTACCACTTTGGCACGCACCTGCGCTTCGGTCAGTCCCACTCCGCTGGGAGCGCCGTTTTCAAAAACCAGGGAGCCCGTCAGTTGGGTGAGGTCGTTGTAATCGGTCAGGAACAGGTCTTTGCAATAGATGAACATCTTTCGCCCCACCGGAAACTGGTTGTACAGGTAGCCATCGTTGAATTTGATTTCAATACCGCCGGAAGCGTCTTGAATGACCAGGGTTTTGTAGTAGTTGCCGGAGCGGTCGTCCATTACCACCGTACCGCCGATGATCATGTCCGTGGTGATTTTGTCAAAGCCGCCGGAAGTGATGTGCAGGGCTTTCAACTCGGCGATGGTGGTATTCGGGGTGACGTTTACCGGTTCGCCGCCGGTGGGCGGTTCGTCAAAATCGCGTTTGACACAGGCTGTAACACCAGCCAGCAGCACCAGGGCGGCCAGAGAAAGCAGTTGGATATGTTTTTTTACCAGGCGCATATTTTATTTTTTATACGGTGATTCGTTTTAGGAAAAGGTTGTTTGGCGGAAAAACGGGCAATACATCAAATCCGGATCGCCAGGCTGGCAAAAAAGTTGGTGCCTGGCGCATAGGTGACCTGACTGGAATACAAACGCGGGTCGGTTACATCGCCACGATAGGCATTCCGGTAGGCATCGCGACCGGTGGTCACGATGTTCAGGTTGTTCAGCAGGTTGTTTACCCCCACGTTCAGGTAAATAAAGTAGTTGCGCTTGAGCCGCCAGGATTTGCCGCCGAAAAAGTCGAGCGTGACCGCCGACGGCGCCTTTTGCTGATCAATGATCAGGCGCCAAATAGCGGAGTTGCGGTCAAAAGGCTCCACAAAGCCAGCCGTACGCCGCGAAGGATCGTACTGGTACCAGAAATTGTCGGCATAGTTGAGCGCCAGCGAAGCAAACCAAAACTGCCGGCTTTCGTATTTGACCGACACCGCCGCCGTGGTCTGTGGCGTGCGGGCTACGTAAAAATTCTTTTGGTAGGACGTCACACCGTCCAGAATCACCTCAGCCGTGTTGTCCAGCGTCAGGTAGAGTTTTGGGCGGGAGGTAATCACGTAGCGACCCAGGTTGGCGGCAGCCGAAAAGGTCCAGCCCACAATGGGTTTGGCTTCGAGGGCCATTTCGACACCGGTGTGCTGGCGGTCGATACCTTCCTGCAACAGGGAGCCAAAGACGCCCTGTGTGGTGGCAAACACCAGGAAGTTGTCGTACTCGCCTTTGTACTGGGTGAAATAGCCGGTCAAACGGCCTTTGAAATTGGGCGCCCGCAACTGGTAGCCACCTTCCACACTTTGCACGGTATAGGGCTTCGGATTGTCCAGCGCTTGGTTACGAATCCGCGGCGACAGGAAAATATCCCGGAACAAGGGCGCGCGGGTGCTCTGCAAACCATTCAGGTACAAAAAGTTGCGGCCGTTGATTTTGTAGGTCACCCCGGCTTTCAGGCCATAGGTGTTGAAGGTTTGTTTCTCGGAATCCCCCAACGATTCGTTGGGGAAACGGCCGTTTTGCATGTGGCCGGTCCGCCAAAAGCGGGTCAGCAGGTTTTCAGCGCCGGCAAACCAGGCAATGCGGGGCAGGTTGCCTTGCACCTGGAGCCAGATGCCGCCTTTGCGGATGTTTTCGTCGTAGTCGAAGCCATAGGTTTCGCCTTCTTTGACCACGTGGTTGGGCATCAGCAGGTTGTTGTCGCGCACGGAGGGGTTGTCCGGAATGTCCTGCAGGGCATATTTGTCCCAGTCCACGATAAAATCGCCGCCCAGGATATCATCCACCGTTTTGAAATTCCGGCCTTTGTACCATTGGTAGTTGGCGCCGCCGTTCAGAAACAGGCGCTGGCCCAGGTTTTGGCGCAACAGGGCATTGAAGCCGGCTTCTTTGCTGTCGCCGCGAAAATCGGCGACCACATATTGCGAGCGTTTGCCGGTCACCGTATTGCCGGGGATACCGTTGGCATCCAGCACGGTTTCGGTATTGATCGTATTGGCCTCCCACATGGAAGCCCAGTTGATCTGGCGCAGCGACTGGTTTTCGCGCATTTCCTGCGCCCACTCGATGGCTTGTTCGTTTTCAGGATAGGCCGATGGCAAACGGCGGTTGTAGTCGGGCTCCGGGCTGTAGCCGTTGAACCAATCGAGGCGGGTAAAACTGTTTTTCCCTCCCTGGGCGTATGCAGCGAGGTACACATTGGTACCGGCGCTGGGCTTCCAGTCGTGGCGAAGGATAGCCAGGGGTTGGTTCGAACTGGCCACGTTGGCGTTGCGTTTTTTGCCGTTCCAATAGCCCCAGTTGGGGTTGTAGCGGGTGGTGCCGGCCAGGTCGAACATTTCCTGGAAGGTATCGCCCACGCGGCCACGGCTGTTGGGCGAGCCCAGCACGGTGAGGTTGAGGTTGTGTTTTTCGCCAAATTTTTTGTCGACAGACAGGAAGTACGAATAGCCGTCGAAAAAGGTGCCTTCGTGCCAGCCTTCCTCGGCCCAGCGGCGGCTACCCGACACCGAAACGGCCCAGCCACCCGGCATAAGGCCGGTATTGGCGGTCAGCATAAGGCGGTGGCGGTAGGTGCGGTTGCTGATGGCGTAGGACGCGCGAATTTGTTTGCGTTGCACGCCGGCGCGGGTGTCGATGTTGGAGGCGCCGCCGATTTCAGAAAATGCAAACTCGGCGGGATCGAGGCCGACGACGCTCTCGCGGCTGCGCAGCACGTCGTTCAGGCCGCCAAATTCACCAAAAAAAGCGATACCGGTTTCCGGGTCGTTGATGTTGATGCCATTGAGGAACACCGGAAAATTTTCGGCGTCGTAGCCCCGTTCGCGAAAGCGAAACACACTCCAACCGAAATTGGAGACATTTTGAAAGACATCGCGCGAAGCATGCAGCAGGTTGGCGATTTCGGCAATGCCTTCGTCGTCCGATTCGGCCTCCTCCAGCAACACCGTCGGGATGTCGATCGGGTTGGCTGTCGAAGAAGGGTCGCGATCGAGGGCAACATTGATCGTGAGTTCCTGGCCGGCTTTCAACTCGGCGGCTTGTTCGCGGGGCAAAAAACCGGCCCGGCTCACCACCAGGGTGTAGGTGCCGGGAGGCACTTGCTCCAGGGTGAATTTGCCCCGGTTGTCGGTGGCGGCAAATTTGCCGGTCTGCGACAGGAGTACGGAGGCATCTACCACCGGCGCATTGTTGCCGGTTTCAGTGACCGTGCCGCGCAGGGTGGCGGTTTGCGCGCTGAGACCCTGCAGCAGCAGGAACAGCACGCCGGAAAATACTAGTTTTCGAATCATCCAGAAAAACAGAAATGGGTTTGCAGTGAGTGGTATCGCAAAGGGGAAGGCTGAAGATTACAGGCCCAAATGGCCTGAAAAGAGGCGCAAAGGTAGCAAGCCCGCACCGACCTTGGGTAAGATTCAAATGTAAATTAATTGCAAAGCCCTGAATGAATGCCGGGCAAATGCCGTTCCTTTGCCCGATTAACAAAAATAGGTATGCAAAAACATGTTTTAGTCTTCGCCACCCTGCTTTTCGCCACTTCCCTGCTGGCGCAAAAAGATGAGTATAAAATTGCGGCGATCGGGTTTTATAACCTTGAAAATCTGTTTGATACACTCGACAACCCGGACATCAACGACGCTGATTTTTTGCCCGGCGGACGCCTCCACTGGGACAATGACAAATATTGGAAAAAACAGGCCAACATGGCCAAGGTGATCAGCCAGTTGGCTACCGACAAAACCCCCGACGGGGTGGCCATTCTGGGCGTAGCCGAGATCGAAAACCGCGTGGTGCTCGAAGACCTCGTCCGACAGCCAGCGCTCAAAGACCGGAACTACCAGATCGTGCATTTCGACTCGCCCGACGAACGCGGCATCGACGTGGGCTTGCTCTACCAACCCAAATATTTCACGGTACTCAGCGCCCGGGCCCTTCCGGTAACCTTGCCGGAAAAAGACAGTTCCTTCGATTTTACCCGCGACGTGCTCTATGTCGCCGGCCAGTTTGACGGCGAGCCCTTGCACGTTTTCGTCAATCACTGGCCTTCGCGCTCCGGCGGCGAAAGCGCTTCAGCCTGGCGCCGCGCCGAAGCCTCGCGGGTCTGCCGGGTGGTGGTTGATAGCCTGCTCCAGACTGACCCCAACGCCAAAATCATGGTCATGGGCGACTTGAACGACGACCCCAACAACAAAAGCGTGGCCCAGGTCATGCGGGCCGTGCGCAGCGCCGACAAGATGAAAACCGGCGAGTTGTACAACCCCATGTACGATATGTTTCTCAACGGCGACGGCACCCTGGCCTACCGCGATGCCTGGAACCTGTTCGACCAGGTGATCGTATCCAAAGGCTTCGTGTGGAAAAAAGCCGGCGGCTGGCAATTTTTCAAACCCGCTGTGTTCCGCCAACCCTGGATGTTCCAGGAAGAAGGCGCATTCCGGGGATATCCCTTGCGCACCTTTGTGGGCGATATTTTCTTGAATGGCTACAGCGACCACTTGCCGGTGTATTTGTTCCTGGTCAAACGAAAATAAACTACCGCCTCTCCCTTGCCAGCGATCAATCGTCCAGCAAGGTCGCTTCGACTTCCTCCGGACTGGTTTTGTACATTTTCAGGATTTTCACCTCGTAGCCGCCGACCTGGATCAGGTCGCCGACTTTCGGAATGCTGTCGACCGTTTTGAGCAGCAGGCCGGCGAGGGTTTCGTAGTCGTCGTCGAGCGGAAAGCGCAGGGGCAGCGCTTCGTTGATGCGGTCCATGTTGGTTTGGGCCAGGATGCGCCAACTGCGTTCGCCGGTTTTGGACACGGCCGGTTGTTCGTGGTCGTGTTCGTCCTGAATTTCACCCACCAGTTCCTCGATGATGTCTTCCATCGTCACCAGGCCCACCGTGCCGCCAAACTCGTTGGTCACCACCGCGATTTGCCGGCGTTCTTTCTGGAATTGCCTTAGTAACTGCCCTATTTTTTTATTCAAATGGACATACAACACCGGGCGCACGAGTTCGCGCAGGCTTTGGCTGCTTTTGTCCATCACGGCCACCAGCAGGTCTTTGGCGTGCACAAAACCGACGATTTGGTCCATCGAATCTTCGTACACCGGGTAGCGGGAATAGCCTTCGCGGAGCGTAAAGTCAACCGCCTCCTGAAGGGGTGTATCGGCCTCAATACCCACGATTTGGGTGCGCGGCGTAAAAATTTGCTTGACCAGGCGCTCGTCGAAATCAAACACATTTTGGATCAGTTCGCGCTCGGAAGCATGGATGGCGCCGCCTTCGGCGCTTTCCGTGATGATCATTTTCAATTCCTCTTCCGAGTGAATTTCCGCGTGCGGCACCGGCTGGATGCCGATCATTTTCAGGAGTATGTTGGCCAGGCCGTTGAGCAGCCAGATGAAGGGCCGGAACACAAAATAGAACACCTTGAGCGGCCAGGCCACCCACAAGGTGGTGCTGGTCGGGAACCGGATGGCCAGGGATTTGGGGGCCAGTTCTCCAAACACGATGTGCAGCACCGTGATGGTGGCAAAGGCAATCGGGAGTGAAATTTTGTGGGCCAGTTCAGGGTCGGGTTGCATACCCATCCAGCCCATTACTTTCATCACAATAGCCCCGACGACCGGCTCGCCGATCCAACCCAAACCAAGACTGGCCAGGGTAATGCCCAATTGGGTGGCCGCCAGGTAACTGTCCAGGTTGGCAACTACGCTTTCTGCCACGCGGGCCATGGCGCTGTTTTGCGCCCGCACTTGTATTTGAGACAAACGCACTTTTACAATCGCAAACTCGGCCGCCACAAAAAAACCGTTGAGGCTGACGAGCAAAATGGTAATCAGTATATCGAACAACATAGGGTTGAAAATAAAGGTAATGCGTTTAGATAAATTCAAGGCACCGGCTAAGGCACCCGGTAAACCCGGGCTTTAAAGTAGCCGCTGTCCACGGCGCCCATCGGGCCGGCGCCGCTAAGCAGCAGGCCGTAAAAACGGCCAAAGATCGTATCGTTTTGGAAACCATCCACTTCTATTGTCAAATCATCGCTCACTTCGTTCGATACGCCGGTGTAATTGAGGGTATCGTTCAGGCTAAATTCCACTCCACCCCATCGGAAATCCTTGACCTGAATTTTGGCAAATGCCGGGGTGTAGGGGTATTCGCCGTTGGTTTCGTCAAACTCGAAACCCAGGGCAATGCCAAAGTGGGGGTTCATCGGGTCGTCCTGGCGAATAATTTCCACGTATTGCTGCGCAGCACTGAACCAGTTGCTCAGGGTGTCGAGCGCCGGGCCCCGAAGTCCGCCGCGCTGGCGGAAGGAAGTTTTGCTCATCCGCATGCCGTAGGCCAGCGCCAGCGGCTGGTCTTTGAAACGGCAATAAATACCATCGGGCCCGGGGGTACTACCGGACGGGTGCTGCAGGAGCAGGGAAAGGATAAACAGGATTAGCATACTGAACTGTTTTCGGTCCGGTAAAAATCCTGTTTATCCGTCAATTTTCGTCTATTTCGCACAGCCCAGTTTGTCCTGCGATTCTTCGAGGATCTGGATGCGGGCCTTGGCGTCGGCCATTTTCCGGCGCTCGTTGTTCACCACCTCTTCCGGTGCGCCGCTCACAAAACGTTCGTTGCTGAGTTTGCCTTCCACCGATTTGAGGAAGCCGCGCTGGTAGTTCAACTCTTCCTTGATTTTGGCGCACTCGGCTGCCACATCGATCTGCTGGTTGAGTTCGACGTAGTATTTTTCCGTTCCGGAAACAAAGGATTTGCTGTTGGCCGGCTCTGTGTCCGTCAGTTCGATTTCCGACAGCACAGCCAGTTTCACCAGCATTTCCTGCACCCCTTCCAGGGCAAACAAGGCCTGCGCTGAATCGCTGCGCTGGATTGCCATTTTCAGTTCTTCACGCGGCTTGATCTGGTTTTGGTTGCGCAGGTCGCGCACTTTGGCGATCACGTCTTTGGCTGTTTCCACTTGCCGGATGAGTGCCTCATCCACGGCGCCCGTTTTGGGGTACTGCTGCCGCATGCAATCGTCGCCGGCAGCGCGTTCGCGCAACTGGTGCCAGATTTCCTCGGTGATAAAGGGCATAAACGGATGCAGGGCCACCATCAGGTCGCCATACAAATCCAACGTGGCTTCGTAGGTAGCGCGGTCGATGGGTTTTTCAAAACCCGGTTTGATCATTTCGAGGTACCAGGAGCAGAAATCATCCCAGATGTAGCCGTACAGCCCCAGCAAGGCATCGCTCAGGCGGAAGATTTTGAAATGGGCCTCCACCTCGGCGATGGTTTGTTTGAATTTTTCCCGCATCCAGCGCACCGCCAGTGCGTTTTTGCGCACTACCGCTTCGTTTTCAGCGTGATCGGTCACTTGCCAGCCTTTCACGAGGCGCAGGGCGTTCCAGAGTTTGTTGCAAAAATTGCGGCCGTTCTCGCAGAGTTTGTCGTCAAACAAAATATCGTTGCCGGCAGCAGCGCTCGACATCAGGCCGTAGCGCACGCCATCGGCGCCAAAATCGTCGATCAGTTTCAGGGCATCCGGCGAGTTGCCCAGCGATTTGGACATTTTGCGGCGCTGGTTGTCGCGCACCATACCGGTGAAATACACCGCCTGGAACGGGCGCTCGCCTTTGTATTCATAGCCGGCCATGATCATCCGAGCGACCCAGAAGAAAATAATGTCCCAGCCGGTCACCAGTACCGAAGTAGGATAGTAGTAGTTGATCTCGCCTTCCGGTTGGCGGAAGCCGTCGAACACGCTGATCGGCCAGAGCCAGGAAGACGCCCAGGTGTCCAGCACGTCTTCGTCTTGCCGCAGCTCGTCGAGGCTGAGGCTGGGGTTTTGCGTGGCTGTCCGGGCTTGCTCGAGGGCTTCTTCAGCCGTGAGGGCCACGAAAATATGGGTTTCTTTGTTGAGGGCTTCCGATTTTAGGTACCAGGCGGGGATGCGTTGGCCCCACCACAATTGGCGGGAAATGCACCAGTCGCGCAGGTTTTCCATCCAGTTGCGGTACAGGTTTTGGAAACTATCCGGATAAAACTGCACCTCCCGCTCGAGCACGGCTTTGAGCGCGGGGGCCCCCAGTTCGCTCATGCGCACAAACCACTGGAGCGAGAGTTTGGGCTCCACCACCGAGTTGGTGCGTTCCGAGCGGCCGATGTTGGTGCGGTACATCTCGGTTTTGACCAGGCGGCCGCTGGCTTCCAGCGCCGGTTTCATGGCTTTTCGGGCTTCAAAACGATCGAGCCCGACGATGGGCGCGTAGCTGCAAACCTCGTTGATACGGCCGTCGTCGTCGATGGTATCGAGGATGGGCAACTGAAAACGCTGCCCGATTTCGTAGTCGTTGGGGTCGTGCGCGGGCGTGATTTTGAGCGCGCCGGTACCGAATTCGACGTCCACATAGTCGTCGGCAATAATCGGAATGGCACGGTCGATCAGCGGGATGCGGACGTTCTTGCCCACCAGGTGTTTGTAGCGCTCGTCTTTGGGATTGACGGCGATGGCCACGTCGGCAAAGATGGTTTCCGGCCGTTGCGTAGCAATTACAATGCCTTCCGAATCGGAGCCTTCCAGCAGGTATTGGATATAAAAAAGTTCGGATTGCTCTTCGTTGTAGAGCACTTCTTCGTTCGAGAGTACGGTTTTGGCTTCCGGGTCCCAGTTGACCATGCGTTGGCCGCGGTAGAGTTTGCCTTTGCTGTAGAGGTCGGCAAACATACGAATGCAGTCTTCCACATAGCCTTTGTCCATGGTAAAGGCGGTGCGTTCCCAATCGCAGGATGCGCCCAGGCGGCGCAGTTGCTGGAGAATAATGCCGCCGTATTTGTCTTTCCACTGGTAGGCGTAGGCCATGAATTCGTCGCGGGTGAGGTCGGCTTTGCGCAGTTTTTTTTCTTCGCGCAGCCAGCGCACCACTTTGGCTTCGGTGGCGATAGACGCGTGGTCGGTACCGGGTACCCAACAGGCGTTTTTACCATCGAGGCGGGCCTTGCGAATCAAAATATCCTGAATGGTATTGTTCAGCATATGACCCATGTGCAAGATGCCGGTTACGTTGGGCGGGGGGATAACGACGGTGAAGGGCTCACGCTCGTCGGGCGTGGAGCGGAAATAGCCGGAGGCATTCCAATGTTCGTACCAGCGGGTTTCGGTTTCGGCGGGGTTGTAGCGGGAAGACAATTCCATGTGCAGCAGTTAGTTGGCTGTAAAGAAGCGGAGCAGATTGAGGCAGAACCGGCACAGTGCCCGGGGAAGTTCCCAGGAAGACCGCAACGGGTGAGGCCTGGTTCAATAGGCGGCGCAAAGGTACGGCGCGACACACAAAATTTACTTCTCCGGCAAGACAGGAAAACGGTGTTTTGCAGAATTTTTGAGGCCCAAAAAGCGAGTCAAAAAGGATTTGCGATAAGTTACGAAAAAAAAGTGGCAATCGAGAAAATTTTTCCACATCTTTGCCCCGGCATTTTGCCAGTATCATTAATTAAAGTTTTTTTCAATGCACAGTGGAACCGTAAAGTTCTTTAATGAAACCAAAGGTTTTGGTTTTATTGTTGACTCCTCAACCAAGGAGGAAATCTTCGTTCACATCAGCGGTCTTGTCGACAATATCCGCGAAGGTGACACCGTCACGTTTGAAACCACGCGTGGCAAAAAAGGCATGAACGCAGTAAATGTGAAATTGTCCTAAGACAATTCCATTTGAAGTGATAACATGTTTAACCCCCCCGCCGGAACGCCGGCGGGGGGGTTTATTTTTTAAGGCAAACAAACCTTGTCCCTTGAAACTCTTGCCCCTGAAAAAGGGTTTTGCCCCTACCATTATCCGGAAACATATGAATACCGAACTTTTTTTACAGGAACTCAGCTACCGAACCGCCCGCTCCGGCGGCAAGGGCGGCCAAAACGTGAACAAAGTAGAAACCAAGGTGGAAGCCCGTTTTGAGGTCGCCGCCTCGGCGGCTCTCAGCGAGGCGGAAAAAGAATTGCTCCTGGAAAAACTGGCCGGCAAAATCGCCGCCGATGGATTTCTGGCCGTGACAAATCAAACCGACCGCTCCCAACTGGCCAACAAACAAAAAGCAGAGCAAAAACTCCTTCAACTGGTACAAAAAGCACTGATCCAGCCCAAGAAGCGCAAGCGGGTGCCGGTACCCCCGGGCGTAAAAGCCGCCCGCCTGGAATCCAAAAAGCGCCGCTCGGAAGTCAAATCAACCCGCCAAAAACCCACGCTCTAGGCCGCATTCCGGGCTGCGTTGATGATGCCAAACATGGCGCGCAACACCATTTTCCGAAACACTTCCGCCTGATCAGGCGACAAGGCGCCGTCTTGTAACTTTTGCAGGGCAAACTGCTGAATGGCAATCAGCGGCAACACAATATCCTCCCGCAAGGCAATACTGGTACGCGAACTGGGGTTGTCGGCCAGCATCGCCTTTTGGCCTGCCAGCTCCAGCAGTTTTTCCCCGGAGCGCTCGTATTCGGCGAGCAACAGTTGCCAGAACGCCTGAAAGCGGGGATGCTTCGTCAGGTAGCGGGTCACTTCAAAATTGGACTTGCTCAGCGATTGCATCGAATTTTCTACCAGCGTGCGCAAAAACAAGGACCGGCCATACAATTCCTGCAAAGCCGCCTGTTTGCCAGCGCCTTCCAATGCCTCCAAGGCCGCGCCAAAACCATAGTACCCCGGTATATTTTGCTTCATTTGCGCCCAAGCGCCCACAAACGGAATGGCCCGCAGGTCTTCAAATTTCAAGCCGGCCGCAGTGCCGCGTTTGGTGGGCCGGCTGGCGATATTGGAATCGCCGTACCAGTTCAGGGGCGTAATTTTCTCCAGGTAAGGCACAAATTCGGGGTGGTTTTTCAGTTCGAGGTAGGCCCGGAAGGCTGCATCCGCCAGTTCATCCATCAAGCCCCGGTCGGCTTCGGTCAGTTCGCGGGCATGCGATTCAAACAAGTGATTTTCCAAGCCGGCTGTCAGCAGGCGTTCGATGTTGAAACGGGCAGAGGCCGGCGTCCCGTAGGTGCTGCTCACCGTTTGGCCCTGAATAGTGACGTGGATTTCGCGGTTTTCAATATCGGCGCCGTGCGCGGCGTAATAGTTGGCGTTGTTGCCGCCGCCCCGGCCGGGAGGACCGCCGCGCCCGTCGAAAAACACCACTGAAATACCGTGTTCGCGGCTCACGCGGGTCAACTCTTCTTTGGCCCGGTAAATACTCCAGTTGGCGCGCAGGTAGCCGCCGTCTTTGGTGCCGTCGGAAAAGCCCAGCATGATGGTCTGCCGTTTGGACCGGCCGGCCAGGTGGCGGGCATAGTGCTCGTTGGTGTACAAGGTGGTCATCACCCGCCCGGCATCGGCCAGGTCTTCTATGGTTTCAAACAAGGGTACGATGTCCAGGTCGATCGTGTTCGGCAAGCGATCGGCCCCAGCCGGGTCATTTTCCTCGCTTTTGGCCGGACGGCCTTCAGAAGTCAGGCGGGCGAGCGCCAGCACTTCGGCGACGTGCAGGGCGCTTTTGCAATTGCTGATCACATAGCGGTGGCAGCCCAGTTCGCCGTTGTTTTTCTGAATGGTGTAAATCGCCCGGAAACTCCGGATGGTTTCTTTGACGAAGGCATCGGTGTAGTCGTTTTCGTCGAGCAGGAATTTGGTGGTCAGCAGGCGGTTGATTTTGGTGTGTTCGTCGGCTTGCTGAAACTCGCGGATGTCAAACCAGGGGAACTTTTCACTCCAATTTTGAAGGATCGCCTGCCAGACCTCGTCGTGCTTGCGGCTGTCTTGCCGGATATCGATGCTGGAAAAATAGAAACCGAAGATCCGGACTTTCAAAATCACCCGGTCCAGTTCATCCAAAAAGAGGGCCTGATGGTCGCGGATCAGGATGTGGCGGGCTTCCAGCAGGTCGGAGATCAGTTCCTGGCAGGAGGCATAGGTTTCCTGTTCGGGGTAGTAGAGGGTGTTGTGCACTTTGCGTTCGGCGGCGGCCATCCAGTCTTCCGTACCGCTAAAGGTCAGGCGGCGTTTGAGTTGGCGGATGTCGTGGTAATAGCGCCGCAGAATGCCTTCGCGCATGCGCGCCGCTACCGAGAGCGTAATTTCAGCGGTGACGTTGGGGTTTCCGTCGCGGTCGCCACCGGGCCAAAAACCAAGCGCCAGCAGGTGTGGGTTCTCGAAGGTGGTGGCATCCTGCCCGAGGGCTTGGAGCAGGCGAAACAGCGTTTCCGGCAGGGTGTTGTAAAATACGTTTTCCAGGTACCAACCCAGGCTGATGGCCTCATCGAGCGGGGTGGGTTTCTGGCGATTGATAAAGGTGGTTTTGCCCAATTGCATGAGCAGGAGGCGGATCTGTGCCAGGTTGCTGCTGCGGATTTCCAGGCCGAGGTCGTTGATGATGCCCAGCACCTTGCCCGGATAAAACTGCGTCGGGTGGGCCGTCAGCACGAGCCGGACCTGAAACGCGCCGAGTTTTTGCAGCAATTTTTTTCGTTCGGCATCCGTGCGCAAGCGCAACAAGAGGTGGTTGACGGAGCCTACGCCGTTGAGGTCATGCGTGCTTTCAAACAACGCATCCTCCACGGAGTCGAAGAGCACGACCTGTCGCTCCACGTATTGAATAAAATAAAAAAGCAGGCTGATCCGTTCGGTGGCCGGCAGTTTTTCAAAATACTCCGCCCAGTATTGTTCCACGATCTGTTCGGGTGATTTGCCTTCGGCAAAACCTTCTTTGCATGCCTGTCCAAACAAGGCCAGGTGGGTGCCCGTTTCTTCGATGCCCCGGAACGGAAGGCTCAGAAACAGGCTGTTGAAGGTGTGATAGGGCAAGGCAATAGGCGAGTCGAAATTCATGGTAGGCATCGATAGCGGTCAGGGCAATGACAAAGAACGGGGGATAATTCAAAAATCTGTATACTTGCGAGGAACTTAATCTGCGATAGCCCGCGTTGTCGCCAAAACTATGCAAACCTACCGTTCATTTCTGGAAGACATTGTCGATGAGAGTATCGAAATGCTGCCGATGGAGCCCGCGCAGTTCGACAGTTTTTTGTACCAGGGCTGGCGTTTGCTGGGCTATTCGGTGATCCGCCACAATTTTGCAATCTGCCGGGGCCGGATTTGCCGCACCATCCCGCTCCGCATCCGGCTCGACGCGCCCTTGAATTTTTCCAAAAGCCAGCGCCAATTGCTGCGCCGCAACAGCGACCTGAAATACCGCTGCGCCCCAATCCAACTGACTCCCGAAAAAGAACAATTGTTCCTCAAACACACCGAACGCTTCCGCGACCGGCAACCCCTTTCCGTTTATTCGTTTCTGAATCCCCATTCCTATGAAATTCCGGTTTCTGGCATGGAATTTTCAATTTATGAACAAGGGAAATTGATTGCGTGCAGTTATTTTCATATCGGAGAAACCGCTATTTCCGCCACATACTGCTTTTTTGACCCGGCCAGCGACCGCCGGAGCCTGGGTACCTACACCATGCTGCTCGAACTCCAACTGGCGCAGCAATTCGGGAAACAATACTACTACCACGGCTATTGCTACGATGTGCCCTCGCAATTTGACTACAAACTGAATTTCAACAACATTGAGGTCATGGATTGGAAAACCGGCGCCTGGTCGCCACAGCCCCGGGTCCCCGTGCGCAAGTGGGAATCTCTGGTGAAAGAAGAAGGGGAGAAAATGTAAAATGTAAAATGTAAAAGTCAAAATGTAGAAGGGTGATGGCGGTGGGCGGAAACCCTACCCTTTCTTTCTACAAATAGTAGAAAGCGCTGACACGACGCCCAGGCGGAAGCCCTACCATTCCTGTAGGATGCCTTTTTTCTCCAGTTTTACTTCTTTTCCGGTCAGCCAACGTTCCATCAGCCGCCGGTTGTAGGTGATGTCAGCGAGGTAAAATTCCTGAAAACCCATCAGCACACTCTCCGCTGCGGGCTGCAATTGAACGGCGACGGGCCCTACGTAGTTGGCGTGTAGCATATACAGTTCGCCGTCTTGTTGGAGCAAAAAACCGACATGGTTGCCGCCCAAACCGATAAAATACAAGCCCTCGCGCAGTTGGTTGCGCCACTGTTTCAGTGCGGCCGCCGCGCCGCGCCGACAGACGCGCACGGTGTCGCCCAGGCTGAGCATCAGCGCCTCGTCGGCGGGCCCTTGCTGGGCCAGCCGGTAGCGGTTGAGCCGCAGGCCGGCATGCAAAAGCGTGGTGGAGACAAAATAGCCGCAGGCAATATTCCCCTGCCCGGGCACCTCGGTGTGGCCGTAAAACGACCAGGGTGTGCCGAACCAATGGGGAATAATTTCTGCTCAAAAATACCGGGTAAACGCCCTGCCGACCGAATCGAGGTCAACCTGCCCCGCCGAAAACGCCGCCTGGCAAGCCCTGCGGTGTTCTGCCAAAGCCTTCCGACTCTCCGGATACGTACGGGCGGGCAGCAGAAAAACGGGCGCCCGCAGCGTATCGGCCATCGGGCCGGCACTGGCAGCCGTCGGTGCCGGTGCTTGGGGCGACAGCACGCAGGAAAGACACCCCAACAGGACCAGGATAGAAACGCAACGCATGGGCAAGGGGTAGTGGTTTACTGTTGCTGGCTGGTGGTGGTTTGGGTGGTGTCCGGAAAGTAATGGTAGCCCAGGTAGGCAATTTTCCACTGGCCCTCGTGCTTTTCCAAAATCCTGGTTTCCAGCGACTTGCCCAAAAATTTCTTCGTGCCTTTTTCATACGAAAACTGCTCGAAGGTATACCAGGCCATGTCCTGGGATATCCGGAAGTTTTCGTTGGCGCGCTCTTCGGTGGAACCTTGCCAGAGGGTTTCGTTGGCATCAAACTGCTTTTTCTTTTCCGCTTTCAGGGGCTCAAACCCATTGTAAAAAACAACCTTTTCCGGGTAGCCTTCCCAGTAGCCGTATTTCCGAAAACCGGGATCTTCGAGGTAGGTGCTCTTCCAGGTTTCAAAATCCTGACGGTAATACGATTCGGTTTCTTTGGCGATCAGGGCCTGAATCGCCGCTTTTTCTTTTTCAACATCTACTGGCGCGGGTGTATTTTGGCAATGCCACAGCAGCGGCAAGGCGAGGAGCAAGAAAAGCAGGAAGGTGTTTTTCATCGATTTTGTTTGTGGTGTGGAGGAATGGTGCGCGCAGGAGTCTGCTCAAAGATAACGGCTGGCGCGGTGACTGCCAAAACACAACAGCCCCCGGCGTGTCGCGATCCGACTGCGCCAGGGGCTGTTGACTTGGAACGAGCGCTGGGCTCTTATTTTAATTTCACCACCGTACCCACGTTCACCTTTTGCTTTTGCTGCTCCTCGTCGAAGGGCTTGAGCGTGATGGTCAGGGTATGGCCATTGTCGCTCAGTTCGGAAAGGCTGTTGGACGATTTTTTCACCTCGCGGTCCGGGAAATGGTACACCTGTTTGTAAGTCATATCAGTGAAGAAGTTTTTCATCATTTCCATGCCGCCTTCTGCGTCGGCGTCTTCGCCTTCGTTTTCAGCCAGGGCTTTTTTAATTTCTTCGCCCAGGTCGCCGGTAGCGAGGCGTTCGAAACTTTTGCCATTAAATTTGAACACTTCATCCACTTTGGAATCGTATTTTTCCTTGTTGATCACCTTCATGGCCTTGTTGAGGGCGTCTACGTTGGCAAACTCAAAGGAATATCCGAAATTAAACGAGGTGGTGTCGTTGATTTCCTTGACGTTGTTCAGGCCGGATATACCTTTCAGGCTGGAGGCCACGCCGCTGAGTTGTTGCCCCATTTCGCTCATGCCATTGTCGCCGCTATCGGAGTCAATTTCCATATCCACGCCGGTCGAATCGCCGGAAAGGCTGTCGGGCGCCATTCCTTTAAACATCTCCATCATGCTCTTGATTTCGCTCATATCGAGCGTCATTTTGTACGTGCCGGAACCGTCTTTTTTTACGGTTACTTCTTCCAGAATGTGCAGGCAACTGGTAAGCGACATGCTGCCAACGGCCAGCGCCAGCAAGAACAGGTTTTTAAAATTTTTCATCGAGAAATGTATTGAAATGAATGTTTACAGGGTTTCGTCTTTAGTCTATGACAAACTCCTGGCTTGCGGTTTTGTTGTCTTTTTGAATGTCGAAGAGGAAACTGCCTTTTTGCAAATAAAACTTGCCATTGTCGGCTTTTACAAGTTCTAAGGGCTTTTTTGGGTCTTTTTGCGCGTCGTTAAACGCTTTTTGATATTTTTTGGCAAGGGCATCCTGACAATCCAAGGCGAAGGTAAAGGTGTTCAGCCCTTTCACACAATCCCACTCTCCATTATTCACCACCAGGCCGTCTTTTGTTTTTACGGTCCAGCTGGCCTTTCCGACGCTGGCCGCGTAAAAGGTCACCGGCAAGCCCGGGTCTTTGGCTTCCCGCCAGGGCTGTTTTTTGCCCCAGTTTTTGGAAAATTTGGTTTTCTGGATCTCAAACAGGTGAACGGCCTCGGCCAGCACCTCGGCGTTCAACTGCTGGACGGCCGCAATATTTACCTTAAACATCGACCGGCCATGGGTACCGATGACCAGCTCTTTGGCTTTGGCCTGCACAGCCAGGTCGTGTACGGCCACCGCCGGAAAATCCGGCGCCAGTGTCTGAAAACTCTCCCCGCGGTCGAGCGAAACATACAGCCCGTGGTCGGTGCCTACGTACAATACATTGGGGTTGCCCGGGTCTTCCCGTACCACGTTGATGGGTTCGGCCGGCAAGTTGGCGCCCAGGCGGCGCCATTGTTTGCCATAATTGTCCGACATGTAGAGGTAGGCCGAAAAATCGTCGGAGCGGTAGCCATTCAGGCTGACAAACACGCGCGCTTTATCATGGGCAGACGCGATCACCCTCGACACCCAGAGGTTTTTTTGCGGCAGCGAGTCAGAAATACGCGTCCAGGTATCGCCACCGTCGCGGCTGACGTGTATCCGGCCGTCATCGGAGCCGGTGTAGAGCAGGCCGAATTTGAGCGGGCTTTCGTGTATGGTGCTCAGGGTGCCGTAGGGTACGTTGCCGGCGCGGCCGCCGGCCGTGAGGTCGTCGGAAATGGGAGCCCAGTCGTCGCCCTGGTTGAACGAGCGGTACAAGCGGTGGGCGCCGAGGTAGAGGACGTCCTGCTGGTGCACGCTCAGCCAGATCGGGGTTTGCCAGTTGAAGCGCAGCGGGCGTTCGCCCAGTTCGTGTTTGGGCGAGATGGCTTTCCGGCGGCCGTTGTTTTTGTTGATTCTGAAGTAGTTGCCAAACTGGAAGCCGGTGTACACGGTCGCGTTGTCGCGGGTATCCACCGCAATCTGCATGCCGTCGCCGCCCAACAATTCCTCGTAGGGATAGCGGCCGTCCTGCTGCCAGGCGCTGGAGGCTTTGTAGTTGGAAGGGCCGCTCCAGACGCCGTTGTCCTGGGCACCGCCATAGACCCGGTAGGGTTCGGCGGCATCGGTGGCAATGGCATAGAATTGGCCTACGGGCGGGTTGTTGCATTTGATCCAGGAGGCGCCATTGTCCCAGGAAATATTCAGGCCGCCGTCGTTGCCGTTGATGAGGTGCCGGGGTTGAGCGGGGTCGATCCAAAGGGCGTGGTGGTCCACATGTACGTTGTCGCCGTTGATACTTTTCCAGGTTTGGCCGCCATCCTCGCTTTTGATGATTAAAAAACCGAGCAGATACAGCTGGTCGGGGTTGTCGGGCAGACAGCGAATGTTGGAAAAATAGTAGCCGTAGGTGAAATGGATGCCGTCGAGCGGTTCGGCGTGGCTGCGGGTCCAGCTGCGGCCGCCGTCGGTACTGCGGTACACTTCGGCGCCGATATAGTCGACGTCGAACAATTTGGCGTTGGCGTCTTCGAGGAATTCCACCAGGGTTTGCGGCGTGATTTTGCCTTTTTGCACCTGGTCTTTGATCTTTTTGGCGCTGTATTTTTCCGGGAAGCCGTTGTCTTTCAAAAAGTCATCCAGTTTTTCATCCGGCAGTTTTTGGAAATCAGCGGCAGAGATGCTGCGCAGTTGGTCTTTTGTGATTCCCTCATGGGCCTTGTCTTTTTTCGGTTTTGGGTTTTGGTTGTCCACACTGGCATACAAGACGGTTTGGCCGTCTTTTGCGCCGGCGCAAAGACCGATGCGGCCCACGTTGGGGCCTGTGGGAAATCCGCTTTCGGGGGTACTAACGAGCCCCCAGGTAGCGCCGCCGTCGGTGCTTTTCCAGATGCCCGAGCCAGCGCCGGCGCCGCTGAAATTCCAGGCTTGGCGTTCGCGTTCCCAAGTGGCGGCATACAGGGTGTTGGGCGATTGGGGATCGAGGCAGATGTCGATGGCGCCGCTGGTGTTGTTGACAAAAAGGGTTCGTTTCCAGTTGCGGCCGCCGTCGGTGCTGCGGTACACGCCGCGCTCGGGATTGGGGGAGTAGAGGTGACCCAAAACGGCGACCCAAATGACTTCGGGGTCGCTGGGGTGCAGGATGATCCGCCCGATGTGGTGGCTTTCGGGCAGGCCGCGGTACTCCCAGGTTTTGCCGCCGTCGGCGCTGCGGTAGATGCCCGTGCCGGCGTAGGAGGAGCGGCTGCTGTTCGATTCGCCGGTGCCGACCCAGAGCACGCCGCGCTGCCAGTCGACCGCAATATCGCCGATGGTCATGGAGGCTTCCTGGTCGAATACCGGTTGGAAAGTGGTGCCGTTGTTGTCGCTGTACCAAAGCCCGCCCGAGGCATAAGCAACGTACATTTTGCTGGGGTCTTCGGGGTTGGCCTCCACATCGGTGACCCGGCAGGAAAAGATGGATGGGCCGATGTTCTCTGGCCGAAGAGCGGCCACTAAAGAATTGTCTTTTAGCGATTTGCGTAGTTCAAAACCTTGTAGCCGCACATCGGCGGGCGTAGGCTTTTGGGCCAACAAAGGCATGGAACAGCAGCAAATAGCAAGCAGGAGGGGCAAGGGACGTGCAACAGTACAACGCATGGAAAGGGTGTTTTTTCGGGGGAAGGTACTACTTGTTGGATAATGGAATTCACCGGATCGATTAGATTTCGGCTATCGCCAGCCAATAGAATTCGAGCAGATGCAGCTCCACGCGTTGGCAGTAGGGAGCGAGTTTTGTTTTTAAAAAATCCGGCTCCGGGAAGTTTTTCAGCACGAGGTGGGTCGAACTGTCGTCGAGCCGCCGGGTTTGGTAGGTATTTCCACCGGCATCCGTATGGGAGACGGGAATGTTGCTGCCGGGCACAAAGCGGTTGTCGGCCAACACCAGGCGCCCGCCGGGCGCGAGCCAGCGCCGGCAGCGGGCGAGGAAATCGTCCAGCTGTTCGAGTCGAATATGCGACCAGATGAAGCCGCCGAACAGCGCCTCGAAGTGCTGGTCGATATGGCTGTTGAACAAATCGTCCTGTTGAAAAACCGCCGGCGCGGCGGGGTCGTTCAGGGCGCGGGCGATGTCCAGCACGGGTTCGTTGATGTCGGTTGCCAACACGGAGCGGGCGCTTTGGGCCAGGTGGCGGGTCCACCAGCCGGTACCGCAGGCGATTTCGAGCAGGTCGCGGCCCCGGAACAAGTCCTGGAGTTGGGTGCTGAGTAGCGTCAAATCCGCCTGCCGCTCGGGTTTGTCGTAAATTTTTTCATACTCTTTTGCCCGGGCGGCGTAGTAGGCGACGAGGTCAGTTTGCATTTGCCCTAATTCTTTTAGGCGAAAAACTGGAAGTACCGGACGGCGTAGTAGGCGATGAAGTGGGTTTGCATAGACGTCTTTCGCTATTTATTTGTTTAAGGAAAAGAGGGATTTACATTACTTGAAGGTTTGCAAAAATTGTCGAAATTTTTCCAATGCTGTGTGTTTGAGGTCAAAAACAACTTTTCCTAGTTCTAAAATTACATCCGACTTTTTGGCTTCAAAATCACTCAAAATATTCTTTCCTGATTTACCTAATTTTTCTTTCGCCATTGCTCGAAGAAAATTATCAAGCCACATTTTTGTGTACAAATTGGGGCTAACTTTCAAATTACTTTCAGAAAAATTAACGCAATCAGCCCAAAGATGTAGGCAATCAGCGTATGGGACATGAATCTGTGGGTTCTTCCGGATAGCAAACAAGAGCGTGTCCAGATTTCCAGCATCCTCTTTTAGATCATCATTAGGCAAATCGATATACCCTTTGGTGAAAAAGCATGAAATCAGTAGCGATATTGGTGTATTACGGCCAGCATTAATACTTATCTCTCGAAACTGGCCTTCTTTTTCAAATTTTGGATCAGTTCCGAATGCAAAAGCAACTGCTTTATTTACATGTTTTAAATTGGTCAAAAGGTCCCAATCGTCCATATCCAAAACAACTCCAATTTTCTTGACATGGGTATATTTTCTGTCTAACTGGCCTTTTAGTCCTTCCAATTTTTTCCCTATAGCGTGCTTACCCCTTAGCTCCTTTTCTGGCACAGTAGGATCTGGGAACTTGTGCAAGTCAACAATTTCAATGCCTGTGGCTGATAATTCGACTTCTTGGCCCAAAACTTGGACAAATGCTCTGTCGTTGGGGCTTTCCACAATGATGATGTTGTTGATGTGCTGCATGGCTATTCACCCCTGAAAGGTTGCTCCGTTTGGATTTGGTAGGCAAGTGTCTCCAAATTGATTTTATTGGCGATGATTTGATTGTTTCGTTCACTTTGGAACATCTCGAAGTAGCACATTTCATTAGCCGCATTATTCTCAGATGCCACCTTTTGAAATGCTTGGATCATTTCTGAACTGTGAGAAGTCGCGAACATTTGCACGCGGAATTCTTTAGTCAACTTTAAAAGCAGAGACCAAAATTTCTCATGGTTGCTGTGGTGAATTCCGTTTTCAATTTCATCAATTAGAAGCAAGCAGTTCGCATTGTTGACAATTCTCAAAATGATGTCTACCACCTTGTTAAGGGCATCGCCGTAAAAATTCAATTGCTGCATACTGCCATTTTGTCGAACAATATGGATACGGGGTTCACCTACATTTAGAGTCATCGCATCCTTAATTTGCGGATCAATAGCCTGAAGTCCGGCAAGAACAAACTCCTTTTTACCTAGCGCTATCGCACGATCAAATTCACGAGCAAGTACGAAACTTGGTTTTTTAAAACCAGTTGGCACAAAATAGGTAAATAACACGGGTTGAAATTTGGGCCCACCATGATTTTCAGTCGGCTTCCGAGTGCCCCAGGTAAAAGTAATTTCGTTGTAAAATCTGATGTTTTTTCCAGAGCCTTTGATTTTTAAGGTTGAGGCCCCAATTTCAGACAAAGTTGCACTATCTACCACCTGAATTAATTCGTCCGATTTAATTTGAAATCTCTTTCCTACGGATTGCTTTGTTTTTTCCGTGCATTCGATCTCAACTGTTATCTCTGTTCCTGTTAACGTTGTTGTAAGTTTTATTCGCTTTGTTTTATCTAGTCCAAAAAACAAATTTGTCCACGCCATTTCAGGAAAATCGCCATAGGCATTAGTATTTTCAGTTCTAACTTGTTGTAGAAAATAAATAGTACCTGATGTTGGAACATTCCCCAGCAAAAGTGCTTCTAAGAATGAGGTTTTACCTGCGTTATTTTTCCCACCAATCAGGTTCATTTGTCCCAAATCGGCTAGTTGGAAATCTTGAAAGCACCTGAAATTCTCAATATGAATTGATTTTACCATCCGAAAAATATTAGGCTGACAAAGGTACAGCATCAATCCTTAGAACACTTGAAAATAGGCAACTTAAAAGCCTATTTCTAGTATTTTATGGTAAACAGCCCTGCCTGGATCACGTCCAGAATACTGCCATACACCACCGGTTTGCCGGCCAGCCAGGTGCGGGGCTCTACCCATTGAATGTCTTCGATATCCTCTTCGGTTTGGGGGATCAACTGCTCGTCGCTGGTGGCCATGCGGTACCACCAGGTGCGTTTGAGGATTCGATCGCCCTTTTGGGAGTAGGTATGCCAGGTGTGGAGCAGCAGGGGGCCGAGTTCGAGTTGTTGCAGGCCGGTTTCTTCCTGCACTTCGCGGACAGCGGCTTGTTCGGGGGTTTCGCCGGGGTCAATTTTGCCTTTGGGCATGTCCCAACTACCGCGCCGGTAGAAGACCAAGAGTTCGCCGGCCGGGTTGGTCACGAACCCGCCGGCCGCTTCCAGTAGTTGAAAGCAGGCGCAAAAATCGGCCCAGAGGCGGTCGGATTTTTCGGCAAACAGGGCTACGGCCCGGGTGTTTTTATTTTTATCCAAAAAATCGAGCACCTGCCGAATCTGCTTTTTTTTGCCAATATAGGGCGCTGCAAGGATGTCTTTGGCCGGCAAAAGCCCCATTTCTCCCACAGATTCGGGGGTACCCAGAAAAACCGGGACGCCGTTCACATAGACTTTGTACATTTGCTCCGAAGGCATATCTGTTCTTTTGCCGGTAAAAGAACGATCTTCCTCAGCAGCCTCCAAAAAAACGGGCAAAATTCACTTGATTTCTATTTTCTAATACCCGGTAAGCGCTTCCGCATACCCCCTTATCTCAAACGCCGCACCGCATGCACTACGCCGCCGAAGTTGCTCGCCGCCTGCTGGAGATCAGAGCGGTCAAACTCAGCCCGCACGACCCATTTACCTGGGCCTCCGGTATTTTATCGCCTATCTATTGCGACAACCGGATTGCCCTCTCCCACCCTTCCGTACGTACGTTTATCAAAGACTGTCTGGCCGAACAAGCCGGTAGTTTCGGCGCCTTCGATGTGGTAGCAGGTGTTGCCACAGCCGGTATTCCGCACGGGGCGCTGCTGGCCGACAAACTCGGCCTGCCCTTTGTGTACGTCCGCAGCAGCGCCAAAGACCACGGCCGGCGCAACCTGGTGGAAGGCGAATTGCGGGAAGGCCAACGCGTACTGGTGATCGAAGACCTCATCAGCACCGGCGGCAGTTGCCTGACGGCTACCGAAGCCCTGCTCGATGCCGGTTGCCCCGTTTGTGGGGTGTTGGCTATTTTTCAATATGGATTTCCCAAGGCCGAGGCCGCTTTTGCCGCCAAAAACCTGCCGTTCCAAACCCTGACTAATTACGACATCCTGGTACACGAAGCCATCGCAACCGGGTATATTGCCCCCCAAGACCTGGATATTCTCCGGCAATGGCGCGAAAACCCCGAAGGCTGGGGCGCGTTGTATGTTTGAGCCAAGTCATTCAAACCTTCAAACCCTTAATAGTTACTCGGATGCACGTCATTACACCCGAATCAGAGAATTTCTTACGCCGTTATCTCAATAATTCAAGCCCGACCGGTTATGAGTCGTCGGGTCAGCGGCTTTGGCTCCAATATCTGCAACCGTATATAGACGATTGGCAATTAGACAATTACGGCACGGCTTACGGGATTATTAACCCGGGCCAAGATTTTAAAGTGGTCATCGAAGGCCATGCCGATGAAATTTCCTGGTTCGTTAATTTTATTACGGAAGACGGATTCATCCACGTCATCCGAAATGGCGGCAGCGACCATATCATCGCGCCCTCCATGCGGGTGTTTATCCACCTGCGCAACGGTGGCCGGGTCGAAGGGGTGTTTGGCTGGCCGGCCATCCATACCCGCACCGACAAAGATTCCAACCTGGCGCCTGCCCTCGACAACATCACCATCGACCTGGGCGCCAAAGACCGGGAGGAAGTCCTGAAAATGGGCATCCACGTGGGCTGTGTCGTTACGTTTCAGGATGAATTTACCATTCTCAACGAGCGGTACTACTGCGGCCGGGCCCTCGACAACCGCATGGGCGGGTTTTGCATCGCCGAAGTCGCGCGTTTGTTGAAAGAAAACAACGTAAAATTGCCCTACACCCTGTATGTCGTCAACTCCGTGCAGGAAGAAGTCGGGCTCCGCGGCGCCGAAATGGTGACCGAAACCATCCGCCCGAACCTGGCCATCGTGACCGACGTGACCCACGATACCCACACGCCGATGATCAATATGAAAAAACACGGCGATATCCGGGCTGGCAATGGCCCCTCGGTGACCTACGCGCCGGCCGTGCACAATAAACTGCTCGACCTGATCATCGCCACTGCCGAGGAAAAAAATATTCCCTTCCAACGCGAAGCCGCCTCCCGCTATACCGGCACCGATACCGACGCTTTTGCTTACTCCAATGGCGGCGTGCCCTCGGCACTGATTTCGCTGCCGCTGCGCTACATGCACACGACCGTCGAAATGGCGCACAAGGACGATGTCAACAATTTGATCCGCCTGATTTACGAATTGACCCTGAAGATTGAAAAAGGGCATGATTTTAAGTACTTCAGAGAATTGTAGCATGAACAATATGTACGCGGCCTGTCAAGTTAGCCTGGCGCCGATGCGCGCCCACCCATCCGACAAAAGCGAGATGGTGTCCCAGTTGCTGTTTGGCGAAACGGTGGAGATCATCGATTCGCGCGACAACTGGCGCCAGGTGTCTTGTGCCTGGGATGGCTTCAACGGTTGGGTCGATGCCAAACAACTCAAACGCCTGATACCCAGCGAATACGACGACTACCGCGAGCATTCTTCCATCAATTTGTCGCTCGTCGAAGGACTAATGGCCGCCGATCATTTTATCCCCCTCACCCTCGGCGCTGTTTTGCCCCGCTACGACGGCCTGCGCTGCCAATTGGGCGACCAGGCATTTCAGTTTTCCGGCCCCGTCGTGACGCCCGGCCAGGCGCCCAATACCGGCGAATGGGTCGTAAAAATAGCCCGGCGCTACCTGCACGCCCCCTACCTCTGGGGCGGCCGTTCGCCGTTTGGGATCGATTGCTCCGGACTGACCCAAATGGTATTTAAAATGGCTGGCATTCGCCTGCTCCGCGATGCCGCCCAACAGGTCACCCAAGGCAAACCGGTTGATTTCATGGAACAATGCCAATTGGGCGACCTCGCTTTTTTCGACAATGGAAAAGGCGATATCAGCCACGTCGGGATTATCCTGCCCGATTGCTACGTCATCCATGCCTCCGGCAAAGTGCGCATCGACAAACTGGATCACTTCGGCATTTTCAACCGCGAGCAAAACCGCTACACCCACCAAATGCGGATCGTCAAGCGCCTGCTGGCCGATGCGCCGGAGGAACGGGTGTCGGTATTGGCCAGTTCCGGCGAAGACGAGGTGCTGAGTCAAACGGCTTTGTTCGATTAAGCCCTTGAAATGTTGTACCGAAACCCGGTGCGCACCCTACCTTTGATCAAAACTTTCACTTGCCCGACACAGCATTGTCCGCACAGACATCCAAGGGGAAAGCCGCCAGCCTGAAACTAGCCTGCCTGCAAGGCAAGCCGGAAATCTTTTATTCCATCCAGGGCGAAGGCAAAAGCATCGGCCAGCCGTCCGTCTTTGTGCGTACCAGCCTCTGCAACCTCCATTGCTTCTGGTGCGACACCGACTATACCTGGAACTGGACCGGAACGCGTTTTCGCCATGCCTACGACAGCCGGCCCGGCTACCAGAAATTTGTCAAAAAAGATTGGATCGCCGAATGCAACATTGCGGACGTGACCGCCGCAGTGAGCGCCTTTCCCTGCCGCAACGTGATCCTGACCGGCGGCGAGCCGATGTTGCAGCAAAAAGCGCTGGTGACCCTGATGCAGCAACTCCGTCAACAGCACAGCGGATATCGATTCGAAATAGAAACCAACGGTACGCTGCTGCCCTCAGCCGAATTCGACAGCGCCGTGGACCAATACAATGTGTCGCCAAAATTGGAAAACAGCCTAAATCCGAAGAAACTACGGGAAAAACCGGCCGCCTATCGATTTTTTGCGGCCAGCCCCAAGGCCCACTTCAAATTTGTGGTGTCCGAACAGGCTGACCTGGCCGAAGTACTCGAACTGGTGGACCGCTATTCGATTTCCAAGGAAAACATCTGGCTCATGCCGGAAGGCTCCAGCCGCCAATTGCTGGCCCGGCGCCGGCGCTGGCTCGTGGAGGTATGCAAAAATCACGGATTCCGGTACACCGACCGCCTGCACGTACAAATTTGGGGCAGTAAAAAAGGCGTCTGAGCCCGGCCAACAGTCTAGTTAAACTCAATTTTCAACCAACATAACACCATGACTTCTCAACTCGATCTGGCGAAAGTAAGCGCCCGCAAATGGTTTCGCCGCGGCCTCTGGATGCTGTTCGCCGGCTTTCTTGTCTTTTCAGCCGGTTATTACGTGTACCGGAACTGGACCGTCAGCGAAGGTTCGCGCAGCGGTACATTGTTCAAGATTTCAAAAAAAGGCGTCGTTTTCAAAACCTACGAAGGCCAGTTGCACCTCGCCGGCAGCGTCATGATGTCTCCCCAAAGTACCTGGGATTTTTCAGCCGTAAACGAGCAGGTCTACCAGCAACTCCAGTCCTACGAAGGCAAACTGGTAAAGTGCCACTACAAACAGAAAGTAGACCCATTTGTGTGGCAAGGCGATACAGAATATCTCGTGTACAAAGTTGAACCCGTACAGTAGACCTTTTCGAAATTATTTCCAGGATGGAATGAGGCCACGCAGCCCCATGTCGACAATTTTCTCTGCCGGCTTGCTGCCATCCGCATAGATGTCCAGTTGGCCATTGCCGTTGTCGTCCACCCATTCAAAACTTTGGTTGATGGAAAACGACAGGGTTACGCTGAGGTCGCCGGTTTCTTTGCCTGTCACGACGAAGGGTTGGGCAAATTTTCCGGTCACGACACAGGAGCCGGGCGGCACGGGGCTGCTCCCCGACAGGGGGTTGACCACCGTCGTGGCGCCAGCCGGCGCTTCGCCGGAATACAATTGGCTGTATGCCTGATACGGCGCCGAGAGATCGGTTTCAAACACCCAAAAGCCTTGTTTTTTGTCGTCGTTGACAGCCAGGGATTTCGAGCGGGGGCTCACCTGGGTGAGGTAGGTATTGAACCCGACAAAAGAGGCGATTGTGCCTTTTTGCTGGGCCAAATTGCCGACCACCGGCACCTGATTGATGTTAAATTTGATGTCGTAGTTTTGGTAGGTCACGCTGGCGCGCACCCACTCGTAGGTGCCCGGCGGCACGTTTTTCAGGTTCACCCGGGTAAACACCTCGTTTTCGCCGGCTTTGGCGGCCTGGTCAAAATCGACGGCTTTTTCCCCGCCTTTTGTCGTTTCGGCAGCCTGGTAAACGATGGCGCCTTCAGTCAACTGGGTAAACGCATTGGGCGCCAGTTCGATATAATGCACGCTCATCTGCCGGAAAGCCGGTGTTTGGGCGGCATGGCCGGCGGGCAGGCTGGCGGGCTGGCCGATGTTGTTGAGGCGCTGCTGACTGGGGTCAAATTTGAACTCAAATACCAGATCGGCCGAATCGGCTGGTGTTTCTTGTTGACAAGCCAGGGCAAAGAATACCAGGACAAGCGGCAAATACAAATAGCGCATGATCGAAGGGTTGCGGTGAACGTAAACTTGGGAAAACAACAACGCTTGAGGGCCGTTTCCGGTTCAACGCTTCCGCCGCTCGGTACTGGTGGTGCTGGTTACCCCCGGCGATTTGGGTTCCGGTTCGTCGGTGGGCACGTCGGGCGAAGGCAGGTTGTCCGGCTTTTTCGTTGATTTTTCAATACGGGCGGCTGCGCGGCGGATGTTGGCCAGGTATTCATCAATGAGGTTGCCTTTTTCCATCCGTTCCTGCATGGGCAGCCGTTCAGTCGAAATCGAATCCTTGAGGTATTTTTCAATCATCAGGCTGGCGATGGGCGCAGCATACGTTGAGCCCCAGCCGGCGTTTTCGACATAGACGGCAATGGCGATTTTGGGGTTGTCTTTGGGCGCGAAGGCAAAAAAGACCGAGTGGTCTTCGCCTTGCGGGTTTTGGCTGGTACCGGTTTTGCCACACACCTGAATGCCGGGTATGGCACAAGCCCGGGCGGTGCCCCGGTTGACACACTCGGCCATACCTTCCACCACCATTTCAAAATATTGGGAGTTGATGCTGGTTTTGTGTGGTTTGCGAAATTCGATAGGAATTGGGCCGCCGGTTTTGAAGGCTTTGGCCAGGTGCGGCGAGTACCAGGTGCCCCGGTTGGCAATGCAGGCAGCCAGGTTGGCCATTTGCAGGGTAGTCAGTTGCAACTCGCCTTGACCGATACCAACCGACATGATGGTTGGCGAACGCCAGCCGCCGAGCCGTGCCGGATAAATTTTGTTGTAGTATTTGGAATCCGGCATGTTGCCGGCATTTTCATTGGGGTAGTCAACGCCCAGTTGCTGGCCCAGTCCGAATTCGGCGGCGTACTTCCCCATCAGGTCCAGTCCGGCTTGTGGCGTGGAGAACCCGAATTTGTCGACCACATTGCGGAACTCGCTGAAATAGTAGGTATTGCAGGAATAAGCCAGGGCATCTACCACATTACTGACCTGGCTGTGGCGGTGGCATTTGTACAAGCGGCCGGCATAAAAGTAGCCGCCGTTGCAACTGACGCCGTAATTGGGGCTGAGGGTACCTTCTTGCAAACCGACCAGCGTGACCAGGGTTTTAAAAATAGAACCCGGCGGGTATTTGGCCATGACGGTGCGGTCGAAAAACGGCTTGAGCGGGTCGGTCAGCAAGCGGCTGAACACTGGTCCGCGGTCCTGGGTCATGGTGAGGTCGTTGGGGTCGTAGGTCGGGGCACTGACCATAGCCAGTATTTCGCCGGTAGAGGGCTCGATGGCCACTACGCTGCCGGTTTTATTTTGCATGAGCCGCTCGCCGAGTTCCTGCAATTCGATATCGATGGAAGAGATCAGGTCGTCGCCGCTTTCGGGCAGGGAGTCCAGGGTACCGTTTTGGTAGTTGCCGACGATGCGGCCCAGGTTGTCTTTCAGCAGGAAGGTGCAGCCTTTTTTGCCGCGCAGGCGGTCTTCGTATTGCGATTCGAGGCCGCCGGCGCCGATATAGTCGCCAGAAGCATACACTTTGGGGTTTTGTTCGATATCGCGGGGGTCTACTTCATTGATATAGCCGAGCACGTGGGCGCCGACGCTGTAGGGGTATCCGCGAATATTGCGCACCTGAACGAAGAAGCCCGGAAACTGGTATAAGCACTCCTGGAGGCGGGCATAGGTTTCGGTGGACAATTTTTTCATGAACACGAACGGCACCGATCGGGAGAATTTGCCACTTTTCCAGTCTTTTTTCAGGAAATCGACGAATTGTTTTTGGTCAATATTCAACAAGCCGCAGAGTTTGGCGGTGTCCATGCCCGGCCGAATCTGGTTGTAGGTGACCATAAGGTCGTACATGGCATTGTTGTTGACGATCAGCCGCTCGTTTCGGTCAAAGACGAGGCCCCTGGGCGGGTAGATGGTCATTTTTTCTATCGTCGTCGCATCGGCGCGGCGGCGAAAAGAGTCGTCGAACAATTGAAGTTGGGCCGCTTTGACGAGCAGTGCGGCGGCACAGGCGACAATCACGAGTTGGATCGTACGTTGTCGTTCGCGAAAGATATCGACCATGTTCAGACTTTGGGATGAAAGATGCGGGTATACAACACCACCACGATCATGGTCAGAAACCAGCCCAGAATCGTTTGCGGTAGTATTTTACCCACAAGATAAACTGGTGTAAAATATGCCATCGCAAAGTACCAAAAAATATGGACGGCGAAGAAAATCGCTGCGACATTTAAAAACCAGCGCCAGCCGAAATATTGAGGTGTTGGAATCGGCTCTTTGCTGGAATATCCGCCGCGCGGAGCAAATTGATGTAAAATAATGGCCCGGGAATACCCGGAGAGGGCGCCGGCACTGGCATTGACTCCATACGTTCCAATAAACAGATCAACCGTCAGGCCCACCAGAAAACCCAGAAAAACGGCCAGCGGAGTAGCAATTTCGATGGGTAAAAACAAGATAAAGAGGGGATACAACAGGATGTTGCAGTAGTTGTTGGCTGCCAGCGAGACCTGGCTCAGAATGATCACCTGCACCGCTACCAAACCAATAAACCGATAAATATTCGGGAAAATATTGCTGCTATTCATCCTTTACCGCCTGTTGCAATTGGTCGAGTTGAGCCGAAAATTTGTTATTGACAATGTACACGTTATTGATGCCGGCCGGGTTTTGGCTGAGCCGGACATCAATGTGCAAAAAATTGCTGCCATCGACCCGGTAAGCCGTATCCACAATGCCGGCCATATGGCCTTCCGGAAACATCAGGGAATAATGGCTGATTTCAATGGTATCGCGGGGTTTTACTTTCAGGTGGTACGGAATATCCGACAAGACCATTTTTTGCGGGTTTTCGCCGTCCCAAAGCAACGACCCAAAATACGCCTGGTGCTTGACCGCCGCCGAGATCCTGGTTTGCCGGTGCAGCACCGACATGACCATGGAAAAATCTTCCGACACATAGCGGACGATACCCGCCAGTCCATCTGCCGTAATGACCCCCGAATTGGGCTGTACCCCATCCCGGCTGCCACGGTTGATAATCATCCAGTTGTTGCGGCCGCCAATGCTGTTGCTGACGACGCGGGCCGGTATAAACGTGTACTCGGGCCGAACGATTTTCTGGCTGGCCGAATCGCTGGGCTCGCGGCGCAAACTAAAGGTATCGACGGCCGGGCGTTCACCCATCCGGGCATTGATAAGCAGGGTCTGGAGGCGGGCATTTTCTGAACGAAGGCGGTTGTTTTCGTCCCGCAGGTCCAGGTAATCGTAGAGGCGGGTTTTCCAGTCCATGACATCGCCAGAGTATTTGACCCAACTGGCGGTGGCAACCTGCCGTTGGGCGGCGTTGTAGGAGGCAATCAAATACAAGCATACCACCTGCAGGACCACTAGCGTGAGCAAGCCGCCGTGTCGGACAAACAGTTGTATGATGGAATGCATAGTATGGATTCAGATGGCGGCATCCGGATACCGGAAGGCCAACATGGGGGGCCTTCCCGGGAGCCGGATGTCGCGCTTGAGTTACACGCTTTTCCGGTCGATCAGGAACGAATACCGGTCCGAGTGCCGCAAGGCCAAACCGGTACCCCGCACCACCGCACGGAGCGGATCGTCGGCGATATGTACGGCCAGTTTGGTTTTTTGCTCGAGGCGTTTGTCGAGGCCGCGCAACATAGCGCCGCCTCCGGTGAGGTACAGGCCGGTTTTGAAAATATCGGAAGCCAATTCCGGCGGCGTCATTTCCAGGGCTTTCAACACGGCGTCTTCAATTTTGGACACGCTTTTGTCGAGTGCGTAGGCGACTTCCTGGTAGCTGATTTTGATTTGTTTCGGGATGCCCGTCATCAGGTCGCGGCCATTGACAGCGTAGTCATCCGGCGGCACGTCCAGTTCGTGCAAGGCCGAGCCGACGTGAATTTTGATCTGCTCGGCTGTGCGTTCGCCGATCAGGATATTGTGCTCCCGCTTCATGTAGCCCATGATATCGTTGGTCAGTTCATCGCCGGCGATCCGGATCGACTGGTCGCAAACGATACCAGAGAGTGCGATCACCGCAATTTCCGTGGTACCGCCGCCAATGTCGATAATCATATTGCCGATGGGTTCTTCGATATTGAGGCCAATGCCGAGGGCTGCTGCCATCGGCTCGTGCACCAGGTATGTTTCTTTGCTGTCTACGTGGTCGGCCGAGTCAAATACAGCGCGTTTTTCCACTTCAGTGATCCCGCTGGGGATGCAAATGACCATTTTCAAATGGCCAAACAGAGAGCTGCGTTTGCCAACCATCCGGATCATGCTTTCGATCATGGCTTCGGCAGCCTGAAAATCGGCAATTACCCCATCTTTCAGGGGGCGAATGGTTTTGATGTTTTCGTGGGTTTTTTCGTGCATCTGCATAGCGCGATGCCCGACGGCGATGGTTTGGCCGGATTTCCGGTCGATCGCCACAATTGAAGGTTCATCTACCACCACCTGGTCATTCATCATAATGAGGGTGTTGGCCGTTCCCAGGTCTACCGCCAATTCCTGCTTAAAAAATTTGAAGAAGCTCAACGTATGTTTAATTTAAAGGTCTTCGGAAAAAAAGCCGTGCTGCGCTAAAAGCGCGCAAAAATACATAGGATTTCGGGGATTATTCTTGTGGAAAAAAGCATAATTTTTGATTTCATGGGCTGAAAATGCAAAATTAACGGAGGCTTTCTGCCTAAATCCGGTAGCCAGCCGCCGCCTTGGGTATTTTAGCGTTACCCAACCGTCACAACCCAAAAATCATCGGGGTGCAAATACCGGTTGGCAAGGTACTGAATTTGTTCAGGCGTGATGGTCCGGATGGTTTGGACCAGGCCGTCAAAGGCGTCTAAAGGCAGGTCTTCAGTGACCAGGGTTTTGATCACATCGGACGTATTGAGGGGCCCATCCAACCCGTTGAGCAACATGCCCAGCAAGTAATTGCGCACCATGGTCAGTTCTTCGTCGCCAACAGGTGTATCGCGCAAACGCTGCATTTCCGAAAATATTTCCCGAATGGTAACAGCGGCCTTGCCCTTTTTCACTTCCGTGGCAATATACAAACAGCCTTCGAACAACAGGGCGTCGGCCGAAGAATAAATATTGTAGGTGTACCCGCGTTTCTCCCGGATATTGGTCATCAGGCGGGAGCCGAAATACCCGCCGAGAATGGTATTGAGCACATACACGCCGTTGTAATCCGGGTGGTTCCGGGCAAATAGCCGTCGGCCGATCTTAATGGCGGTTTGCAGAGAACCGGGCCGTTTGATGTGCTCGGCCACCGGCGTCCGCTCCGCTTCCGGCGCCAGCGCTACGGGCTTGGCCCCGCTGCGTTGCAATTGCCCCAGGTGCTGGTTGAGCAAATCCAACACGGCGGCATCGGCCCGGCCGCTGACAAAGAGCCGGCAGTTGGCCGGCACGTACCAGTTTTGAAAATGGCTGAGCAAATCGTCGCGTTGCAGGGCCGCGTAATCTTCCACCACAGAATTATAACCATAGGGGTGCGCTTCCCCGAAAATCAATTCCGTCACCCGCCGGTAGGCCAGCACCTCCTCTTTGTCGAGGTCAACCTGCAATTCCTGCACGCTCGTCCGTTTGAACGTATCCAGTTCGCTTTCCGGAAAAACCGGCTCCTGGAGCAATTCAGCAAACACAGGCAACAACTCGGCGGCGTATTTGCGCAGCGAAAACAACAACACGTTGGCGGTGTCCAGGTTGGTGGGCACGCTCACAGAGCCGCCGTAGAAGTCGATATATTCAGCGATATCTGCCCCGCTGCGCCGCGTCGTGCCCTCGCGCAGCATCCGGGCCGTCGCACGGGACGCCAGGCGCCGGCGTTCTTCCGGCCGGCCGGCCCGGTATACCGCTTCCACTTTCAGGATTTCCTGCTCCGGAAAGTCCAGGACGTACAGGGGTATGCCGTTGTCCAGCCGGACCACTTCCGGATGGGGCAAGGCCAAGCGGCCGATGTCGTGGATAACCGGCGTTGTTTTGCGCTTCATGGACACGAGATAGTATGGCTGTTGACTGAATGCAGGCGTAGCGGGGTTGAAAGGAAAAGAGGGCAAATGTACGGGTTTCGGTTTTTAACAAGTTGTTAGTTTTTTTCCGGTAAAAGCCGGAACAGGTACCGTATTTTTGCCGGGCTTTACCCATGCAAGGTCCTGAAAATCAATTTTCAAGTGCCCACCCCGCTACCATTCCATCTCTTCATCACTCGATTCGTGCAATGAAATTCAGTGTTTCTTCATCCGAACTTTTAAAGCAATTGCAGCTGGCCAACGGCGCGATTGGCTCCAACCCGGTTCTACCGATCCTGGAAGACTTCTTGTTTAAAATTGAAAATAAAAAACTGACCATCGCGGCCACCGACCTCGAAACCAGTATCAGTACCACCATCGAAGTGCTGGCCGACGACGATTTTGCCGTGGCCATACCCGCCAAAATTCTGCTCGAAACCCTGAAAGCCCTGCCGCAGCAGCCGGTCACGTTCAGTGTCAACGAAGAAAATTTTGGCATCGAAATCACTTCTTCCTACGGAAAATACCGGCTCGCCGGTGAAAACGGCGCCGATTTCCCCAATATCCCGGAAGCCGACTCTGTCGACACCGTCAAACTCAACAGCCAATACCTGCTGGAAGCCATCAACAAAACGGTTTTCGCCACCTCCAACGACGAACTGCGACCCGCCATGACCGGCGTGTACTTCCAGGTGGATTTCAACAAACTCACCTGCGTAGCCACCGATGCCCACAAACTGGTAAAAATCACCACCCACCACCTCGCCGGTGAAGTGGCCACCTCGTTTATCATTCCCAAAAAAGCCCTCAACCTGTTGAAAAACGCCCTGCCGGCCAACGATGCCGTCACGATCTCCTTCAACAAGGCTAATGCGTTCTTTTCCTTCGCCAACATGAACCTCGTGTGCCGCCTGATCGACGCCCGGTACCCAGACTACAACGCCGTTATTCCCGTCGACAACCCGAACGTGATGACGGTCACCCGTGCCGATTTCCAGAACTCCCTCAAACGGATCGCTATTTACGCCAACAAAACCACCAACCAGGTGGTGCTGGATGTATCCGACAAGAGCCTGACCGTTTCGGCACAAGACCTGGATTTTTCCAACGAAGCCACCGAACAAATGGCTTGCAGTTTTGACGGCTCACCCTTGCGCATCGCCTTCAACGCCAAGTTTTTGGTGGAAATGCTGACGGTGCTCGACGGCGAAGAGGTGCGGATGGAATTCTCGACGCCTTCGCGGGCTGGCATCCTTACCCCCGTGGAAGAGACCAACAACGACCGCGAAATCCTGATGCTCGTCATGCCGGTGATGCTGAACAGTTGATATTCAAACCTTTACAATAAAAAAGCGGCTTTTCCCGATCAGGAAAAGCCGCTTTTTTTATGAGTAGCCGAGATGTTACAAGTCAAAAATTCGCTCCATTACCATCCATTTTTCGCCGGGGCCTGCCGTTGGAAGGGCTTGCTGGTAGTGCCACATCAGGGCTTCCCACTCCTGCACCCGAGGGTTGGCGGCATCGAGCCGGGCTTTTTGTTCGAAGGAAAACGAGTCCTCCGCTTCCAGGATCATGAAGAGGCGGTTTTCCAGGCGGTAAATTTCCAGGCGCAGAATACCGGCCTCCCGGATACTGGCCAGGATCTCGGGCCAAACAGCCCGGTGATGGGCCTCGTATTCGGCAATGAGCGCCGGATCGGGCTTCAGGTCCAGGGTCAGGCAAAATCGCTGCATGGTCCGGCGGTTACATGATCCGGGTGCCTTCGGGAATCACGGCGCCTTTTTTCACCACCACAATACCGTCGCGGATGCAAAAGGCTTCGGTATCCACGTCGGGCAGGTGATCGCCGCCTTTGATGACGACGTTGTTGCCGATGCGGCAGTCCTTGTCCAGGATCGCATGCTCGATATGGCTGTAATGCCCCACCCCCATCGGAATATCGTCGGGGTGGGTGGCAATTTCCTGGAGGGTCTGGTAGTAGTCGTTGCCCATGACGATGGCGTCCTTGATCACCGAATTATCGCCCAGGCGGGAACGCAGGCCGATCACAGAACTTTCGATCAGGCGGGCATGGATGATGGAGCCTTCGGCAATCAGCGCGCGGTTGACCTGTGTGCCGCCGTAGAATTTGGCCGGCGGCAACATCCGGCCACGGGTATAAATCTGGCGGCCGTTGTCAAACAGGTTGAAGGGCGGGATATGGTCGGTCAATTCGATGTTGGCTTCGAAAAAGGAGCGGATGGTCCCGATATCCGTCCAATAACCATCGTATTGGTACCCGGATACTTTCCGGCCGCTTTCGATGGCAATGGGGATAATTTCCTTGCCAAAATCAGTAGCCTCCGGGTGTTGGTCGAAGAGCTCGCGCATGGCATTGCGGTTAAAAATATAAATGCCCATCGAGGCCATGTACTCTTTGCCCCGTTTCTTGTGCGCCGCGCCTACTTCACTCACCCAGTTGGGCAACAGATCGGCTTTGGGCTTTTCGATAAAGCGGGGAATATTGCCTTTTTCATCCACTTTCATGATCCCGAACCCGGTAGCATCCCGGGCATCCACCGGCAGGCAGGCGATGGTGATATCCGCCTTTTGCTGGATGTGGTATTGGGCCATTTTTTCAAAATCCATCTGGTACAACTGGTCGCCGGACAGGATCAGGACGTAGTCGTAATCGTGGCGTTCGAAGTGTTGCCGGCTTTGGCGCACGGCATCGGCGGTACCCTGAAACCATTCGACGTTGCCGGGCGTTTGCTCGGCAGCCAGCAAATCGACAAACCCTCGGGTAAAAATGTCGAAGTTGTACGAGTTTTTGATGTGGGCATTGAGGGACGCAGAGTTGTATTGGGTCAATACAAACATGCGCTTGACGCCGGAGTTGATGCAATTGGAGATTGGAATATCGATCAGACGATATTTACCCCCAATGGGTACGGCAGGTTTGGAACGTTTTTCCGTGAGCGGAAAAAGGCGGGAGCCAGCGCCGCCCCCCAGGATAAGGCAAATCATTTTTATCATGGTTAATCTGAATATCGCGATTTACTTTTTTGTCTTTTTATCGGCTTTGGGTGGGGCGGCAGGTGGCTTGGGCGCGGAGGGTTTGGCTGCGGCAGATTTTGGCGGGCTGGCCTTTTTGGGCGCCTTGGCGGTAGTGGCCGGTGGCTCCGGAATGGGGGCAACCGGTGGCGGCGCTGCTGGTTCCGGCTTGGCTTTTGCCACTTTTTTAGGCGCCGGCGGGGCT
>JADLDL010000089.1 GCA_020846655.1 Saprospiraceae bacterium | reverse complement strand
TTTTGCGGCCGGCGAGCGTTTGCCCCATACGCACTTGGGGAGCATTGGCAACCTGGGCACCGCGCGCATTGCGGCCGAAATGGCGGCGGTTTGGGATGCATTTGGGTTTGCAGCGGTGCAGGAGGCAGAGGCGCGGCTGCTGGGGTAGGCGGGTGGCCGGTTTTGAAAATATTCTGCTGTGTCAGTTTTATCCGGCTACCGTTTGCATAGCCAGGCACGAAACATTTATTTGCCAAGGATACGAAGATCCATCCAAAAGGGATAGTTGGGGGCCCGCCAGGAAAGGCTCCTCGGACGAATGTTAAAATGTGCCATAAAAAACAAGTATATGTAAACAGCACAAAACAATAGGGTTACTTCGCCGTTGTCAAAAAGGCCATCCCTCCTGGCCAGTTTTTTTTCTGCGCAAACAGTCATCCATATGAGTAACCGACCTTCCGATACGAAACACCTGTCTTCCAAGGTGTACCGCCCCAAACCGCCTTTTGTCAAGCCTGAACCAGAAGTCAGCGACGGCGGCTTTCCGCCCTTTTTTCTGATCCTGGGCCTCGTCTTTCTGTTGAGTATTTCCGGTTGTGTGGCACAGGTGATTTCCATTTTGGGCTGAACACCGGCGTGTCTCCGGAGCACCTTTTCCTCAACTGCTTTTTGCTTTTCGATCAAAAATTTTGAAAAACTCGCTTTGCGGCAGATGCTATTTCTGTGCGCCTGGATTTTTTGTAAAATTTATTCTGTTTTGAAATAATGAATTTGATCAAATTATTGAATGGCCTGAAAAATATTTGCACTACTTATATTTTGGCTATATTGTTTTTATAAAAATAAAAAGTAATTTTGCAATTCGTGTGGCATAGCCCTGCCACCGTTTTGCCCTCGCCAGGTTTTTCCAAATGCCCTCCGCCCTAACCAAGCGCCTGCCACAACCAAATTTTTGTTTGCCTGCCACCGGCTGGCTTTGTGTATTCAAACAAATATGTTGTGTTGCTTATGGAAAGGAAACGCCTGGTTCCGTTTATTTTACTTGCCCTGCTCTCGACGGCCATCCTGTTTGTGCCGGCTACGGTAGCCACAGAGGCTGAAATTCAATCCATCAACAGTGCCGATACCGCCTGGATGCTGGTGGCAGCCGGCCTGGTGCTGCTGATGACCCCTGGTTTGTCGTTTTTTTACGGCGGCATGGTGAGTTTCCGAAACGTAGTCTCCACCATGCTCCAGAGTTTTATTTCGCTGGGCGTTGTCAGTATTTTATGGGTAGCCGTGGGGTTTAGCCTGGCTTTTGGCGACAGCCTGGGTGGTATCATCGGGAATCCGGGCACCTTCTTGTTTTTTCGCGGCGTAGGCTTGGGCACCCATGCCGGCCTGGCACCTACGATCCCCTTGCTCCTGTTTGCCCTTTTTCAACTAAAGTTTGCCATCATCACACCGGCGCTCATCACCGGTAGTTTTGCCGAACGCATCAAGTTTACGGGGTACCTGCTTTTTATCGTGTTGTTTACCCTGTTTATCTACACGCCGCTGGCGCACTGGACCTGGCACCCACAGGGTTTCCTACGGCAATGGGGTGTACTGGACTTTGCCGGTGGCACCGTGGTGCATATGTCGGCCGGATTTGCGGCCCTGGCCGGCGCGGTCTTCCTGGGCAAACGCCAGGACCGGCAGTCGGCCCCGGCCAATATTCCCTTTGTCGTACTGGGCACCGGCCTGCTTTGGTTTGGCTGGTTTGGGTTTAATGCCGGCTCGGCCCTGGGCGCCAACGGCCTGGCTACCCTGGCTTTTGCCACCACCAATTTTGCCTCGGCCGCAGCCATGCTCAGTTGGGTATTTTATGATGCCCTCACCGGACGGAAAATAACCGCCCTGGGCGCTTGCATCGGCGCCGTGGTAGGCCTGGTTGCCATCACACCGGCAGCCGGTTTTGTGACCATTGGCCAGAGTATTTTTATCGGGTTTGCCTCCGCCATCCTGAGCAACATCGCCGTGCACCTGTTCAACCGCCACGGCGACATCGACGACACCCTCGACGTGTTTCCCTGCCACGGGGTGGGCGGCATTGCCGGTATGTTGTTTACCGGGGTGTTTGCCCAGGGTGTGGGCCTTTTCTACGGCGAAACCCGCACCTTTTTGTTCCATTTGCTGGCCCTGCTGATCGTCGGGGTGTTCAGTTTCGGCGGCTCCTACCTTTTGCTGAAACTGACCAATTACCTGTTGCCGCTGCGCGTCACGCCGGAGGAAGAACGGCAGGGACTCGATTTGTCGCAACACGGCGAGCGGATGACCTCGCTCGAAGAACGCATCGCCGCATACCTCGACAAACGCCCCGCCAACGGCAATGCTACCAACCAGCTGCCCAGGGAAGTGGAAAATTGAACCGGCCAACACGCCGGTAGGCTACAGATTCCTTTTTTTTAACTCATCACCCGAGCGGGTTGCTGCCAACACTTTCGCTGTTGCGCAACCTGATGACCCGCACACACCATGCCACACGAAACAGCTCCCGCCCCCGAATCCGAGCAACAGGGCTTGTACGTCCCTCAACTCGAAACGGATGCCTGCGGCACCGGTTTTATCGCCAACCTGAACGCCCAGCCCCGGCACCAATTGGTGCAGGACGCGCTGACGATGCTGGCCAATATGCACCACCGGGGCGCCAGTGGCTGCGAAGAAAATACCGGCGATGGCGCTGGGATACTGATCCAACTACCACACGCTTTTTTCCATAATCAAACGTCTAAACACGGATTCAACCTGCCGGCGCCGGGTCACTACGGCGCTGGTATGGTTTTTTTTCCAAAAGACCCCGTGTTGCGCGCGGCCTGCCGGCAAATGCTCGATGACTATATCGACGAACTGGGTTTTGACCGCCTCGGCTACCGCCTTGTGCCCACCGACAACAGCGCGCTCGGCGCCTCCGCCCGCTCTACCGAACCCTGCATGGAACAGGTATTCGTGCAGCCCCGGCAGGCCTACGACCGCAAATCCATGGAGCGTCGCTTGTTTGTGCTGCGCAAATTTGCCCACCACAACATCCACCGCGCCCTGCCACAGGTGGCCGACGATTTTTACATCGCCTCCCTCTCGGCCAGCACCATCGTGTACAAAGGCCAACTCACTGCCACCCAGGTGCGCGGGTATTTCCCGGACCTTCAAGACCCCGATTTTGCCTCGGCGATCGCTACCATACACTCGCGTTTTTCCACCAACACGGTACCCAAGTGGAAACTGGCCCAGCCCTTCCGCTACATTGCACACAACGGCGAAATCAACACCATCCAGGGCAATGTGCAATGGTGGGAAGCCCGGGAATCGCGGCTCCAAAGTGAATTTTTTACCCCCGCCGAACTCGAAAAATTAAAGCCAATCTGCGGCAAAAACCTCTCGGACAGCGCCGTTTTCGACAATGTGCTGGAGTTTCTGCACCTGGCCGGCCGCTCGCTGCCCCACGCGCTCATGATGATGATCCCCGAAGCCTGGCAACACGACGAGGCGATGGACGACGACAAACGCGCCTTCTACGAATACCACGCCATGCTCATGGAACCCTGGGACGGCCCCGCCTCCGTGTGCTTCACCGACGGCACCCTGGTAGGCGCCCTGCTCGACCGCAATGGCCTGCGACCCTCGCGCTTTTGTGTGCTCGACGACGGCACCCTGATCGTGGCTTCGGAAGCCGGCGCGCTGCCCGTCGCACAGCGCAAAGTAGTGTCCAAAGGCCGCCTTCAGCCCGGTAAAATCCTGATCGCCGACCTCGACCTGGGGCGTATTGTGGCCGATTCCGAAGTCAAAGACATCATTTGCAAACGCTTCAGCTACCGCGACTGGCTCGACAACAACACCTGGCGTCTCGAAGACCTGCCCGATGCCGACCCGGGCGCAGCGCCACAATCCTTGCCGCTCGAACAACGCCACCGCCTGTTTGGCTACACCCGCGAAGACCTGGAAGTGGTGCTCGCACCCATGGCCGATTCGGGCGATGAACCCGTCGGCAGTATGGGCGCCGACACGCCGCTGGCGATCCTGTCCGACAAACCGCAGCACCTGGCCAATTATTTCAAACAACATTTCGCACAGGTCACCAACCCGCCCATCGACCCCATCCGGGAACGGGCAGTCATGTCGCTGTTCAGCCCGCTGGGCGGCTCCAAAAACCCGCTCGACCTCTACGGCGAACACCCGCGCTGCATTGAACTGGACTCCCCCGTGCTGCTCAATGCCGAATTTGCCAAATTGAAAAACCTGGAGCACCCGTATTTTCGGCCGGCTATTTTGGATATGGTTTTTCCGGCCGATGGCCAAAAAGGTCGGCTGCGCGCAGCCCTCGACCAACTCTGCGCCGAGGCGGAAAATGCAGTCCGGCAGGGCCGGCACTTGCTGATCTTGTCGGACCGGGCGGCCAATGCCGCGCAAGCGCCGGTACCGGCGCTGCTGGCCACCGGCGCTGTGCACCAGCACCTGAGCCGGGCAGGCCTGCGCAGCCACACCGCCATCGTGGTGGAAAGCGGCGATACGCGCGAAACACACCACCTGGCTACGCTGCTGGGCTATGGCGCCAACGCCGTGAACCCCTACCTGGCCCTGGAGACCATCGATGCGCAACAATCGGCCAGCGGCGCCTCCGACAAATACGCACAAAAATACCGCCAGGCCTGCAACAAGGGCCTCCTGAAAATCCTCTCCAAAATGGGGGTTTCCACGGTGCAGTCCTACATCGGCGCCCAATTGTTCGAAGCCCTGGGCATTGGCCCCTTGGTGCTGGAACGTTGTTTTGCCGGTACCATTTCGCGCATTGGTGGCCTGGATTTCGACGATATTGCCAGCGACGCGCTGGCCTGGCATGGCGATGCTTTCCTGACAGAAACCGGCGCCCTGCTGCCCCACGGCGGGCTTTACCAGTGGCAACGCGAGGGCGAAGCCCACTTGTTTGATCCGCAAAACATCCACCTGCTGCAACATGCCGTGCGCACGGGCAGTTTTTCCACCTATGAAAAATATGCGCGGCGCATCGACAACCAAAGCGAAAAAGCACTGACCCTCCGGGGTTTGCTCAGTTTTCGGAAAGGGCGCCCTATCCCACTCGGGGAGGTGGAACCCGTCGAGTCCATCCTCCGGCGTTTTTCCACGGGCGCCATGTCGTTTGGTTCCTTGTCGCACGAAGCGCATGCCACCCTGGCCATCGCCATGAACCGGATCGGCGCCAAAAGCAACAGCGGCGAAGGTGGCGAAGACGAAAGCCGATACGACCGCCTGCCCAACGGCGACAGTGCCCGCAGCGCCATCAAACAGGTCGCCTCGGGCCGCTTTGGCGTCACGAGTTGGTACCTGGTGAATGCCGATGAGTTGCAGATCAAAATGGCGCAGGGCGCCAAACCCGGCGAAGGCGGACAACGGCCCGGCCACAAAGTAGATGCCTGGATCGCCCAGGTGCGACATTCCACTGCCGGCGTAGGGCTAATTTCGCCGCCGCCACACCACGATATTTACTCGATCGAAGACCTGGCACAGTTAATTTTTGACCTGAAAAGCGCCAACGACCGCGCGCGCATCAGCGTCAAACTGGTGTCCAAAGCCGGCGTGGGCATCATTGCTGCCGGCGTCGCCAAAGCCAAAGCCGATACCCTCCTGATCTCGGGGCACGACGGTGGCACCGGCGCCTCGCCGCTCAGCAGCATCCGCCACGCCGGCCTGCCCTGGGAAATGGGGCTGGCCGAAACTCACCAGACCCTGGTGCGCAACGGCCTGCGCCAGCGGGTGATCTTGCAAACCGACGGTCAGATACGTACCGGCCGCGACCTGGCCATTGCCACCCTGCTCGGCGCCGAGGAGTGGAGCGTCGCCACGGCCGCCCTGGTTGCCGAAGGCTGCATCATGATGCGCAAATGCCACCTGAATACCTGTCCGGTGGGCATCGCCACCCAGGACCCCGAGTTGCGCCGCCGTTTTGCAGGAAAACCGGAGCATATCATTCATTTTTTTACATTTCTGGCTGAGGACCTGCGCCGGATCATGGCCAAACTCGGGTTTCGCAGCGTCGCCGACATGGTGGGTTGTGTGGAAATGCTGCGCGAGCGGAGTGATTTGCCGGCCGGCAAATGGCAACGACTCGACCTGAGCCGGCTGCTGTTCAAAGAAACGGCTCCGGTGTATGTGGACACTTCGGCGCCCCGGAGGGTAGCCGGTTTGTCGTCCGACAGCCTGCTCAGCGGCCGGTTGGATACCAAAATCGGCGAACTGGCCGCGCGGGCCCTACGCCTGGCCCTGCCCTATGAATCGGTATTTTCGATCCACAACACCGACCGGGCGGTGGGCACCCTCTTGTCGGCCAAAATCAGCCGCCAATGGCGCTCGAGTGGTTTGCCGGAAGGCAGTATTCGCCTGCATTTCCGCGGCTCCGCAGGACAAAGTTTCGGGGCATTTGGTGCCAAAGGCCTGGAACTGGCGCTCGAAGGCGAAGCCAACGACTATTTTGGGAAAGGGCTTTCCGGCGCGCGCCTGGCCGTTTGGCCCGACCGGCAGGCGCAGTTTAATCCTTCGGAAAATATCATCATTGGCAATGTGGCGCTTTTCGGGGCTACCTCCGGCGAAGCCTACATCTGCGGACAGGCCGGCGAGCGGTTTGCGGTGCGCAACAGCGGCGCCCTGGCGGTGGTGGAAGGCATTGGCGACCACGGCTGCGAGTACATGACCGGCGGCACGGTAGTGGTGCTGGGCGACACCGGCCGCAATTTTGCTGCGGGTATGACCGGCGGAACGGCCTATGTCTGGGACCCGGAAGGCCGCTTCGCGCAGCGCTGCAACCGGACCAACATCGACCTCGACCCGCCCACGGAAGCCGAATTGCTGAGCCTGCGCCAATGGATCCGCCAGCATTTTACTTGCACTGGCAGCGGACGCGCCCTGGAGTTGTTGCACGATTGGGCGCGGTTTCAGGCCTTTTTTGTAAAAGTAATTCCGGTAGAATACAAAAAGGTGTTGGCCGGCGAGCAGAAGTCTGCGGCCCATCATGCTGCAACCGCTGCGAATACTCAGGGAAACCCGGCGCTTGCTATTTGAACGGCGGGGGCACAGCGCGGGCTGTTTTCTTTGTTCCTCAAAAACACCATGAAAAAACGATTCATTCCGATGTGGGGCCTGCTGGTTTTGTTGCCGGCCCTGTTGCCGGCACTCTGGCAGCCGATGTTGCCAGTATCCTACATTCAAGCGTTCCGGGTCATGGCAAAAAGTGGATTGCGGTTGCGTTCGGCCGCGTCATCGACGGCAAAAGTGCTTGATGTGGCGCCCTTTGGCGCTACGGTGGACGTCGTTTTTCCAGCCAATATGAATTATTTGCCGGTCGACCAGTACCGGCAACTTGCCTTGCAGTGGAGGGTAGATACTGCCGGCACGGCGTTTTCCCGAAACCATTATTCCGGTTCCGACAGCCCGGTAACCGGCGCGGTGCCGCATACCGGCTATTGGTGGGAGGTTCGGTACGCCGGCAAAACGGGGTATATGTTCAGTGGTTTTTTGTGGCCGGCGGTGGATTCCACTTCTGCTGGTCTTCAGGTTGAAATAAGGGAGGAGTACCGCCTTCGGCGGGAGGGTGGCAGCGGGTGCAGCTCCAACGGAATCGTGTGGGACAGCAGCTTGCACTGGTATGCCCTGCTCGACGAAGGGGCCAGGGGCTGCCGGCTGGAAAAAACGGATCTGCGGTTTTTGGCGATTGACCGCTGCATTCAAATGGATTGCGAGGGCGACTACCCCGGCCGGTTTGCCTACCTCCGCGCGAGCAGCCGGCAATCGCCGGACTACCTGCTGGCCTCCAAAAAGGAATTGCCGGAGCGGGCAGTTGCGGGTTTTTGCTTGTCGGTAGAAGAAGCCATTTACCAGCACCGGCAGGTCGATACCAGTGTTTGGCTGATTTATCCGCATGGAAAAGTAAATGCGGCGCTGCGAAAAGCCTCCGGCCTGCAACTGGTTTGGGAAAAAGACTACCGGCATGGCGCTCTGTACGATTGGTATGCGGTGGGGCGCGATGGCCGGCGCCAAAAACTGGAACACCATATTGACCAGCGTTGGGCCGATGGGAAACTGCACCCTACGATTTTTCAAGCCTTCCGCCTTTGTTTTTACGGCGACCTGGATGGCGACGGACAGCACGATTATATCGTGGCGTTCACCCACCGGGACAGCCTCTTGGATGGCTTTGGCGGCAGTGATACGTATTTCAAATTATACCTCAGTACTGAAGCCGGCCCCAACGAAGTGGTGCGTCCGGTCGCCTTGTTGGGCGAATACTATTGTGGATAAAAAATTCTTTTGACCATGTCAGATCCGAAAGGTTTTCTCCGATACCGCCGCGCAACGCCGCCCTACCGCCCGGCGCCCGAACGGGTGTTCGACCACCGCGATGTGGTGCTGGAAACGGCGTTTTCGCCCGAACAAACCCGCGAACAAGCCACCCGTTGCATGGGCTGTGGAGTGCCTTTTTGTCACGACGGCTGCCCTTTGGGCAACCTGATCCCCGATTTTAATGCGGCGGTGTACCGCGAAGACTGGGCCCTGGCCTACCAGTTGCTGGCGCACACTAATAATTTCCCGGAATTCACCGGGCGGATTTGTCCGGCGCCCTGCGAGCATGCCTGTGTGTTGGGCATCAACCAGGATGCCGTGGCCATCGAGCATGTGGAAAAGACGATTGTCGAAACGGCGTTTGCCCGGGGCTGGGTGCAAGCCCGCCCGCCGGCGCAGCGCAGTGGCCGTAAAGTAGCTGTGATCGGCTCGGGGCCCGCCGGCATGGCAGCGGCTGCCGAACTGAACGCGCGCGGTCATGCGGTGACGGTGTTTGAAAAAGACAGCCGGCCGGGTGGTTTGCTGCGCTATGGCATCCCCGATTTTAAACTGGAGAAATGGGTGATCGACCGCCGCATTGAGGTGCTGGAAGCAGAAGGCATTGCATTTCGCTGCGGCGTCGAGGTTGGGGTCGACCTGAGTGTGGAGGCACTGGAACGCGATTTTGACGCGGTGTTGCTCTGCGTGGGCGCTGCGCGACCGCGCAGCCTGAATATCCCGAACCACGAATTGCCAGGGGTGCATTTTGCAATGGACTACCTCAGTCAAAACAACCGCCGCGTGGCGGGTGAGCCTTTTGTTACCGCCGGTATTTCGGCCAGCGGCCGGCACGTGGTGGTGATCGGGGGCGGCGATACGGGTTCCGACTGCGTGGGTACGGCCAACCGGCAGGGCGCCCGCTCGGTCACGCAATTACAATACCGGCCCCGGCCTTCGGATACGCGTTCGGACAGCGACCCCTGGCCCCTGATGCCGATGACCCTGAGTACCTCTTCTTCGCACGAGGAAGGCTGCGAGCGGGCTTGGGAAGTACAAACCAAAGCGTTTGTGGCAGGTCCCGACGGCCGGGTGAAAGGCCTGTTGGTAGCCGAATTGATCTGGGAAAAAGACCCGGCCACGGGTCGTTTCGGGTTTCAGGAACAGCCGGGCAGCGAACGCGAGATCGCCTGCGATTTGGCCCTGGTGGCTATTGGTTACCGGGGTGTGGCCCAGGCGCCGCTGTGGGCGCAACTGGGCCTGGACCTGAACGCGGACGGGCTCCTTGCGGCTGAGGGCTACCGGACGAGCCGGGGGCATATTTTTGCCGCAGGCGATGCGCGGCGGGGCCAATCGCTGGTGGTCTGGGCGATTGCTGAGGGCCGGCAAGCGGCGGAGGCAGTACATGTGTACTTGCGTGCGGTTTGAGATCAGGCGGAGGGCTGGCGGAGGGCCGCCACGATTTTTTCGGGCAGGCCGGCGTTGGTGCTTTGCGACAAGCGAGCGCGGCGCAGTTGGCCCTCCATTTCACAGGCAGCAAACACATGGAAATTGCCGTTGGCATCGCGTTCGGCGTGTACGCCAAGGGGCAGTTGGCAGCCGCCGTCGAGCAGTTGCAGCACGCGGCGCTCGATGTTGGTGAGGGCCGAGATGTCGGGGCGGTGCAGGGGTTTGAGCAGGCGTCGGGTGGGCAGGTCGTCGCGGTGGGTTTGCCAGGCCAGTACGCCTTGTGCGGGTGCGGGCACGAATTCGCGCGGGTTGAGTTCGATGGTTTCCAGCCCGGAAAGGTCCAGATCGAGGCGGCGCACGCCGGCGGCAGCCAGGAAAATAGCGTCGTAGTCGCCCTTGCGCAGTTTTTCGAGGCGGGTAGGCACATTGCCGCGCAGGTCCTGAAGGTCCACATCGGGCCGGAAGTCGTGCAGTTGGGCCTTGCGGCGGGCGGCGGAGGTGCCGACGATGGCGCCGGGTTTCAGTTTAAAAATTTGGCCGGCTTGCAGGGCTTCCGGGCGGATGAGGAGCAGGTCGGCGGGATTGTCGCGGTAGGAGACGGCGGTGATGGCCAGGCCTTCCGGTTGGCTGGTCGGCAGGTCTTTCATGGAATGGACGGCCAGGTCGATTTCGCCGCGCAGCAGGGCTTCTTCGATTTCTTTGGTAAAAAATCCTTTGCCTTCCATTTTGTCGAAACTCAGGTGCTGGATCAGATCGCCCTGGGTTTTGATGATGACCAGTTCGCTGTCCACGCCGATCCGGCGGAGTTCGGCCTGAGTAAATTCGGCTTGCCAAAGAGCCAGTTTGCTGCCACGGGTACCTATGCGAAGTGCCATTGAAATCGAGTGTTGGTGAGTGGCGCAAAAGTACGACTCTTGTTTTCAAGGGCCTGGATTATTCGCCGGGAGGCCTGGGCTGGTCTTCGCACACGGTGCGGCAGCGGTTGCAGACTTTTTTTACCGCCACCCATTCGATAATTTCTTTTTTCCGCAGGCAGCGCACCCGGCTGGCCTGGATGCCGATGTTGTCGAGGGTGGGTTGTTCCAAAATATGGTAATCGTAGCCCTCGGGCAGTTCGATCAAAAATTTGAAGGTGCCGGATTGGCCGGGTGCGAGGCGTTTTTTTTGCAGGGGTGCAAAAATGGGTGCGCCGGGCAGGGCGGTTATTTCGACCCAGCCGGCCAAGGCGAACACAGCCGTGTCGATGGCGGTGTTTTGCAGTTCTACCGTTTGGTTGATGTAGTGGAATGACTCGTTGAATTTGCCGCCGGCTGTTTCGGTGAGGGTTTTTACGGCTTGCCACCACAAATTATCGGCTTTGCGCGGGCGTGTGCCGGCGATCACATCCGAGCTGCTGATGTCCAGGATTTGGCAGGAGGCGGGCCCGGGAAACGTATCGACCACAATGCGGTGTTGTTGTTCGTACCGAACAACGGGTACGTAGCAGTCGGGTTGAAAAAACCAGAGCCAGGCGGCAAAAACGGCTACGACGCCGATCAGGACTAAGGGGAGCACGGGGCTTTGGAAAAAGGATAGCTGTTTCATGTTTCATGGATAAGCGGGTGAACAGAACAGGCTTTTACCGGGGTGGGGAGGCCAGCGGCACCCGGCCGGGTGCCGCTGGCGGGATATGGTTTTGGAAAGTTTAGAAGCCGATGGGACGCTTTTTGTCGAGCACGAGTACGACGGTACTGCCGTTTTGGTAGAGGCCATCGAAGTGCAGGCCATTGACCAGGATGGTTTTGAGGCCTTCGCTGCCAAACCAGTTGAGGGTAGCGTTGCCGTTGAGGTTGGTCAGGGCTTCGCTGGTGGCTTTGTCCAGTTCGGTGATGCCGAGCACCTGGGCATCTGACACGGCATTGCCGAAAGCGTCGCGGACCAACACGGAGGTTTTGCCCAGTACGATAGGGTCGGTGTAGTTGGGGGTGCTGCTGTTGCGTTGTTGGTAGCGCAGCATGGCCATCTGGATCTCGTTGTCGGATTTCCAGTCGAAATTGGCCTGATCCAGTTCGACCACGGAGGCTGCTACGAGGTGGGTATTTTCCTGACAAATGGCGCGCAGGCGGCGGGAGCGGCCCAGGAGTTGCCCGATCCGGAACGACAAGCCGGCGTGTTGTACCGCATATATTAGATAGACGCCCAGGCCTATTTCAAGCCAGTAGCATAAAATTGCAGTACAATCCATCAATGTGAAATGGACGGGTCTGTTTTCACTTGCGGCTTCCGCAACTTCACGGTAGTAGGAAAATATGCCCAAAATCACAGAAAATGCGATAAGCATAAATATTCCCCATCGGTGCTGACGCTGCTGACGGTGTTTGACTTCGCGTTTTAATGCTGTGAGCGGAAGATTGGGATTGTCGGCTTGTGCACGACGCATTTCAAATTGAGCAATATCGGTGCGTAGTGTTCGGAGTAGGTGGGCATTGAGCAAGCCACATAATACGATCAAAGCTGCACCAAAATATGCCAGGGGGATTTTGAAAAACCCAAGATTCATCTTACCCGACAAAAATAATTTGTAAAACTCCCAGGAGGCTACCGCTTCGGCAAGGGCAGCGATAAACAGGAAAAAAGTGAAGACATACATTAGGGTGCAAGGCAGCCAGCGGTCCATATCAGTGACAATGGCTTGTTTGGCTTCGATGTCCTGGCGCAGTACCACATCCTGGCCGGCAGAAGAGTTAGCTTCGACGGCGGCCTCGTGTGCGGCATCGAAGGCTTGTCTGGAATCAACAGCAGCAGTTTTCATGTTGAACAGAGTTGAATGGTGAGCAGAAACGGGTTCACCAAAGGCGGGAAGTTGGATTAGTTGGCAGGCGATCCTCGGGGTGCGCGGTGTTCGCGGATAAAGGCACGCAGTTCTTTCAGGGCATCGGGCAGCGATTCGGTGCGGCGGACTTGGATGGGCCCTTTAAAAATGCTGGTGTCGGAGTTTTCCCAAGCATTCAGGATGATGTCCAGTTGGCCGGCATCGGCTTCGGTTACGAAGGTCCGCACGAAGGGTATGCGTTTGCCGGAGGGTGATTCGTTGTAGCCATCCGAGAGCACGATCAGGAGTTTGGGCCGTTGGGCATACACGCTGGCATCCAGGATTTGGCGCGCGCGCAGCAGGGCCGTATCGAGGAAAGTGACGTCGTTGCCCTCGTGTGGTTGGTAGCGGATGACCAGGCTGTCGAGCAGGGTGCTGAAGGCGGCGGTGTTATGTTGCCAGTGCCGGATCAGGGCTTCATTGTGGAGGCGGGCGGCGAGGCGTTCTTTGTGGTTGGCATCGTTGCCCGGAAGGTGCAGGCGGTTGGTATCGGCTTCGAAGCGGATGCTGGACCGGGCTTCCGGTTGGGGGTTGCCGCAGAGCACAACGGCCAGCTCGGCGCCGGGACAATTGCTTTGCAGGTCGCGGGCGATGCTGGCATAAAAGGTAGTATCGGGCCTGCTGATTCCGTGTTGGGCGATGGTGCCGGAGCGGTCGTCGATGACGATGACGACGGGCGGGAAGTAGGGCGGAAGGGGTGTTTCGGGGGCGCAGTTGGGGAAGAGGAGGAGGGCGCCAGCCGGGAGGAAGAGGTGTGTAAGTTGTGCCATTTTTCACAGATTAAAGGGTGAATGAATGGCACTAAGTTGTGAGGGGGTGAGTTTTCCGGGGTTTTGGGTGGCAGGCGAATGTTACTCCATCTCGTCGTGGACCAGGGACTTAAGCCAGTCGCGTTCGGGATCAAAGAGGTTTTTGAATTGAATTTGCACAATCAGGCGACTGCCTACAATATTCTCCCAGCGGCCGTTGAAGCCCAGTTTGGTTTGGAAATAGGCTTTGGGGTCGTTGCCGAGGGGTTTTTCAAAGGCCTGGTGGTCGCAGAAGCCCTGATGCAGGTTGGTGCGGCGGAGTTTTTTGCCTGATTTGCCAGAATCCGTCAAATCAAAAAATCCATAGTTTATTTCCCGGCCATTTTGAGCGGCAAGGCGGAGGACGATGGCGCGGTGGGTCAGGATTTGGGGTAGCAAAGATTGATCGCTGGTGTTGTTTCCAAAGTTTTTAATCCGGGCAAATTCAGTTGGGATCGATTGATCCGGAAGCATTTGTTGTACAAATTGTTCAGCAATATCCTGGGCTTCCCGGAAGGTTTCCAGAAGTTCGTTGCGTTTGTGGTCCCAGCACTCAAAATAATAGTGCCGCAGGCTTTTGGTTTCGGCAAAGGGGCCCACGGTAGGGCCTGGGCGCATTCGTTTGGTGGCATTTTCCTTGATTTCCTGTTCCAGTTCCTTGAAAAAGAGGTCCAGGTTATTGTTGCCGCTCAGGATGGAGTCGAAATGGTTTTTATATAAAATATGTTTGCCGGGTTTTTCCACCAGTTCGCTGAGCCCTCGTTTGGGAAGCGCCGTAATGATACGGGTGGCAATACCCAAATCGTACTTTTCACAATAGTCCAGTAGATCTACACCGGTGACGGACTGGTCGTAGTGTTTGTTTTCGAGCAATTCGAGGTCTACAAATAGGGCTTGGTACTCGTCGGACTGGCGGTTGGCAAGTAGTGCATTTTTTGCAGACCAGCCTTCTGTAAACGTCAAAACCCGTTCGAAATACGGGCCAAGTTCATCTTCCAGTTGTTTGAGATTGCGTGGGTCATCTTCTACGATCAGGGCACCATACGGCAGTTTTTTTCGGCCTGGCGGGGTAGGGCTGAGTACGTCTCGACGTTGTTCCAGTTGTTGGATCAGCAAAGGGAGTTGTTGGCGCACCCTGGCCCGGTTGGAGGGGCTATCGGGCGCTTCCTGTAATTGTTGGATCAAGTCGGAAGCCGTTTGGAAAACTGTTTCACCGACGAGTTGCTCGCCCAATTGTGATACTCGCCCGAGTTGTTCGAGTAGGGTGGCGGCAGGGTCGTCGTTCTTGAGGTATTTTTTGAGGTCGTGTGCCAGCAGGTCGATCTGCCCGGATTTGGAAAGGCAGTAATTGCGAATGTACCGGAATCGCCTGCGGGAAAAGAGCAGAGGTTTGATGTTTTCGGGCGGAAAGGGCAAAAGAGGAAAAGATTTGATAAAGGGTCGGTACCGTTGGGGTGATTTTTCCCAGAGTGTATCGCGGTTATGGTAGGATAAGAATTGGATATTCAATGTCTGGTCGAGCAGGAGTTCTTCCTGAAACAATTGGGTAGCGAAGCTGAATCCGGAACTGTGGTTATCCCAGTGGAGTTCGACTAAAATAAAGATTTGGGCGAGTTCGACACCTTGTAAGCGGTAGCTGTTCCATTCTTCCGCAGAGCTGACCACATCCAGCGGATGGTCGTCGCGCAAGGCCAGGGCTTTAAATACGCCATTGGCGATTTGATCTTCGATGCGCTTGGGTAGCCAAGGAAAGACGGTTTGATTGCAAACCAGCAATATCTTCTTCATGTTTTGGTGCCAGGAGTTTGAAAAACAGAAAGACTTCGTCAGGTGTTACAGGGGGGCTGGAAGGCGGCTAGTTTGGATTTTAACTCGGAGAAGTTGGGCGGTGTTTGGAAGAAGGGAGTGGATTGGTAGTGGGGTAAAAAGTCAGAAAACAGCTGTTGCAAATCAGCCACGGGTTTTTGCAGGAGCGCTGGGAACGGGGCGGTCAATTTTAAAATATCCCGGTGAAAATCAATGTTTTCCAAGGAACGGCCCCCAAAATGCTGTGCAAAAGTAGACACAGCGGTTCCCAAGAATGGTTCGTAGAAATAGGTGCACAGGATGGATCGAAGGATTTCCGGGGAAGATTCTTGGTTGGCTGTCCGGGCAATGATTTCACTGATATTCTTGTATTTAGTGGCTCCATCTCCGCCATCCAAGTGCCTGGGGGTTTCGTATTTTTCTAACCAAGGCAGGTTTTTTCGTTCCTTCATTTTGGCCACCGTATGCCCATCGTGAATTAGCATATAAATTTCGTTCAAGGGTGTATGCGGCGCAAAGTCACTGACTAGTTTTTCCAGATAAGGGCAGAGACCTTCATAGTTGGTATCGAGCGTTCCATCTTCGGTTTGCATCATAAATTCCTCGAAGATGATAGAACCTTCGAATACCCAAACCAGTTGATCGGGGCAAGAGAAATAGGGTTGATTGTTGCGAAGGCTGAACTCATCGGGGAACTCGAAGGTGCCTTCCCGCATTCGGGTGATTATAAAGAGGCTCATGTAATTAGACTGGTCAACCGCTGTACTAAGCTGAGTTTGGAAACGGATTTGTCATTGAAATATGAGCTAAGTTCACTGTAAGAGATAAAATTAACAACTGTTTCATTAAAAATGTGGTTGTTCCCACCCGATTCGAGAATAACATAGGGAATATGTTCTCGGATTTTTTTAATAAAGTCCATCGAGGTTTCTCCGTTGAGCCATTGCCGTTCGCTCAGCAAGGTGCGGTGGATGATGACAAAATCATACGGAATTTGCCGGTCTTTGCCCTCGTCCCGGTTAAAATTCGTGTAGGACTCCAATTGCTTGCCGTCAAATTTGATAGTCAGGGAATGGTCTGAAACGGGGTCGTACTGAATATCTCCGTTCAGCTGCTGCTGGGCGCCGTAAAAATCAACATGAGAGGCAATAAAAACGTTGCTGGCCCAGCAAAGATCAAAGTTGCGCAGGTTCATTCGTACCTGTTCTTTGCCATGGCGGTAGGGGAATTGCTGCCCAATTTTGCCGCTGGCCGGCTTGTTGGCATAGTCGGCAAATCGTTCGTCGATGATCAGAATTCGCAGCATGGCGGCCTGCAAGAGTTTGTAGGGAAAGACCCAAGGCTCGCCGGCATGTGCTGGAAAACGGGGCGAGTCGATTCGGGCAAAATCGTGGGAAGTGATGTCATAGGGCAGGTGGGAATTTTGGTGGCTGATCAATTGCATCCGGCCTTTTTCTCCTCCACTGATAAAAGGAATGATGCCTTCGCTGTGGTGGTCGTACATCGCATAACTGTTCCCTGTTTTCAAGGTGAAATCATCCAGGCTTTGTTGACCCGGCTGGTCCAGAATCATCCGGAAGGGGGGGCTGGAGTTGTTGAAATTTTCTACTGCTTTGGCCCATTCGGGCGAGTTGCGTTCGCGATGTACGATCAGGGTCGTCTTCTCCAGCATGTCAAATCGGTTGAGCCAGGCTTTCCAGCATTGGTCTTGTAGGGTGTTCACAGGCTCTTGGCCCGGCCGGATCGGGCTGACGGTAAACTGTACCCGCCGTCGGAAGCCCGGCGAGCGCAGTAGTTCGCTTTTTGCCGTATCCGAGGGATTAACGAGGGTTTTAAAAGGCAGGTTGAACAACAGTTTGTCCAGTTTTTTTTCGTCACTCAAGTCGGCCAACTCAGATTCTTCTATGATAGAAAACACATAGGTGACCGGACTTTTTTCGTTTTGCTGCAAAAAGTCATCCGGGCTTTTGAAAAAATATACACCTTCGCTGGCCCATGTTTTGCGCTCTTTTTCATTTGGCTGTACTGTGTTGCCGATGTAGCAGATGCGCCGGGCTTTTTGTATTTTAAACCGGTAGTTGATCCGGGCGTCGCGCCAGTTGAAATATTCATCGTGGCGTATTTTATGCCCAGTGAGCAAACCACCCTGGCGCAAAAACACTTCCAGCGGAGGGGTATTGCTGCCTTTGCCATCGTCTATTGCTTCTTTCTGGCCTGCCAGAATCGTGGCGCAGGTGCGCATGTCCAGGATGCCCAGGTTCTGATTGGCTGTTGCCAATGTCACTTTGTCAATCAATTCCGTGTTTATTTTTTCCTTGAACAATTCCCAGTCCTCGGCATTGTCTACCCGTGAAATATTGTCATACAAATCGACATAATAGTATTCGCTAAAAGAGGCATCGTCATTTACATCTATTGTGATTTCCATATTGACAGGGTGGTCGCCAGCGATGCTGTTTAGTTCCCGCTTCTGGTGTTTGGCAATATTTCGGATCAGGTTTTCCAAGACCGAAAAAAATGCATGTTCATGTGGTACAGATACCAGGAGATCAGGAAGGTCTTCCCTGTTTTCAATCGTCTTGTCGGCATAAAATTCTTCGTAGTTGAGGTGTGGTGTCGTATGGCTCAAGTCTACGAAATAGGGAAAAAAATCTGGGTAGCAGATTTGTTGAACTTCCGGTGGCAAGTCCCGGCGTATGTTTTCCGTTCGACTGTGCCGATACACAGCTTTAAATTCTATTCCTTTGTATCGAAAACGTATCCGCAAGCGGTTGTGAAACTTATCTCGGTATCGCACGCCTTCGCTCGCTGCCAGGTTATCCATCACCAACATGTTTTCTACAAAAGGCAACACCAGGTCGTGGTAGAAATACACGCTTTTAGACGACTGAAAAGGCGCGGCCACAAACTCATTGCGCGCTGTGGCGTAATCGCTGTATTTGTCACGCATCCAGTTGACAAATTCATACATCTGTTCCTTTTTGGTCGATACAGGGCCCAACAAGTGCCGGAGGCGTTCGTTGAGGACATTTGATTTGGTGCGTGGGTGGATGTGCGAACCCATGTGGTGGGAAAAATTCCGGCTCAGAATGCGGGAGGCTGCCAGTTGGCGCCCAAACCGGAGGGTGTAATCCTGCAAAACCGGCAATAAGAGGTCTCGCATACGCACTTGTAACAGCGGAAACAGGTAATTGTAAAAACGAGTGGCGCCTTGCTCAACATTAAAGGGCTTGTTCTGTTTGCCAGTGCGTTTCCAAATATACGTAATCAATAAGCCATTGTAGTTCAATACATCTATCTGTTTCAATAACAATGGTTCGTGAAGAATTTCGGGCTTTGTGAGGCGGTCATATATGGTTAAAAAATAAAAAGCGTGTACGTTTGGGTTGCTTACACCTAAACACGTACACGCTATGACAGGAACCCGAGAGT
>JADLDL010000088.1 GCA_020846655.1 Saprospiraceae bacterium | reverse complement strand
CCGCCGAATGAGTAAATGTTTATATCAACTATCTTTTACCTTTGCGAGCCAACGCTTCGTTTATGACACTTTCCAATACGTCCGTACTGCAGGATACGGAAGCCTACGTCAAAGCATTTTTTGCCGAGCACGTACCGGATAAATACGTTTTTCACGATTTTGAACACACCGTTCAAACCGTAGCTGCCGTACGGGTCATCGCCGAAGGCTTCGAACTGAGCGAGGGTGAAATTACGATCCTGCAATTGGCTACCTGGTTTCACGATACGGGCTATGCCCAGGGCCCCGAGAGCCACGAAGAACGAAGCACCAACCAGGCCGAAGCGTTTCTGCGGGGCAAAATATCGGATAAAGAACTGGAGTCGGTGCTGGGTTGTATCCGCGCCACGAAAGTCCCCCAACAGCCCGGCAATCTGCTCGAACAAATCATCTGCGACGCCGACCTCAGCCACCTCGGCATGAATATTTACTGGGACCGGACCGGAAAACTGCGGCAGGAGTTTATTCTGACCCGCGACCAGATTATGAGCGAACAGGAATGGATCGATTTCGAGTTGAATTTTATGCTCACCCATGAGTACCACACAGCGGTGGCGCAGGAAATGTTCAACAAACGCAAAGCCAAACACATCCAGCAGCTCCTCAAACAAAAACGCCGGCTCAACCCGGATAAGGCACCCAGTGTAGATGAATTGGCCGTTTTAGATGAAAAAGACAAAAGCGGAGACATCAACAAGGTGCTGCGGGACAGTGAAAACGAACTCAAACTCGCCCGCTTTGGCCGGGGCGTCGAAACCATGTACCGCACCACTTACCGAACCCACACCAACCTGAGTTCGCTGGCCGACAGCAAGGCCAACCTGATGCTGTCCGTAAATGTTATCGTGATTTCGATCGTGGCGTCCAACCTTATCCCACAACTTTTGGATAATGCCGGCCACTTCAACTACAATATGAAACTGGGGATTCCTTCCGGTTTGTTGCTGGCCACCTGCCTGGGCTCGATGGTATTTGCTACCCTCAGCACCCGCCCAAAGGTAACAGAGGGCAAAGTGACCCGCGAAGCCATCAAACAGCGCAAAGCCAACCTGCTTTTCTTCGGCAATTTTTATAACATGCCGCTTGAGGAGTTTCAGTGGGGCGTCAATGAAATGCTGAAAGACCCCGAGTTCCTTTACAGCACCATGAGCCGCGACTTGTACTTTTTAGGTATCGTATTGGCCAAAAAATACCAATACCTCAGTATCTGTTACAATATCTTTATGTACGGCCTCATCCTGTCCATGCTTGCCTTTGCTGTTGCATTGGCCTATTGAATAAAAAAAGAAGAAGCAGCGGAAAGGCCGGCCACAGGCTCTTTCAGCCCAGCTATAAGACAAATAAACTACTAAGCGGAATACGGTGCCCAACCTGGTAATCATACCTACCTACAACGAACGGGAAAACGTCGAGTCGATCATCCGGGCGGTATTTGCCCTGCCCGAATCTTTCCATGTCCTGATCGTCGACGACGGTTCGCCCGATGGCACGGCCGACATTGTGCGTCAGCTGCAAGCCGTGTTTCCCGGCTCCCTCCACCTGCTCGAACGCCCCGGCAAACACGGCCTGGGTACCGCTTATATCGCCGGCTTCCGCTGGGGGCTCCAACGCGAGTACGCGTATTTTTTTGAAATGGACGCCGATTTTTCCCATGATCCCAACGACCTGCCCCGCCTCCTGGCCAAATGCCGCGACGAAGGCGCCGATGTGGCCGTGGGCTCCCGCTATGTTCGGGGTGGAAAAGTTGTGAATTGGCCCGCCGACCGCATTATCCTCTCCTACGGCGCCTCACTCTACACCCGGATTATTCTCTGGATGCCGGTGTCAGACCCTACCGCCGGGTTCATCTGCTACAAACGCCAGGTGCTGCAAACCATACAACTCGACAAAATTCACTTTGTCGGCTATGCGTTTCAAATCGAAATGAAGTTTGCAGCCTACACCCTGGGTTTCAGGATCGGTGAAGTGCCCATCACGTTCAAAGACCGGGAAAAAGGCCAGTCCAAAATGTCGCTCCGGATTATCCGTGAGGCCATTCTTGGCGTACTGAAAATGCGCTGGCGCGTGTTTTTTGAAAAGTATGCCTAGGCCGGTTTGTCGGTAAAAGAAGCCATGATAATAGCCAGGGCCTGATCGTATACCGCCGGGTTGCAAGCCAGCAACTCGCCGCCATCCACAAACGTATTCCCACCCTGAAAATCGCTGATCCGCCCGCCGGCCTCATGCACCAGCAGCGCGCCGCCGGCTACGTCCCAGGCATTCAGGCCGTATTCAAAGAAAATATCGAAGCGGCCGCAGGCCACAAAAGCCAGGTCCAGCGCTGCCGAGCCATAGCGCCGCACGGCCCTGCCTTCGGCAATAAAGGTGCGCAGGGCCGCAAACCAGCCGTCGGCGCGGCTAAACTTGTGGTACGGAAATCCGGTGGCCACCAACGACTGCCGCAGGGTGTTTCGGTTGCTGGCCCGAATGCGCTCGTCGTTGCACCAGGCGCCGCCTTCGCGCCAGGCATAAAACATTTCATCGTTGGGCACATGGTGCACGATCCCTACCAGCATGTCGGCGCCTGCCCGAAGCCCTACGCTCACCGAATAGTGTGGTAGCCCGTACAAATAATTGGTAGTGCCATCCAGGGGGTCGATAATCCACTGCAAACCACCGGCGGCCGCTTGTTCCACCGTACCTTCTTCGGTGATAAACGCCGCTTCGGGTAGTATCCGGTGGAGGCGCTCCACGAGCATTTCTTCGGCAGTGCGGTCTACATAGCTCACCAGGCCGTTCAGGTGTTTTTCTTCTACCTGGCCGGGTTTTACCTGGCTGACTTCCTGGTGCAGGAAAAGAGCGGTTTCGCGCACGGCCTGCATGGCCTGGCGGGTCAGTATTTCCAAATCTCGTTGTGGCATGGCGCCAAAGGTAGGAACAAATTGCGAGAGCCGGTTTATTGGCGGGCGCCCAGGTCCTGCACCCAGTAGGCCCCTGATTTTGCGACGCCCATGTCCTCAAACTTGGGGTTCATCAGGTTGCCGCAGTGGCCCTTGCTGTTGCGCCAGGCCAGCACGACCGCCTGGGCCGTCGGTTGTCCTTTGGCGATATTTTCACCGGCCAGTTGCCAATGATACCCGGCACGTTTCATACGTTCGTCAAAATCGGTGCCATCGGTGCTGGTGTGGCTGAAATAACCGCGTTGCCGCATGTCGTCGGCATGCGCTTGTGCCGCCTTTTCGAGTTGAGCGTCCCAGCGCAAGGCTGGTGCTGGCGCATATTTTTTGCCGCCCGGGCAACGGCATCCCTGGGCCCGCAAGAGGTTCACCTCGTCCAACACCGCACGGGCCGTGGCCGCGTCTACGGAAGGTGGTGTTGCGGCGCCGGCCTCCCGAATGGGCGAAGGTGTGGAGGTAGCCGGTTCGCAGGCTTTGAACAAAGCAAATGGGAGCAGCAAAAAGAAGAATTTCATGACGGGAGAAAATTACGAGCCCCAGAGACCGGCGATGTCCAGTTCGAATCCATCCAGAACGGCTGATTTAATGGTACCCGTTTCAGCGGCAAAGGCAAACACTTTAAACCGGAATAGGGCGTTTTTTTAATCAACATTTCCATACTCCTGATTTTTTACGCAAGGTAAATTTTTTCCTTGCTGCCCGCAACCGGCGGAAACCCAGGTGCCGGTCCAAAACTACGTAAACAGCGCCTGTTTCAATTCTTCGACCTTGCCGAGTTGCAGCACGCGGATGTTGTATTTTTTAAAATCCAGGCCCTTGGCATTGTATTTTGAAATGTAAATTTCTTTAAAACCCAGTCGGTCAGCCTCCGCGATGCGTTGTTCGATGCGACTCACGGCCCGAATTTCGCCGCTCAGGCCCACTTCGCCGGCCAGGCAAATATCGGAAGGCACACCCACGTCGAGCAGGGAGGAGACCAGCGCTGTCACCACGGCCAGGTCCATGGCGGGGTCTTCGACCCGGATGCCGCCGGCCAGGTTGAGGAACACGTCGTTCATGCTGAAATAATAGCCACAGCGTTTTTCGAGCACGGCCAACAGCATTTGCAGCCGGCGCATGTCGAAGCCCGTTGCGGAGCGCTGGGGGGTGCCGTACACCGATTTGCTCACCAGCGCCTGGGTTTCGATGAGCATGGGGCGCAGGCCTTCCATGGTGGCGGCCACAGCGCAGCCGCTCAGGTCTTCGTCTTTTTGGCTCAGCAGCAATTCGGAGGGATTGCTCACCTCGCGGAGGCCGGCGCTGCGCATTTCATAAATCCCCATCTCGTCGGTGCTGCCGAAGCGATTTTTGAGGGTGCGCAGGATGCGGTAAGTGTTGTGGCGGTCGCCTTCAAATTGCAGGACACAATCCACAATATGCTCCAGCAGTTTCGGACCGGCGATGTCGCCTTCTTTGTTGATGTGCCCGATCAGAAACACCGGAATGTTGGTCTCTTTGGCAAAGCGCAACAGCTCAGCGGCGCATTCGCGCACCTGCGACACACCGCCGGGCGCGCTGTCGAGGTGCGGGGTGCTCATGGTTTGGATGGAGTCGATGACCAGCAGTTGAGGCTGCAATTCCTGGGCTTGTTGCAGGATTTTGGTGGTGTTGGTTTCAGCCAGGATGTAGCAATCGGAGCGGCCTTCGGGCAGGCGGTCGGCGCGCATTTTGATTTGTTCTTCGCTTTCTTCACCGCTCACGTACAGCACTTTGGCGGGCAATTGCACGGCCACCTGCAGGAGCAGGGTGCTTTTGCCGATACCCGGCTGCCCGCCGATGAGCACCAGCGAACCCGGCACGATGCCGCCGCCCAACACCCGGTTCAGCTCGCCGTCGGGGGTGGCCATACGCTGGGTGGCGCCGGTTTGGATGCGGTTCAGCGGAACGGCTTTGGTCGTTTCCGTTTTGGAGGACCCGGACCAGGAGCGCCGTTTTTCTTCGGCGGCGGTTTCTTTTTGAATCAACTCCTCCTGGTAGGTGTTCCACTCGCCACAATGCGGGCATTTGCCCAGCCATTTGGGCGAAGACGCGCCACAAGAAGAACAAAAAAAGATGGTGCGGGACTTGCTCATTATGATTTGTTTTAAACTGCGCAAACTTAAAACAAATATTTTTAAATAAAAACAACTACTCCAGGGGCAAAAAACAAACGGGCCGCTTTTCACCCGAAAAGCGGCCCGCTGTATGGATACCCTGTTGTGCTGGAGCCGGGTTTACGGCCGCTTGATCAGGGTGTTGAAAATTTCGTCGTTGACCTTCACCGGATATTGGCCGCGCAGTTTTTCCACCCATTGGTTCTCCAGGAAATCCTGGTAATCGGCTACGGCATAGCCGCGGGCCTCGTTGAGTGTTTTCGGAGTGGGGGCTACGATGGCCTCCACTTTCATGAAATTGGCGGTTTTGGTACCCGTATCGGTTTTGGGAGCGGTCATGCTGCCGGCTTTCCAGAGATCATTCAGGTCTTTGTTTTTGCCTTTTTCGTAGGTTTTTTCCAAAACCGTCAGCACTTCTTCTTTTTTATTGAACTTCTTGAGCACCTCGGCAGCCGGTTTTTTCGCGGCATATTCGCGCACTTTCGTGAGCAGGGCCGGGTCGTCCGATTTCAGGGTGTAGATGCTGACGCGGGCGCGTTCGTCCCAGAGGTACTTGGTTTTGAGGTTTTGGTTGAAGTATTGCTCCAGGCCCACGGAGTCGGAGTTGGCGCGGTCCCATACTTCTTGTTTGGCTGCGTCGAAGAGCAACATGCCTTCTTCGTATTCGCGCATGAGGGCCTTGAACTCGGGGTATTTTTTGTCCAACTGACTTTCTTCAAACTGGAGGGCGACTTCGTCTTTCCAGTTTTTGAACAGTTTGTCTACCGTTTCGCGGATGGGGTTGCCGGTGCCGCGCATGCGGTCGCGGCTGGAGCGGGCGCAGTAGTCTTCAAAATCGGCGATCGTGTAGGATTTGGTGCTGCCAAAACTGAGCAGCGGCGTTTGAGGCCGGGCGGGATCGGGTTTCCAACGGAACGTCAGGAACACGGAGTCCACTTGTTTGGCCGTCCATTGCTCCAGCACGTT
>JADLDL010000087.1 GCA_020846655.1 Saprospiraceae bacterium | reverse complement strand
TAGTACCCGTGGTAGTAGGCCGCCACAGCCGGAATCTCCAGGTACGGGTGTCCGTCGAGAAAAGCCAGTACGGGCTCGAGCAGCCCCTGGTCCAACTGGCGTTTGAACACCGCCTGGTGGCTCAGCAACATGCAGCCGGTGCGCAGTTTTTCGCAGAGCAGCGCGATGTCCTGGGCTTTGGACAATTCCTGGAGTTTGAAGGTTTTGTCGCGGCCTTGTTGTTGGGAGAGGTGGTAGGCTTCCTGGTGCAGGGCGTACTCGGCGCGGTAGTACCCGCCGCCGCGATAGGGTTCGGCCTCCAGGCGTTTGCGCGCGTAGCGGAGCATGCTCCCGCTCAACTCGTCGAGCCGGAGCCGGCGCAGCGCTTCTACGGCGCCCAACTGGCGCTCCGGGGCGCGTTGCCGCCAGGCCTCCAGGGCCAGAAATTCTTCCAGGGCTTCCAGCAAATAACTCGTCAGGTGGTAGAGCCGTTGCGGCGACTCGCCCAGCCGTTCGGCCAGCCGGGCTTTATCCGGCTCCACGGCGGCCGGATCGGCCAGGAGCCCCCGCAGGCAGCTGTACAAGGCCCCCACGCCAGCGTGCGTAACGTGGTAGGGTGAGGCTATAAATTTGTCGAGCGAACGAAGGCTCGCCGGTGGCAAGGCGCGCAAAATTTGATAAACAGGAGACATAGGACGACGACGGCCGAATTATTTTCAAGCGTACAGGCGATGTTCGTTGGAAATACCGGCTGAATACAATTTCATAATTCTGAAAAACAAAGATATTTTTTTGTTGTAAAATATTGACAGTCAAATATTTTAATTTTTGAAAACAAATATTTAAACCTGAAAAACAACTAAAAATGTCTTTGCAGGGCCGCTGGCTTCCCGCCACTTTTGTAGCGTCAATAGTGGACTAATCATTAAACCTGTACACATCATGAGCATTTCTCGTACTCTTCAACATTATTGGGTTGTCGGCGTGTTGCTGGCCGTTGCGTTTTCAGCCCGGGGCCAGTCGTTCCGGCGGGCCTATGGGCCGCAAGGCAGTTTTGGCCGCGACCTCGTAGAAACCACTGACGGTGGCTTCCTGATCGTGGGTGGCGCCGGCCAGTCGCTGTTTTTGCAACGCACGCAGGCCAACGGCACCATTGCCTGGACCAACCACCTGGCGCTCAACGGCGCCGAGGGCATTGCCGTTTGCCAGGCTGCCAACGGCGATTTTGCCGTGCTGGCCGAAAACTATTCCGACAACGGCGTCTTGCGCAATATCGTCCTGAACATCAGCGCCAGCGGTGCCGTACTCTGGCAAAAAATCCTGAGCAACCCCAGCCTGGCCAACGGGTTCAAAGACATCGTTGCCACTGCCGATGGCGGCTACGCCCTGGCCGGCACCGGCCGCAGCCTTAGCCCGACTACTGATACCTATGCCCGGCTCCTGAAACTGGACGCGGCCGGCGATATCGCCTGGGACCAAAACCTGGGCGCCGGCAACGCCAGCACCGAACTGGTGCAGCGGCTGCTGGGCCTGCCCAACGGCGACCTGGTGCTGGGCGGTTGGGCCACCGGCAATGCTCCTCTGAGCGACGACGCCGATTTTTACCTCGCCCGCTGCGACGAGCAGGGCGTCCTGCTTTGGCAACAAACCTATGCCAAACCGGAGTACCAGCGCGCCTTCGACCTGCTGAGCACCCCCGATGGCGGCCTGGTGCTCCTGGGCGAAAGCGCCCACACGGACCCCGTCAGAATGACGCTCCTCAAAACCGATGGCAACGGCCTCGAAACCTGGTACAAGCACTCGCTGGCCATTGTCTCCAATTTTAACCCTAACAACTACCGCATCGTCCATTGTTTCACCCACGACGCTGCCGGCAACCTGTACGTACCCTTCCAGACGTCCAACGGCGGCAGTGTGGGGTCCACTTCCCTGCTCAAACTGAGCGCCGTGGGCGATTCGGTCTGGCTCCACACGTCCGACCTGAAAGATATCCCCCAAAGCATCGTTTACACCTCCGACGATCAATTTGCCATCACCGGCTCGTCCAATTTTGCAGAAACAGAGTTCGCGGCCCTGATTAAAACCGATTGGCTGGCCGATACCACCTCGTTTTACAATACTGTTTCCGGCGAACTCTTTTGGGACCTGAACCTCAACTGTAGCCGCGAAACCGGAGAAGACGGCCCGCCGGAATTTATCGTGGAGGCCGAAAACCAGTTTGGCGAACACGTGTTCCAATCGGTCGACGCCAATGGCACCTATTCGATAGCGGTCACGACCGGCGACTACACCCTCACGGCCCATCCCATTGCCGGCACAGAAGCCTTTTGGTCGGCTTGCGGCACGCCGACCGTGAGCGTCAACGGCAGCAACCAGAACGTGCCGGCGCCGGCCCTCGGCGTTCAGGCACTGATCGATTGTCCCTACCTGCAGGTCGAACTCGGCATCACACCGCTGCGCCGCTGTACCACCACCAATTACACCGCCTATTACTGCAATTACGGCACCGCCGCCGCCACCGACGCCTACGTCGAACTCAGCGTTTCGCCCCTGCTGACGTATGTGAGCAGCACCTTGCCGCTGACTTCCCAATCGGGCGACACCTATCGCTTCGACCTCGGCACGATCCAGCCGGGTGATTGCGACTATTTCCACGTCAAATTTTCGGTCAGTTGCGATGTCGAGAACGGGCAAACCTTGTGCGCCGAAGCGCATATTTTCCCAGACAGCAGTTGCACCCCCGCCAATGCCCAATGGGATGGCTCGAACCTCGAAGTGAGTGCCTCCTGCAATGGCAATGCCGAGTTCACGATTCAAAACACCGGCAGTTCGATGACCGGTATGGTGGATTATGTGATCCTGGAAGACCAGATCATGTACATGCAGGGGCAGGTTCAACTGGCCAACGGCGCCGACACCACCTGGACGATCCCGAACCCCACGGGCAGTTCGTACTATGTGCGCGCCGAACAGCGGCCCGGCCACCCCAGCCAGGGCGACCCCGCTGCCGTGCTCGATATGTGCTATGGCCCCATCAGCACCAGCCTGGCCCTCTTGCTGCCGCTCAACCAAAACGACCCGTTTATCGACATTCTTTGCGAGGTGGTGACCGGCTCCTACGACCCCAACGACAAGCGCGGCTTCCCGATGGGTTGGCGCGACGAGCACTACCTGGAGGCCGGACAAGAGATCGACTACATGATCCGGTTCCAGAACACAGGCACCGATACGGCGTTTCTGGTGGTGGTGGAAGACCAGTTGCCGCCCCAACTCGACCCTGCCAGCGTTCGGCCGGGCGCCGCCAGCCACCCCTACCAGTTTGAATTGAGTGGCGACGGTCGCCTGCGTTTCACTTTTGGCAATATTTTGCTGCCCGACAGCACGACCAACGAAGCGGCCTCCCACGGGTTTGTCAATTTCCGGGTCGCCCAGGTCCCTGATTTGCCCGACGGCACCCGGATCGAGAACGAAGCTGCCATCTATTTTGATTTTAATGAGCCGGTCATCACCGATACCTGGTTCCACACCATCGGCCATCCGTTGCTGAGCCTGGGTATCAACCCGCCCGGGCCTGGCGACCTGGACCTGAAGGTGTCGCCCAACCCTTTTGACACGTACGTCGATTTCCGGATCGGGCACCCGGATGCCGGCGGCCACCAGCGGCTCAGCCTGTACAACAACCTCGGCCAGTTGATCCGCAGCGAACAATTTACCGGCGCCCACTATCGCTTGCTGCGCAACGGGATGGAGTCCGGCCTCTATTATTTCCGATTGGAAAATGAACAGGGCCGCGCTGCCAGCGGCAAACTGACTTTGAAATAACCACTCCTTTATTTTCAAAAAGAACAAGTATGAAATTCTATATCAATACGCTCGTCCTGTTGCTCTTTTCGGGGGCTTTGGCCGGCCAGTGCCTGCAACTGCAAAATTGCCCGTCGGCAACGGTGGCGCAATGCGACCTGACGGCCAACAACGCCGGATTGTGGAACGAACCCTATTGGCAAACGCCGGGTTTCGGCCTGCACGATATGCCGGAAGGCCCGGTCGACCTGTGTTTTTCGGCTACCGATCCCTGCACGGGCGCCAATATCGACATCCAGTACCGCTTGTTCCTCGACCTCGACCACAACGGGACCAAGGAAACGGTCGTCAACAGCGCGGCACCGCCGCCGCCCGGCACCGTTTGGTACGACAGCCTCGGCACCGGCGGCAGCTGGCGCAATTTTGACAGCCGGCCCGTGGCCGCTGGGGATAAATACAACTTTGCCGTCGAACTCAGCGGTACCGGCGCCAGCCGAAGCGCCTGCTTCCGCTGGAACACGACGAATGATCCGGGCACCTTTGTCTTCCCGGAACTGCCCTACGGCACCCACAGCATCCGGTGGATCGTGGAGAATGGTTTGGGGGAAACGGACAGTTGCGAATACCAGTTTGAGGTCAAAGACTGCAAAAAGCCCACGGTCGTTTGCAACAGCAACCTTGCGGTGAACATCATGCCAACCAGCCAAATTACCTTGTGGGCCAGTGATTTTGTGCAAATTTTGGACGACAATGCCACACCCGCCAGCCTGATCGTGCTTGCCATCCGCAAAGCCGGCACGGGCACAGGTTTTCCGGTAGATTCGGCCGGCAACCCGCAGCACTCCGTTACGTTTGATTGCGACGAACTGGGCAATCAGTTTATCGAACTCTGGGCAAAGGACCTGGCCGGCAACACCGAATACTGCGAGACCTCTGTGAATGTGCAGGATAACACCGGCATTTGCGCCGCGTCATCGGTGAACTTCAACATCGAACTTTGCGCCGACACCTGGTGTACCAATACGCCGGTG
>JADLDL010000086.1 GCA_020846655.1 Saprospiraceae bacterium | reverse complement strand
CTAAACGTAGTTGAGGCGGTTTTTTTTGATCAACAGCCACCTTTTTGGCCTGGCATGATTTGGCACGAACGGGCGCCAATGGTCACCACCGGGCATTGAATGTTCTATCAAATTTGTGTGGTCAAGTAACCACTCTTTTTTGAACCGTAATTCAACACAACACAAGTAATGATGAAAGACAATCGACTTAAAACCTTGCTTCGTTCATGGCTATTCGGCGCGCTACTGCTGTTTGGCGTTGCCAGCGGACAAGCTCAAACCCAGCCCTGTAGTATTAATGCAGGCGGGCCATTTGACGTATGTTTCAACGCCGGCAGTTTTCAATTACACGGCCTGATCGGGAGTAATGTGAACCCCGCCAGCGTAGACTGGGACGTGAGCAGCCCCGGGTTTAACATTACCAATGAAAATGACCCGCAATCCACAGTTACGCCCACCGGGCCGAATTTTCCATTTGGACCCGTGACATTCACCCTGGATGCGGATTGTATCGACGGTTCTCATTTGACGGCTACTGTGGTGGTCACGATTGAAAACCTGACAACCGTTGCCCTAATTCGGGCTAACAATCAGAACGTTCCTGCGATTACGGTTTGCACCCAAGTCGTTTTAACTGCCGGCAATTTGCCAGGCCCGGGTGAAAACGTACGGTGGTATAGAACCTTTACGGATGTCAATTTAAATATCACTGGCAACTTGAACAGCACCACTGTGACGGCAACCATGATTCCCAACAATGTGACTCCGTGCAAAACCTATACTTTTTATTATGAAGTATCCAACGGCGGCTGTTTTTCAACCGATTCGGTGGAAGTTACTTTTATTGCTGCGGATGAAAATGTGCAAATTAGTTCGCCTGCGGATTTCTCGGGATTGTGTACCGGTGGTAATATTCCGCTCGTGGGTTCTGCCGTTGGTTGCCTGGGGACGGGTACGTTTACGGTCATCGAGCAACCGGTGGGGTCCAATGTCACGATTGGTCCAATTAATTATGCCTTTAACGGTTACAGACAAACACGCGCCATTGCGACGGTAGACCAAGCTGGCTGGTACACATTTGTGTACAACGTCGATGCGGGCGGCGGCCCTTGTGCATCTGGCACCGCTACCACTCATGTATTTGTCTGCCTACTGCCTTCCATTTTTACCAGTACTCAAACGCGATTCTGCGGCATTCCGGAGAATATTACATTGGAAAGCCCGGAGTATGCTGGCTTTGACGTTGTGCATCAACCGTGGACATGGTCCGCCAGTCCTTTCCCTAACCCAACTCCAATTCTTACCCCAGTTAACCCCTGGACAACTGAGGTAGAAATATTGGATACCGATGTCGATCAATATACGTTTAGACAGCGGATCATTGTTGACACCTGTTACTATGCCCTTGGCCAACGCACTGAAACCCTTAAATGCCCCGGGGTATTAGAAATAGAAAGTGACGAAAACGAGGTCGTTTTGCGTATATCATGCGATAACAACATCCTAAATATAGAAGTGGAGGATGAAAACTATATTCAAGGTTTAAGCATAAACATAATTTGCAATAATGGAGTTTGTTATTATGAAGTAACGTACAACCTCTTTGAGCGAGTGGTTTGTTTTGTCGAAAATAGTATCACATACTATACGCAACCGGTGTTGAATGATACAACTGTAAACCTGCTTTGCGGAGGAGTAAACCCGTTCTATGCAGGAAACTATTTCCCGACCTACACTGGTGCATCCACTACAGTGACAATAGTAGACGTTCCAGATAATCACCCCAACCTGGATGAGGGTGAAATCCTCGTCGGTAACCCGCCCCTGAATTTACTCCCACCCGGTGTTTATGTCTTTGAAGTAACAGCCCGCCGGCTTACCGGTTGCGAAGATTCCGGCATTCTCACCGTCAATGTCGACAATATCCCCGCCCCCGCTGCACCCGAAGTTTCCGACTTCTGTGTCGACGATATTGTCCAACTCGTAGGCAGTATCCCTGCCAACCCGGCAGCACAAGTCCTCTGGACTCAAATCTCCGGGCCCACCCTTACCTTTCTTGATCCTATCACCAGCACCGATCCTCGCGTAACGTCTACACAATCCGGTCACGTCGTATTGGAATATAGCTTCTCCACTTCCGACGACTGCTACCTGGCCGATACGGTAGAGTTTGATATTTTACCATGCGACACCGGCTGTCTGACGATCACCCTGGTCCAGGTCAATTGTTTCGACAACGGCTCGGCCGATCCCTCCGATGACTACTGGAATTTTGTAGTCACCATCAGTGGCGGCGATCCTGCTTCCTACTGGGTAGCCCCAGCCGTGCCCGAAGCCGGCCCGTATGATGTTGAAAAAACCATTTGGGTAGGTAATATCCTAGCCTCCGGCAGCACCTACACCCTCACGGTAAATGATTTCTTCAATCCCGAGTGCACCGCCACCATCACCGTACAGGTGCCCGAGCCCTGCTCCGATTCCTGTACTCTCTCTATCGAAACCAGGGTAGGCGAATGCAACAACAACGGCACGCCGTACCTCATCTCCGATGATTTCTACTACGTCGATCTACAGGTGAACGGCGTGGCCGACAACGAGTGCTGGATGGTCAAACGGACCAATTTGGACGGCAGCTCCGAGATCCTGGGCACCTACTACGGTACCAACCCCGTAACGCTCGGTCCTTTCCTCGTCAGCGACGGCAACTGGGGACTCTGGGTAGTTCTCTGCGATATGATGACCTGCAACCGCGACGCCTTCATCATTGCCCCCGAACCCTGCTCCGGCTGCCACGACGTGACGGTGTCCAACATCACCTGCTTCGACAACAACACCAGCGACCCCAACGACGACTACTGGACCTTTGACATCCTCGTCAACGGCGGCCCCGGCACCTACTGGATTGCCACAGCCCCCGTCGGCCAAAGCGGCCCCTACGGTGTGGTCAAAACCATCCTCATGGGCCATATCAACCAATACGGCTCCAGCATCACTTTCAGTATTTACGACAACACCACCAAGGCTTGCCGCACCGATGTCACCATCCCCGTGCCCACGGCCTGCTCCGACTCCTGCAACCTGGAGATCCGAACCGAAGTGACGCGCTGTGACGACAATGGTACGCCCTACCTCATTTCCGATGATTTCTACTCGGTGATCCTGGATGTCAGCGGCGTGGCACCAGGCGAATGCTGGATGGTCAAGCGCACCAACCCTGATGGCACCTCACAAATCCTCGGCACCTACAACAGCAGCACCTCCGTGGCGCTCGGCCCCTTCCTGATTTCCGATGGAAACTGGAATCTTTGGGTGGTCCTTTGCGATACATCGCGGTACTGCAACGCTGACTCCTACATCATTGCCCCCGAGCCCTGCTCCGGCTGCCACAAGGTGACCATTTCCAACGTCACCTGCTACGACAACGGCACCAGCGACCCCAGCGACGACCACTGGTCCTTCGACATCCTCGTGGATGGCGGCCCCGGTTCGTTCTGGACGGCCACCGCTCCCGTCGGTCAAAGCGGCCCCTATGGCGTGGTCAAAACCATCTACATGGGTGCTATCAGCCAATACGGCGGTACTATTGAGTTCAGCATTTTTGACGATAAAAACAAAGAATGCCGCACCGACGTAAGCATCGTGGTGCCCCGCGCTTGCTCCGACGAGTGCAAACTGAATGTTCGGACCAATTTCTCCGAATGCCAGCGCATTGAAGGACAGACCGTTTATTACGTCTACCTCACTGTCACCGGTTCCAACGGCAACTGCTGGACCGTGAAACGCAAACTCAGCAACGGCACCGAAATCATGCTCGGCACCTGGTCCGGCGATCAGTCCATCATCCTCGGCCCTTTCAACGCCAGCGAAGGCGACTGGACCATCTGGGTAATGGCCTGCGGCCAATTTGACTGTGTCCGTGACCTGTATATCCGCATGCCTTGCCGCGATGCCGATGGCGGTACCGAACGCTCGGAAAAAGCCGCAGTACAACAAGCGGCCGCCTTCAACCTGTTCCCCTCACCGGTGCTGGATGCCCTGAACATTCAACGCAAAGCGTCGGCCGATAGCCCGATGGCCGGAGAGGCGCAATTCATCGTGCTGGATATGCTTGGCAAAACCGTTTTGCAACGCTCCATGCCGGTGGCCAAAGACTACCGGTTGTTGGTGAACGAACTCAGCCCGGGCCTCTATTACCTGGTGGTAAAAGAGCAGGACAGCGTCAACTGGACCGCCAAGTTTATCAAACGATGATCTTCGTCAAGTAACCAAAAACCATCTCTTCCCGAGAATAGATCAGAATACATTTCAGACCGGGCCGCTTCAACTAAACGTAGTTGGAGACGGCCCTTTTTTTATTCACAATGTTCAACAGTTGGAATGGCATGAATTGGCATTATATGACGCGTATGGGTTGAATATACAATTAGTATTTAATATATTTTTGTTATACTTAAATAGCATTAAAGGAGTAAGCTGAAAATCCTACAAAGAGTAAGCAAAAACAAATACTAAGCAATGAAAAAGATATCACTTTTTCTCGTTTTGGCAACCCTGTGTTGTTCCTTATTCGCACAAAAAGCAAGCATTGCCGCTGAAAAAATGCAAAAACGGCCCAATGCTGTGCTTAACAGCGAATTCAAGTACTATGAACTTTTTTCTATTGATGCCAAGCAGATAGAAAAAGAGGTAAGCAGCAATCAAAAGGAAAAATTCGGCATGGATTTCAATTTTGAAGGCACAGTGCCATTTAGGGCGGAATTTCAACGCCTGAATTTATATTCTGACGACTTCAGCATCATGGAGGGAGACAGAATTACAACGACCTCGCCAAAGGTATACACCTATAAAGGCGCCATCAATGGGGATCCGGAAAACAGTATAGTTATGACTGTGGCAGAAAATATGCTATTCCTATCCTATAAAATAAATGGCGAGCAGTACTACGTACAACCAGTGTGGCACCTGGATAGTAGTGCGGATAAAAAACAAGTGGTGCTGTACCGAAAGCAGGACGTGCATTTCAAAGCAGGCCTTTGTGCCGCCGCGGAAATAGAACATCGGGCTGGTAGCCTGCGGGAAGAAGCCTTGCGCGGGAAAAGCTGTTCCAATTTCAAAATCCGGCTGGCTGTAGCCTATGATTGCTGTATGGTGGCAAAATACGGAGCGCCAACAGGTATAGCGGCACACAATGCTGCCGTCATGGGAGCTGTAAGCGCCTTGTTTGACGATGAATTTTCATCCCCCGTACTTTTTAATATCGTAAAAATATGGTCACCGTCGTGTCCTTCACCAGGCGACCCCTGGTCAAACACGACTGATCCGGTGGCCTTGCTGGCGTCCTTTGCCAATTGGGCGGACCCCGCCGGCAATAACGGGTTTGCTATTGCCCATGATATGGGCCAATTGTGGACCTGCCGCCAATTAGACTGTCATGTAGCCGGCATTGCCTACGTATGCGCCCTTTGCGAAAATGGCCCGGCCTACCACGTTTGCTCCGATTTTACATCCAATGTTGACTTCTTGTGCGTATTGACCGCACATGAAATCGGGCACAACCTGTGTGCCGGCCACGTAGACCTGGATGCTGCCGGTCAACCTACCATTATGTTCCCATTTGTAAGCAATTTTAAAAAATGGCACCCGCAATCGGTTACAGAAATCAATAATGCCTTGTCGACTACTGGCGATTGCTTATTTGAATGTATTCCACCCGTCATCTCCGATATTATCCTGGAACCACCCCAACCCGCTAATTTGTGCCTGAGAGATTTAGTACTTTCGGGCGACAACCTGAGTTGTGCAGAGAAATTTGTCTGGGAACTGTCTTATGACATCATCCTCGGCTGTAATCAAGTATTATTTCCGGAAACCTTCTCCACTACAACCCCATTTTTATCAAACCAAGTGTATGACCAAGGATGTGGCCCTGGGCCTATTGCTTATATTTTAACGGTAACCGTAACGGCTTTTAGCAATTGTGGCCAATCCAGCAGAACAGAACAGTTTTATGTAGAATTTATCAACTGTATCCCCCCCATTGCACCGGACAACCCAACAGATAAGCGGTTTTCTATTGGTGTGGACCAAAACAGTACGAATGTCACATCCAACATCAGCCAGCGCCTGGTGATTAGCCCCAATCCTGCTGAAACACGTTTCAGCATCAACTGGAATTCAACAAGTGATGTTGCTGTAATTCACGTAACCGACAGCCTGGGAAAATTGGTTTGGTCTACCCAAACGAAGGATTCTTTTGTGCATAATATTGACACCGCAAACTGGCCTGCAGGGGTATATACCATTTCGCTTCGCAACGGCAGCCAACAATCCAGCGAACAATTAATTATAAAATAAAATACAGTGTGCTTTGCTTACCCTAGGCTGGTGATGCATAGCCCTCAAACACTGCTTTTGTCCGGGGGTATTTTTCAAGGTCTGAAAAATACCCCCTCCTTATAATTTCTTTTTCAAGACAAATATTTGCCCACAATCGGCATCCGGCGGCCCATACCAAAACCTTTGCTGCTCACCCGCAACACCGGCGCCGCCTGCTCGCGTTTGAACTCATTGAGGTTGACCATCCGGAGCACCCGGGCTACCAGGGTTTCATCAAAACCCAGTGCCGCCAGTTCGCGCGGCCCTTTGCGGCACTCGATATACTGGTACAGGAGTGCGTCCAGAATCTCATACGGCGGCAGGCTGTCACTGTCTTTCTGGCCGGGCCGCAATTCGGCGCTCGGTGGTTTTACAATGGAGTTTTGCGGAATGATTTCCCCGTCCTTGTTCAGGTAAGCCGCCAGAGCATACACCTCCGTTTTGTACACATCGGCCAAAACGGCCAGGCCGCCGCAGAGGTCGCCGTACAAGGTGCCATACCCCACCGCCATTTCACTCTTGTTGGTCGTGTTGAGCAGGATATTCCCGAATTTGTTGCTCATCGCCATCAACAAGGTGCCCCGGCTGCGCGCCTTAATATTTTCCTCTGTCACATTGAACGCCAGGCCTTCAAAAAACGGCTGCAACGCGGCCTCGAAGGCTTCAAAAATCGGCCGGATCGGAACAATATCGTAGGCAATGCCCAAATTGACAGCCAGTTGGCGCGCGTCGTCCACCGAATGGTCGCTGCTGTACTGACTGGGCAAAAGCAGCACCCGCACGTTTTCCGGGCCCAGGGCTTTGGCCGCCAAAACCGCCGTCACGGCCGAGTCGATGCCCCCCGACAAACCCAAAATGGCTTTGCTGAACCCCAGTTTCCGGAAATAATCGCGGATACCCACCAGCAAAGCATCGTGGATCAGGCGTACTTTTTCTTTCGGCTGCTCTGCCGAACGCCCGCCAGCCTGCACCTCCACCAATTCGTACACCCGCAGGCATTCTTCAAAATACGGCATTTCATCAAACACCAGCCCATCGGGCGACATCACGATGCTCCCGCCGTCAAAAATGATATCCGTTTGCGCCCCTACATGATTGGTGTAAAACAAGGGGATGTTGTATCGTTCCACGTTGGCCCGCACGGTGTGTATGCGCAGCGCAGCATGCGCGTAATTGAACGGCGAGGCCGAAATATTCAAAATAAAATCAGGCGCATCGGCCATCATTTCATCGAGTGGACAAATCGTGTACAAGGGGTTTTCGTTGCCCACATTCCAGATGTCTTCGCAAACCGAAAGGGCAATTTTTTTGCCTTTGAACGCCACTGGGTGAAATACCCGGGCAGGTTCGAAATACCGGTACTCGTCAAAAATATCATAGGTAGGCAACAAAGCCTTGTGCTGAACGCCCAGGATTTCGCCACCGTACAGAAAATAGGCGGAATTGTACAAATCCTTGCCTTCCGGCACGGGATTGCGGCTGGGCGCCCCAACCACAATGGCAATATCCCGGCTCGCGTTTTTCAGCACATCCACAGAGGTATAGCAACGCTGGATAAAATCGTCGAACTCCAGGAAATCGCGGGGCGGATAGCCACACACAGCGAGTTCGCCAAAACAAATGATGTCGGCGCCCTGCGTTTTGGCCTGCTCTACTGCAGCCAGCATTTTGTTCAGGTTTCCGTCAAAATTTCCAATGTGATAATCGAGTTGGGCAAGTGCAATTTTCATGGCGCAGCGAGTGTGTGCAGGGTATGGTAAAACAAAACATCCGGCGTGCCGGTTTTAGAGGGACGAAAGTAGGGGCTTTGTTACCTTTGATGCATGAAAAAGTTGATCCGAAAAATATTCGTCCTGCCCATCCGGCTCTACCAATGGACACTCTCTCCTTTGCTGGGCACCAGCAAATGCCGGTTTCAGCCGACCTGTTCGCATTACGCCGTGGAAGCCATCGAAGAATGGGGCATTTTCAAGGGCACCTATTTGGCTATCCGCCGCATCCTGCGCTGCCACCCCTGGGGCCCGTTTGGGCACGATCCCGTACCCAAACGAAACAAACCTTCCTGAAATACGCCGGCTTCAGCCGGTCCGACCTACGTTTTCAACACCTTTTTTATGAAAATCGCTGTCATCGGCGCCGGTTGCTCCGGACTTGCCGCCATCAAACAACTCCAGGAAGCAGGCTTCAGCGAGGTGGTTTGTTTTGAAAAAAACGACCAACTCGGCGGCAACTGGGTGTACACAGCCGGCGAAGGCCACAGCAGTGTATGTGCCACCACCCACCTGATTTCCAGCAAAGCGCTGTCCCAATTCAGCGATTTTCCGATGCCCGCCGAGTACCCCGACTACCCCAGCCACCGCCAGATCCTCGCCTATTTTCAGGCCTATGCCGATCATTTCGGCCTGACCCAATACATCCGCTTCAACACCGCCGTGCTACAGGCTGAAGAACTGCCCGACCAGCGCTGGCAACTCCGGCTGAGCGACGGCTCCAGCGATATTTTCGACGCCCTGCTCGTGGCCAACGGCCACCACTCGGTGCCCCGGCATCCGGACTGGAAAGACGCGTTCAACGGCCAGTATCTCCACGCCCATGCGTTCAAAACCAACCTGGGCCTCGAAGGCAAACGGGTGCTGGTCGTAGGGGCCGGCAATTCGGGCTGCGACTGCGCGGTGGAGGCCAGCCGCGTAGCCGAGCGGGTCGACCTCAGTGTTCGCTCGCCGCAATACATCGTGCCCAAGTTTTTCATGGGCCGCCCTACCGATACCTTCGCCGCCGGGCTCAACTGGCTCCCCCTGTCGCTGCAAGGCTGGCTGCACCGGATCAGCCTGCGCATCCAGGTGGGCCGCTACCGCGACTATGGCTTGCCGGAACCCGACTTCAGCCCTACCCGCTCCCACCCCACCGTCAATTCGGAACTGCTGGATAAAATCCGCCACGGCAAAGTGCATCCGCAGCCCGGCATTCAGCAGGTGCAAGGCAACACCGTTCAATTTTCGGACGGCAGTTCGGCCGACTACGATGTCATCATTGCCGCTACCGGCTATAAAATTCAGTTTCCGTTTTTTGATCCGGCGGCGTTCCCCTGGGAAAATGCGACGAGTATTCCGCTGTACCTGCGGATCTTTCACCCGGAACACCCCAAGTTGTTTTTTATTGGTTTGGTGCAGCCCCAGGGTTGCGTCTGGCCGCTGGCCGAAGCGCAAAGCCGGTTATTGGCTCGCTTGTTGGCTGGGAAACTACGCTTGCCCGCCAATTGGCCGGCCCTGGCCCATGCAGAAGCCGCCCAAACGGAACGGCAGTTTCTCCGCCAGCCCAGGCATTCGCTCGAAGTCCATTTCCACCCCTATCTCCGCCAATTGCAACGCGCCGCTACCCGCTAAGCACACTACAAAATGCCACTGCCCAGTAGTAGCGCCACGGTAAGAATCATGATGGTGGTGATCCCTTGCACCAGCCGCAGGGTTACTTTATGCAGGTACCGGGTGCCGATGTAGGCGCCGGCAAACGCACACAGTGTGGCAACCAAAAGCACCGGCCATTGTTCTAACACATTGCCCGATGCAAAACGGTTGAAATAGACAGGCAGGCGGATGCAGTCCACCATCGTGGCGATCACCACTCCGGTGGCAATGTATTGCTCTTTGGAAAGCCCGCAATGGATCAGAAAAGCCGAGCGCAAGGCGCCTTGGTGGCCACTGAGGCCGCCAAAAAAACCGCTGAGAAGCCCGCCGGCACTCAAATATCGGCTTGCCCAGCCGGATAATTTCAGGATGGGCAGCAATTCCAACAGGGCAAACACGATCATGAGCAGGGCCACCACCAGTTTCAGGTAACTCACCTCAAACAGATGCGTGCCCCAGTGCCAGCGAAACCAAACCGGCAAGCGGCTCAGGCCCACCAAAACCAGGGCGCCGGCCAAGCCACCCAGCAGGGACGGTAGGCCGAAACGCAGCACCGTACTGCGGGCCGCATGGCGGGCTATCAGGCTGATTTTGAAAAGGTTGTTGAGCAAATGAACCACGCCGGTGAGGGCAATGGCCAGCGGGAGGGGAAAGAAGAGGCCGAAAACCGGCATCAGGATAGTGCCCAAGCCAAAGCCCGAAAAGAGGGTGAGCATGGAGGCCAGAAAAGCAGTAATTCCGATCAGTATTTCCATGCCAGCAAAGATTCAAATTTTTAAAATAAAATTTCGTTTTGCCGTTGTCCATTCCGATCGAACAAAATGATTGACCCCGATTCGCGATTCATTAACAAATTTCAATTTAAAGACTGCTTTTTTCAACCTGAAAAAAGACGTACTTTTGCGCCTCATTTTTTACTTACATGAAAAACATACGTAACATCGCCATTATTGCCCACGTCGACCACGGCAAAACCACACTTGTTGACAAGATGATCCACGCTGCCCATCTGTTCAAAGAACACGAGATGACCGGCGAACTCATCATGGACAGCAACGACCTGGAACGGGAACGGGGCATCACCATCCTGGCCAAAAACGTTGCGATCCAGTACAAAGGGGTCAAAATCAACGTCATCGATACGCCGGGCCACGCCGATTTCGGCGGGGAGGTCGAGCGCGTGCTCAACATGGCCGATGGCGTGTTGTTGCTGGTGGATGCGTTTGAAGGCCCTATGCCGCAAACGCGTTTTGTGCTTCAGAAAGCCCTCGAGATGGGCAAAAAAGCCATTGTCGTTATTAATAAGGTGGACAAACCCAACTGCAACCCCGATTGGGCCCATGAAGCCGTGTTCGACCTGATGTGCTCCCTGGATGCCACTGAAGAACAACTGGACTTCCCCGTGGTGTACGGCTCCGCCAAACAAGGCTGGATGGGACACGACTGGAAAACGCCCACGGAAGACATCACCGTCCTGCTCGACGATATCGTCAAACACGTACCTGAACCCGAAGTGGGCGACGGCACGGTACAAATGCTGGTTACCTCGCTGGACTTTTCCAACTACATCGGCCGGATCGCCGTAGGGCGCCTCATGCGGGGCAAACTGACGGCCAACCAAATGGTCTCCCTGGTGAAAAAAGACGGCACGGTGCAAAAACACCGGATCAAACAGTTGTTCATTTTCGCCGGCCTGGCCAAAAAAGAAATCGACTCGGTGGAAGCCGGCGATATCTGCGCTGTCGTGGGCGTCGACGGATTTGAAATTGGCGATACCATTGCCGACTACGAAAACCCGGAAGGCCTCGACCCCATTGCCGTCGACGAGCCGACCATGAGCATGTTGTTTACCATCAATGACTCGCCGTTTTTCGGTCAGGAAGGCAAATTCGTGACCAGCCGCCACGTGCGCGAACGCCTCGAACGCGAACTGGAGAAAAACCTGGCCATGCGCATGGAAGAAACCAACAGCGCCGATTCGTTTATGATCTTTGGCCGCGGGGTACTGCACCTCTCCATCCTGATCGAAACGATGCGCCGCGAAGGGTATGAACTGCAAATCGGCCAACCGAAGGTTATCGTCCGCGAAATCAACGGCGTCAAAAATGAACCGATGGAAGAACTGACCATCGACGTGCCGGAAGCCTTCAGCGGCAAGTGTATCGAACAAATTACCCGCCGGAAAGGTGTAATGAAAAGTATGGAACCCCGCAACGACCGCTTTATCCTGCGCTTCGAAATTCCGTCGCGCGGTATCATCGGCCTGCGCTCCAACATCCTGACCTCTACACAGGGCGAAGCCATCATGACCCACCGTTTCCTGAACTACGAACCCTGGAAAGGCGAACTGTCGGGCCGCCAAAACGGCTCCCTCATCGTAATGGAAACCGGCACGGCAATTGCCTATTCGCTGGACAATCTGCAAGACCGCGGTACGTTCTTTATCGAACCCGGTGAAGAAGTGTATGAAGGCCAGGTGATCGGCGAAAACAACCGCCCGACCGATTTGGTCATCAACGTTACCAAAACGAAAAAACTCACCAACATGCGGGCTTCGGGTTCGGACGACAAAGCCTCGATCACGCCGCCCCGCCGTTTTACCCTGGAAGAAGCACTCGAATACATCCAGGAAGATGAATACGTGGAGGTGACACCGAAAAATATCCGCTTGCGCAAGATTTACCTGAAAGACTTCGAACGTAAAAAAGCCCAAAAAGTAGAAGTGATGGCTTAATTGCATTCCCGTCGAACAAAAACTATTTCCAAAGTTTTGCGTTTGTGGAGAAATTCTATTTTTGCAGGCATTTTTGCCGGCAGTAAGGGTTTGAATTTTGAAAAATTAGATTTTTCTCCATAATTAATGCCACCTTGAGCGGAATTTACCGACTCTAATAAGGCATTAAACCCGAACTGCAAAACTTAAACAAACTTTTGAATGGGCAGTGGCCTGGCAACCTCGTTGGAATTTCCAACCCACAACGTTGCCAGCCTTGCTCCAGGACACCATCCATCATGCGCACAAAACTTAGCAGCTTCAATTTTAACCTGCCCAAAGAACTGGTTGCCCAATACCCGGCAGAAGAACGCGATTTGAGCCGGCTCATGGTAGTACACCGCGATACGGGTAAGATCGAACACAAAATTTTCAAGGATATCCTCAACTACTTCGACGACGGCGATGTCTTCATCTTCAACAACACGAAGGTGTTTCCAGCGCGCCTGTTTGGCCAAAAAGAAAAAACCGGCGCCAAAATCGAAGTGTTCTTGCTGCGGGAACTCAACCACGAAGCCCGCCTTTGGGATGTGCTCGTAGACCCCGCCCGCAAAATCCGGGTCGGTAATAAATTATATTTCGAAGATGAAAACGGCAACGACGCCCTCGTCGCCGAAGTAGTAGACAATACCACCTCGCGGGGCCGTACCATCCGTTTCCTGTTTGAAGGCCCGGAAGAAGAGTTTCAGCGCGAATTGCAGCGCCTGGGCAACACCCCGCTGCCCAAATACATCGAGCGGGAGCCGGAAGCCCTCGACCGCGAACGCTACCAAACGATTTACGCCAAAGAAGTAGGCGCTGTGGCCGCCCCCACCGCCGGGCTTCACTTCAGCCGCGAACTGATGAAAAGGCTCGAACTCAAAGGCGTAAACTTTGCTGAGGTAACGCTGCACATCGGCTTGGGCACCTTCCGCACCATCGACGTGGAAGACCTCTCCAAACACAAAATGGAAGCCGAGTATTTCCGGATTCCACCGGCTGCCGCCGAAACCGTCAACGCCAGCAAATCTACCGGCAAACGGATCTGCTCAGTGGGTACCACGGTGATGCGCTCCATCGAAACAGCCGTTTCGGCCGAACAAATGCTGAAACCCGTAGAAGGCTGGACCAATAAGTTTATTTATCCGCCCTACGATTTTCACATCGCCAACAGCATGGTGACCAATTTCCACCTGCCCAAATCCAGCCTCCTCATCATGGTTTGCGCGTTCGGCGGCTTTGACCTCGTGATGGAAGCCTACAAAGAAGCCGTAAAGGAAAAATACCGCTTCTTCAGCTATGGCGATGCCATGCTGATTATCTAAAACCCGAATTCAACAACTACAATTACACACAAATCAACCGAATCACCCATATGTATTGGACACTCGAATTGGCATCACACCTGGAAGAAGCACCCTGGCCTGCTACCAAGGACGAACTTATCGACTATGCGATCCGGTCCGGTGCACCTGCCGAGGTGATTGATAACCTGGACGAACTGGAAGACGACGGCGAAATGTATGAAGGCATCGAAGATATCTGGCCTGACTATCCACGACACGACGACTTCTTTTTTAACGAAGACGAGTATTAGCGCGGACCAGCCCGTGAAATTGTCGGTGTCAACATGACCGACCTGATCTTTTATCGTACAGTTTAGTCCGGTGTCAGTCTGTTTTTCAGCACTTTGCCGGCAAAAGCCACTCCTTCATAGGGGTGGCTTTTTCTTTTTTACCTCAAATGACTAAGCGAAAAAATTCGGCAAACCGGTTTCCACTTCTTTGATTAACAATTAATTAATGCTGGAATGGAAAAAAATAAATTCCGACAAACCAGTAAAAATGTCCTTTTCAGAGCAAGCCCCCGCACGTACTTTTGTATCGTGCCAAGAAGATACACCCAAACAAACATTGAACCATTCAGCGCCCCTTAGAATTCTGACTTTGTTTATTCCTTTCAGCCCGATGAAAATTGGCAATCCTTTACCCGGCACTTGTACCCAACTCATTATCAAACACAACTCAACAATGCCGCCCATGGATACGAGCAACAAACTTCAGTTTTTCAGCAAAATGCCCATCCTTGCTGCGTTGAACCCCACCGAAATGGAGCAATTAGGCACCATCGCCCAGTACCGCAAGGCGCCAAAATTCCAGTTCATATTTATGCCAGACGAGCCCGCCGATTACCTCTGCTTCCTCGTCCGCGGCCGAATCAAAACCGGCACCTTTTCGCACGATGGCCGCGAAGTCATCAAAGAAATCCTGCAACCCGAAACCATTTTTGGCGACCTGGCCCTGGCCGGTGAAACCATGCGCAGCGAATTTGCCCAGGCCCTGCACGATGAAGCCGAGTACCTGGCCGTAAAAGTGGCCGATTTTCAATTGTTTATGCAGCAAAACCAACGGCTCATTTTTGCCTGCATGCACCACCTCAGCCAACGCCTGCAGCGCGTGGAAGACCGCCTGGCCAAACTGGTACTCAAGGATGCCCGGGAACGCATCATCGAGTTTCTGATCGAAACCGCCGGTCGGGAAGGCCGCCGCGTAGGCTACGAAACCCTCGTCAAACACTACCTGACCCAGCAGGATATCGCCAACCTGACCGGTACCAGCCGCCAAACGGTAACCTCTGTACTCAACGACCTTCGAAAATCCAACCTGATCTATTTCAACCGCAACAGTATCCTGATCCGCGATATCGAAAAACTGGCCTGAGCCCGGCCTGAACATATAGATCCCAAGACCTGTACAAATAAACTAACTACTGCAAGTTTGATGATTCGAAGGCTTCCTGTTACCCACAGGAGGCCTTTCGATTTTATTGGCCATTGGCCAACACCGGATACACGCCGCCCTCTTCGACCACATAACTCTCTGCAAACACAGTTCGAGCCTCCGCCAGGTGTTGGTCCGTATTTGGGTAGCGGCCCGAAAAATGCCCCATCAACAGCTTCTTCACTCCTGCCAGGCGAGCCACCTCAGCCGCCTGCGCGGCGGTAGAATGAAAGGCAAATGCTGCCTCCTCCCGGTGTTCTTCCGTAAACGTAGCCTCGTGGTACAGCAAATCCACGCCCTTTACCACCTCTGCCACTTGCGGGTGGGGCGCTGTGTCGCTGCAAAACGCATAACTCCGGGGCGGCTTGGGTGCCTGCGTGAGCTCTTCGTGCCCAATCACCCGGCCATCCGGCAGGCTCAGGTCAGCGCCCGCCTTGATGCCCGGAATCAGCGAGACCGGGATCTGGTATTCCTCAATCTTTTCCTTACGGATATTGCGAACAGTGCGGGGTTTTTCCCGAAAAAGCCAGCCGCAGCAGGCCGTCCGGTGGTACAAGGGTACAGACCAAACCTCCACCTGTTTGTTTTCAAACACCAGTTGGTTCAGGCTTGCATCCACCTCATGGTACTCAATGGCATACGGAAACAAAATACCGCAGGAGCGCGCTGTTTGCTCCACCATCTCCCGCAATCCGGGCGGCGAAAATATATCGAGTTTTTCGCTGCGCCGCTTGAGGCAATACGAGGTCAGCAAGCCGATCAGACCGAAAACGTGGTCGCCGTGCAAATGGCTGATAAAAATCTGGCGAAACCGCTCGCTCGGCACCCGGTACCGGTACAATTGCTGCTGGGTGCCCTCGCCGCAATCGATCAAAAAAGAATGGTGGTCCACCTGTACGACCTGAGCGGTATAGAAGCGCCCCTGAAAGGGGCCGCCGGCGCCGGAACCGAGAATGGTGACTTGCATGGGTAATTTAGCGTAATACGGGAGAATCAATCTACTTCGGAGGCACTACAATTCCGTTCTCTTTGGCAATCTTATTGCGCACCTTTTCAATTTGAATATTGATTTTCTGAAAACGGATTTCATTCTCGACATCCTGTTGCTCCGAAGCAATCTTTAGTCGCTGCTTGTTTTGTTGAAGCAACTTCGTCAATTTTTTTATCTTGAAGATACTCAGGGCTTTGCGGGAGTCCGCACCAAAATTCACCTCCGGCGGCAGTTGGTTTTGCAAAGGAAAACCTTTCTCCTCCCAACCGGCAGAATACACCGTCCGGGTAGATTCGGCGAGGATGTCAACCGCCAAATCCCGCACTTCTTTCTGCTCATGCCGAACAAAATAATCCGGCCCCAGCCCTTCTCCTCCCGTAAGCCGGGCGTGGCACTGCTGGGCAATCTGGCCATACAAAGGGTTTTCGAAACTACTCAGCGACTCCTCGATGTCGGCCAGGATAAACTCAGCGACCGAGATATTTTCCCCCGGCAATTCGCGGTCGCCAAACTGGACCAACAGCCGGATGATATCGCGTTCCTGAAACTCATCGCCCTGCTGCAAAGGCCGCTCGCGCGGCACATCGGGCTTGGCCGGCACATCGGGCCGGGGCGCCGCCGTGGGCGCATCGCTGGCCGCCCCGGGCTGCCGGGCTTCCTTATCGGCCTTTTTGCGCAAGGCCGAGGTAATCAGTTTGTTCGTTTCGGTGTGCAGCACCTGCTCAGAGGCCTCCAGCAGCATCGCGCATTCGCGCAAATAGGTGCCGCGCTTGATCGGGTCGGGGATCAGCGCGATACTACCCAGAATGTCCTTGATCAAACCCGCGCGCTTGACGGGGTCGCCTTTCGTTTCCTCCACCAGCAGCCGGGTTTTGAACAGGATAAAATCCTTGGCCTCCTTCGTGATGAACTCTCCAAAGGCCTCGCTGCCCATCTGTTGCACAAAACTGTCGGGGTCTTCACCCGGCGGGAGCAACACAATCTTGACGTTCAGGTCCTGTTCCAGCGCTAGGTCGAGCCCACGCAAGGCAGCTTTGATACCCGCCGGGTCGCCGTCGTACAAAATTTTGAGGTTGCTGGTGTTCCGCTTGATCAACTGCAACTGCCCCTCCGTCAGGGAGGTGCCGCTACTGGCCACTACATTTTCGATACCCGCCTGGTACAGCGAAATGACATCCATGTAGCCCTCCACCAGGATACATTCGTCTTGCTGGCGGATGGCTTTTTTCGCCTGAAAAGCCCCGTAGAGCGTTTTGTTTTTGATGTAAATCTCCGTCTCAGGACTGTTGATGTACTTGGGGATATGTTTGTCGGCCGACATGGTGCGCCCCGCAAAGGCCGCCACTTTCCCCGACATGTTGTGGATCGCAAACATAACCCGTCCGCGAAAAAAATCGCGCGAACCGTCCTGGCTCGAGAGGCCTACTTTCTGCAGCAAATCGAGGCTGTGGCCCGATGCTTTGGCGCGTTGCAAGAGCAGGTCGCGCTGGTCGGGCGCATAGCCCAGGCCAAAATTCCGGATGGTTTCCTCGCGCAAGCCGCGTTGTTTGAAATAGGAAAGCGCCACCGATTTGCCCTCGTCGGTGTCGAACAATTGCGCTTGAAAATGTTGCAGCGCAAAGTCATTGACGATGTACAGCGAGTCGGCCAATTGTTGTTCGGCCAGTTGCTCGGGCGTACGCTCGATTTCCTGAATTTCGATGTTGTATTTTTTCGCCAGCCAACGCAGGGCATCCGGGTAGGTGAAGCCCTCGTGTTCCATCAAAAAGCCCACGGCATCGCCGCCCTTTCCACAGCCGAAGCATTTGAAAATATTCCGCGTCGGATTTACATTAAACGACGGCGTTTTTTCATGGTGAAACGGGCACAGTCCAATCAAATTCACCCCGCGCTTCCGGAGCGCCACATAGTCCTCGATTACTTCTTCTATCCGAACGGCATCGAGAATATCCCGGACTGTTTTGGGTGGGATCATGGCCTAGCCTTCAAAGTGCAGCGAAATGGTAAACGTGCGGGAAAGTACTTTTTCGAGAATATTGCTTTGTTCGAGGCGGTCGTTGAAAATCAGCACGTTGTTGATCCCTTGCGACACTTTAAATTCCGGAGAGAAAATAAAGTACGGGAAAAAGAACTGGACGCCGGCGCCGTATTCAAACTGGAAATCCGTGGGGGCAATTTTAACCAGGCCGGCGGCCTGTCGGGTGCGCGAATCGCTGGCCACATCAAACACATATTTCACACCAGCGATCAGGAACAGCCGGAAATCGTGGTAAGGCACCGATTTGTAGCGCACCTGGAAGGGCATTTCCACAAAAACCGATTCAATCCGGCGGGTCAGGCTCAGCGCTTTGTCGCCGGGTGGCGCATAGCGAATGTTGCGTTCCACAAACGACAAGGTCGGCAAGAACCGGACGTCGAAATATTGCCCGATCTTCAAATTGGACACGATGCCCAGGTTGAAGCCGGGGCCGTTCACCGATTCGGCGCGGCTGAAGGAATCATTCAGGATAAAATCGCTGGAATGGTAAATCCGGTAATCGCTTTGATTGTAGCCAAGGGTAATCCCGAAATAGTAGGATTTTGCCTGAAAGTCCTTGTAGTTAAAATTGTGGCCCTGTGCCCGTTGGGCCAGCAGCGGCGCTGAAGGCAGCAGGAATCCGGCAAGGAGCAACACGGCGCCCAGAAAAAGGCGGGCCGGCTTCAGGTCCGGAGAAAACTGAAGCCCGGTCATTGGGCTCTTTCGGCAGTATAGATGGAACATATTCCTAGCGTAAGTCGTTCGCATTGTGCGTTTTGATAACCGGTTTTGGATAAAATAGTTAGAAAATCCGCGCCTTCCGGGAAGGCTTGTACACTTTCAAACAGGTAGGTGTACGCCCGGATGTCACGGCTGGTTAAACGTCCGATCAGGGGTAAAACGTATTTGAAATACCCGTTGTAAAGTTGTTTGATGGGAAAAAGCCGGGGCCGCGAAAATTCGAGGATCACCAGCCGCCCCCCGGGCCGAAGCACTCTGCGCATCTCCGAGAGGCCTTTTTCCAGGTTTTCGAAGTTGCGCACCCCAAAGGCTACGGTTACGGCATCAAACGAAGCATCCGGAAAATGAAGGGCCTCGCTGTCGCCGGTTTCCAGACGAATGACGGCGTCCAGGCCGGCCTGGCGGATTTTTTCCCGCCCCAATTCCAGCATCTGATTGGCGATATCCACTCCGACAATCCGTTCGGAACCCAGCATTCGGGCCGCCATAATAGCCACATCGGCCGTGCCGGTAGCCACATCGAGCAGCTCCGCTGCGGGCCGGCCTTTCAAATAGCCCAATGCGCGCTTGCGCCACCACACGTCGATGCCCAGCGAAAGTACACGGTTCAGAAAATCATAGCGGGGCGCAATTTTATCAAACATGCGCTCCACCTGGGCCTTTTTGCTTTCCTCCGCGTTGTATGGCGTGACGACAGTTTTGTCTTCCATGGTAAAAATAGTGACGCAAAAATAGTGAATTGGGTTGGATTTATTGGTCCGGGCTGCAATACCCGGCCAGGAAAAAGACTGGCTCCGGCTAGCCCATCTGTACATTTTCCACGATCTCCAGGCCGTATCCGATAAAGCCGGTCCGGGATTTGGGATGGTTGGTCAACAGGCGGATCTTGCTAATGTTCAGTTCGCGCAGGATCTGTGCGCCCACGCCGAAGTCTTTTTTGCCCATGCTGGTATGCAGTTCAAATTTTTCCGCTTCGCCGTCGTCAGCAAACTGCTTGTAAATTTTCAGGCGCGACAGCAGGTCGGCCTTATCGCCTTGCCGCAAATACACAAACGCGCCTTTGCCGGCCTCCGTGATGGATTTCAGTGCAAACTGGATCTGCGTACCGTAGTCGGCCAATAAGTTGCCCAGAATACCGCCGGTTTCGGACCAGGAGTGCACCCGCACCAGCACCGGTTCATCCGCTGCCCATTCGCCTTTTTTCAACACCAGGTGGGTGTCGCCGCAACAAACATCCGTAAAGGCAATGGCCTCAAAGTCGCCAAAAATGGTTTTCATCGTAGTTTCCAGTTCGCGCCGGATCAGGCGCTCGGTGCGCATCCGGTAGGCCACCAAGTCGTCGATTGAAATAATTTTCAGGTCAAATTGCCGGGCCACCTCCATCAGTTGGGGCAGGCGCGCCATGGAGCCGTCGGGGTTGAGAATTTCCACGAGTACCCCCGCCGGATAAAAACCAGCCATCCGGGCCAGGTCAACGGCTGCTTCCGTGTGGCCAATCCGGCGCAGCACGCCGCCGGTTTTAGCACGCAGGGGAAAAATATGGCCCGGGCGGGCATAATCGCTGGGTTTGGCTTGGGGGTTGGTCAGGTGGCGGATACCCGTAGCCCGGTCGTAGGCACTGATACCGGTGGTGCAGTTTTGTCCAATCAGGTCAATGGATACCGTGAAGGCCGTTTCGTGCAGGGCCGTGTTGGCATTGACCATAAGGGGCAGTCCCAATTCATCGGCGCGTTTTTCCTCAATGGGCGTACAGATCAGGCCCCGGCCGTGTTGCGCCATAAAATTGATGATCTCGGGTGTCACCGCTTCGGCGGCACAAATAAAGTCACCTTCGTTTTCGCGGTCCTCATCATCAACCACAATGATGACTTTGCCGGCATGCAGGTCGGCGATAGCCTCCTCAATAGTATGGAGCACAAAGGAATTTGAATTGGACATAATAATTTGATTTTAAACTGTTTATTATCTCTTTTCGCGTGTCTCTCCTCTCTCGATCAATACCGCTGCGTGCGCTGCCAGGTGTTTTCCCGAATGCCGCGCAGCCATTTGAAAAACCCGTCGGTCAGGGCCAGGTTCATCACCAGGAAATAATTCAGGTGCTTGATAAGCCGCAGGGGCCTGAGTGGCAAGCGATTCTGCACATAGTTCAGTACCAGTACCGTCGCTACCCCCATCGTCAGGAGGCAAAACAGCCAGCGATAGAAATGGTTCCCCAGCGCCAACCCGGCCAGGGACAAGTATGCCGCGAGGAGGAAAAAGCCGCCAAACCAACGCAGGACTTTGTGTGAAAAAAAGGCAAAACCCAGGCGCGACACCGGCGGCAGCACCCAGGATTTGAAGCGGGCCAGGTTTTGAAAACTACCCGCTGCAATTCGCTTTTTGCGGCGGTATTCATCGGCTACCTCGTGCGTAGCCCCCTCGTGGCACACGGCTTCCAGGTCGTTGATGGCCATAAATCCTTTTTCCAGAACACGGAACACCAGCCAAAAATCATCAACCAGCGAATGGGGCGGCACCGGCTCAAACAACTCCGCCCGCAGGGCATAGCAGCCGCCAAAAGGCCCGATCATCATGCCCCAGGCCAGGCTTTCCCAGTGTTTGAGCCGCACTTCGCCGTTCAGGTACTGGTCCTCACTTTGGCTGATACCCTCCGAACGGAGGCCAGCGCTGCGCATGTGGGCATCCACCACGCCGATCTTCGGGTTGCGAAAATGCCGGACCAGGCGGTACAGGGTTTCGGGCTCCAGCATCACGCTGGCATCCGTCAGCAAAAACACAGCGCCACCGGTTTGGCCGCTGGCTGCCCAGTCCTCCAGCGCCAGCCGCGCCAAGGCGTTGATCACCGGCGGCTTCCCTTGCCGGGTCCTGAAATCGTGGAAATGAAAGTGTTCGGGAGCATAGGTCCGCTGAAAACCAGCGACCAACTCCGCCGTGCGGTCCGAAGAGCAATCGGAGCCCACATACCACTTGAGTTTGTCTGCCGGGTAACGCTGCGCGTACAGGCTTTCCAATTTTTGGACAATGACCTTTTCCTCGTTGTAGAGCGACATCAGCACATACACGGTCGGCAACCCGGCGTCATCCGCCGCATACCGGTCCGGGTTCGGGCCTTTGTTCCGCGCCAGCCAGCGCATCCACAAGGGGTACAATACATACGTATGGCCCAAAGCCAGTATGCTCCCCCAAAAGATCATTTGTGCAAAAATCTGCATGTGGGACAAAGGTAATTTGGGGAAATGGCATAAAGGAGGGGTAGCCAAAGAATTTGATTTGGCGCGCCTATTCCTGCCACTGCACCGTGCCCAGCGGCTGGCCACCGGCAAACACCCGGTATACGCCCGATGGCATTGACCCGGGCCGGATTTCCAACACGCTGCCGGCAAGGGTTTGTTCCAGCGCTTGCGCAAAAACACGCCGGCCCAGGGCGTCTACTATTTCTACCCGGGCAGCCACCGGGATGCCGGGTGGCAAGGCCACAAAAAAGCCCCCCCGGGCAGGATTTGGCCACAGCCGGCTGCCGGAATCTCCGCCCACCGGCAGGAGCGCAAGGGGCCGGATGGCATCATCTGGTCCGTATAGTTCTGCGGGCAGCAGCGTCGGCGTCAATTGCAACGCAGCCTCCTCTGCCCCGGCATCGCGCAGGGCCAGCACATCCAGCAGCAGCAGGGGTTCGCCGGCGGCGCAGCTGGCGATTTGGGCGGAGAACCAACTGAGGCGCAACTGGCCGTTTTGCGCATGCCAGGCATCCTGATCGAAGCCGGCTAGTTTATCGGAAGACAAGTGAAGTACCTGAAAAACAGCCGGATCGACGTAAAAAGCGGCCTGCAAGGCCTGAAACGAGGCGGTTTCGCCGGCACGGAATGCCAGGCGGTACCGAGTACCTGCCTGAAACACGTTTGGCATCTCCCAAAGCAGCGGGAACGGTTCGCTGCCCCGGGGCGGGGCGGCGGCGGCAAAACCGGCGGAGGCATTGCCGTTGACGTCGCCGGTTTTAATGGCAGTAATTTGTGGGCACAAGTCTGCCGTGACCGAATCCCAGGGCGGCGAGAACGTCCAGGAATGGCGAGCAGGCAGGCTATCGTACACGCCCAGGATCAGTTTTCGCAGTTCTACGATATCCAGGGTAGTAACAGAGCCGCTGTTGTTGGCATCTGCGGCTGTATACTGCCAGTCTTTTTTAAACCCTTCAACTACCAATATCTGGCGGTTGATCTGCACCAAATCCAGCGTACTCACGCCATTGAGCGGGTCGTCGTTTTTAGTAGGGGTGGCAACATAGTATGGGGCAGCCGGGAGGTTCGGGAAGTTTTCGAGTGAAAACGTGCCATTGGTGACCTGGTGGTTGATTGAAATGCCGCCGGGTTGGGAAAGGTTTAGCGCATAGTCGCTCAAGGTATCGCCTTGCGTGGTCAGGAGCCGGCACTTGGTCAGGAGCAACTCTTCAACCTGCTGGCGGAGCTGGCTCATCGTCGAAATGGGATCATTGGCGCGCACATCGAAGCGTACTTCGCCGGTGCCCGGCTCAATGACAATAAAGGTCGGCGTGCCGTAAAACGGGCCAAATTGGCCGCTTTCGTAAGGTGCCACCGCTGCCAGGCTACCGCCATTGGCCCCGGCAGCAGGCATGGTGAGTGCTTTGGCCAATTTGTACTGCGCCACACCGGCGTTGGTGTCGCCGCTTTTGTTGCTCAGCATCATAAATTCGACCTTGCCTGGGTACTGGGTTTTGATCGAACTATAGAGATTTTCCCAATAGGGCGCATATCCGGCGCAAGGCGGGCAATTGATAAAAAAGAATTCCAGCACAACGACCTTGCCTTGGTTGAGGTAATCGGCGTACAAATGCCGGACGTTCCCGTCAGAATCAGTGATGGTGAAATCGGGAGCAGGAGTGGCGGACACGGAGAGACTCACCGCCAGTGAGGCAGAAAAAAATAACTTTCTGAGCATCGATTAAGGGTATTTGTCAGCAAGATAACTATTTGTGTCATCCTTTTGAGGGCAACTTTGTTCTTATCTTACTGAATTTTGTCAAAATTATTAAAAACAACAGGCAACACATGGAAGGGAATTCATCCAACTGGAATCCGCTGAGTCCGGAAGAAGAATACGTCATCGCTAAAAAAGGAACGGAGCGGGCCTTTACCGGAGAATACTGGAACCACAAAAGCGCGGGCAGCTACATTTGCCGGCGTTGCAACGCCCTGCTGTACCAATCCGCAGACAAGTTTGACAGCGGCTGTGGTTGGCCGTCTTTCGACGATGAAGTGCCCGGCGCCATCCTGCGGCACAGCGATATTTCCATGGGCATGAAACGCACAGAAATCGTGTGTGCCAATTGCGGCGGGCACCTCGGCCATGTTTTTGAAGGCGAACGTATGACCGCCAAAAACACCCGGCACTGCGTCAACTCGCTGTCCATCCGGTTTGTTCCGGCCGACAAGCCAGCATAAAGCGGCTCAATCGTTGCGGTCGTCCCGCGCTTCCTCGCGCTTTTCGATGTAGTCTTCCCACAGCGTTTTGTAATCGTACGACAAGTAAATTTCGGTATCGTAAGCGCCCCAGGCGCCATTTTCCAGGGCCAGGTTGAGCCGGCGCACGGAGTTGGCCGGCACCTGAAGGATAATGACATGCCCCAGGCCCATGGCGATGGTCCAAGAGACGACCCGGGCATCCTCGGTCGGAAACAAGTCCCAGAACCCCTGGGCTTCCAGTACCCGCCGAATTTCCTGAAGGTTTTTGTCTTGCTGGTGTTTCAGGATAACCGTCACCTGAACGCTGTCTTTGGTGGGCACCACCTTCGATTCTACCGGCGGGCCGGGGTTTTTGGGGTCCGGAACGACGACCGGTTGCTGCGCCCGGGCGGAATAAATAGCCGTGAACAACAGTGCAATAACAAGCGGTGTAAATTTTTTCAACATGTGTTGGAAGGAATTGCTGATCATTTTTAGCAAAAGAGGTGCAAAGATACAGTTTGCTTCTATTTTTGCCCACGTACCCGCAAAAGCCTTGTCTCTAAACCATTTCGCCTCTTTTTATGCGCCAACATCCTTCCGGCCTGCCTTTTTTGTTTTTTACCGAAATGTGGGAACGCTTCTGCTACTACCTGATGATCGGTATTTTTTTCCTGTACATGACCGACACGCAGATGGGCGGCCTGGCATTTGGCCGGGCAACAGCCTCTGACGTATTCGGTACGTTTATCGCTCTGGTGTATGTGACGCCGTTTATCGGCGGCTTGCTCGCCGACCGGGTGCTGGGCTTCCGGCGAAGCATCGTGCTGGGTGGCGTACTCATGGGCATCGGTTATTTGTTGCTGGCCATCCCCAACAACATGACCACGTTTTACCTGGCCCTGGCCGTCATGATCCTGGGCAACGGCTTTTTTAAACCCAATATTTCCACCCTGCTGGGTAACCTGTACAACGAAGACCGGTACCGCGAACGCAAGGACGACGGCTACAATATCTTCTACATGGGCATCAATATCGGGGCGCTCATTTGCAATTTCGTGGCGGCCTACCTGCGCAATACCTATGGCTGGGGCTATGCCTTCGCCGCAGCCGGCATCGGTATGTTTGTCGGTGTGCTCGTGTTTATGAGCGGCTCCAAACACTACGCGCATGCCGATGTCCGCAAAGAGGCGAACCCAGCCGAAGCCGGGGTGTTTACCTTGCTGTCGTCTGTCCTGGCGCCGGCGATCCTGACGGGTATTTTAGCCTGGAAAATCCCCGGTAATATCCTGGGCACCGACTCTACCGACGCCTTTATTTTCGGCTCCTTGCCCGTCGTTGGTTTCTTCCTCTGGATCTTGTGGAAAGCCAGCGCCGATGAGAAACCCCGGATCAAGGCCCTGCTCTCGATCTACGCGGTGGTCATCGTTTTCTGGGCTGTTTTCAAACAAAACGGCACCGCACTCACCACCTGGGCGGAATATTACACCGACCGATCGATGCCGGCCTGGCAGGAAACACCCGCCAAATTTATGGGCATGGTGCAGGAAATCAAACACGAACCCGATACCTTTCCTTTGTACGACGAACAATTCCGAACGCACAAAGACCCGACAACCGGCCTGCTGGCTACAGGTGTAACCCTGCCGCCTTATTTCAAAAACATTCCGCCGGACCAGCACCCGCCGGAAGGCAGCACCATAAAACTGGTGTCGACAGAAATTTATCAGTCGGTCAATCCATTTTTTGTGATTGTACTCACGCCCCTCCTGGTATGGGCCTTTGGCGCCTTGCGCCGACGCAAACGCGAACCCACCACGCCGGGTAAAATCGGCTTGGGCCTGGTCATTTCAGCCCTCTCCACCCTGGTCACCATCTGGGCGGTACACAGCTGCCACAACGGCGCTGAAAAAGCCTCCGTTTGGTGGTTGATTGGCACCTATGGCGTCATCACGGTGGGGGAACTGTGCCTGAGCCCAATGGGCTTGTCGATGGTGTCGAAAATGGCGCCCGCGCGTATCGCCGGCCTGATGATGGGCGGTTGGCAGTTGGCGACCTCACTGGGCAACAAATTGAGCGGCATCCTGGCCACCATGTGGGACCGCTACGACCACAAGGCCGATTTCTTCTGGGTAAATTTCGCGTTGCTGGCTGTTTCGGCGCTGGCCTTGTCTGTCATGCTCAAATGGCTCAACCGAATTTTTAAAGACCAGGGACTGACGTAAACCCAGCAATGTAAATGATACAAACTGCCTGCACCGATGATCTTTTCAATACCAGGCATAGGTTTGAAATTTTATACATTTGCCTTCCAGAAACGTATCAAACAAATTTTTGCAAACCATTCAATACCAATAATTTATGGCAAGCAAACCAAAAATTTCCCGCTCCCGGCACAGCGCCTCTAAAGACAGCGGCGAACTGCGCAAATTCATGACCATCGTAGCCATCGCTGCCCTGGCCCTGATGATTCTGATGTATTTTATTTTTGTTGGGTAATCAGGACAAGCGCAATTTGTAGTCGCGGTAATTGAATTTGCGCACCACATCCAGGTGCCCGTCTTCCCGCCAAATGGCGATTGACGGATGTGTGACGCCGTTGAACGTGGTGGTTTTCACCATCGTGTAGTGGATCATGTCCTCAAACACGATTTTTTGCCCCACTTTCAACGGCTGATCAAAGGCATACTCCGTCATAAAATCGCCGCTCAAGCAACTCACCCCGCCAAGCCGGTACAGGTGCTTGTCGCCAGCCGCAGGCTCTTCCCGGGCGCCCCGGACCCTCGGGCGATACGGCATTTCCAGCGTATCAGGCATATGGGCCGTAAACGAAACGTCGAGAATAGCCGTCCGAACGCCGTCATTTTTCACGATATCCAACACTTGGGAGACCAGCACACCGGTATCCCAGGCAATGGCACTGCCCGGCTCCAGAATGACCTGCAAGTGCGGGTGCCGCGCCCGGAACGCCCGTAGCACAGCAATCAAATGCGCTACATCGTAGCCTTGGCGGGTCATCAGGTGCCCGCCGCCGAAATTCACCCATTTGAGTTGGGGCAAAAAGGCGCCAAAGGCCTTTTCAAAGTAGCCCAGAGTCGTTTCCAGGTCGAAACTTGTGCTTTCGCACAACACATGAAAATGCAGCCCTTCTACACCCTCCGGTAGTTTGCCTTTGAAATTGGCGGCCACTTCGCCCAGTCGCGAGCCGGGCGACGCGGGGTTGTACAAGGCCGTGCCCACCGGCGACCAGCCCGGATTGACCCGAATGCCCGCGCTTATTTTTTCCGGATACCGCTGCACCCGACCCTTAAACCGGCGGTACTGGGCAATGGAATTGAACGTGATATGGCTCGAATATTTCAGGATTTGGCCAAACTCCCTCGGCAGATAGGCCACGGAATAGGTATGGGCTTTCACCTTCATTTCTTCCCAACACAAGCGGGCTTCGCCCAACGAAGAGGCCGTGGCGCCGTGCAGGTATTGCCGCACCAGCGGAAACGCACTCCACATGGCAAAGCCTTTGAAAGCCAAGATGATCTGGACCCCTGCTTCCTGCTGTACCCGGTCGATCAGTTGCAGATTTTTGCGGAGCAAGGCTTCGTCGAGTACAAAACAAGGAGAGGGTATTTTGGAAAAATCCATGGTGTCGTACGTGTTGTTTTACAATAAATGAATGCGGGCGCTATTCAAGGCCCGGAACGCAAAGGTGTTCAATTTGCAGTCTTTTCCCGCAGCTGAAATAGCGCCAATAGCACCCACATCGTGAGCATCCAAACGACCCTCGGAGAAAAGCGGTCGGCGATGACCGCCAGGCTGGAGGTGATAAAGGCATTGGCCAGGACGCCCAGCGTCAGCACGACCAGCAGCGGGAGCAATGCGCTGGTTGATTCACTTTTTTGCACAAAAACCAGCCAGAGCAGGGCCAGCGCCGTAGCGCACAAAACCCAGTAATTCAGGTTGTTAAAAAAGTCGAATTTCAGTTCCTGTCCCCAGGGGTTTTCGCATTGCCGGGAGCCAATGTAGGCGTTGAATTCATAGGGGAAAAAGCGCTGCACAGCCTGGTAGGGCGGACTTTCAGGGGCGCGGTACCAACCATAGTCCAAGCCTGAGCCGATGGCGTTTTGCATCAGTTGCGTCGGCACCGACAGGGTGCTTTGCCACAGATGCAGCGCCAGGTATTTCGGAGAACGCAGCGTACCCCACACGATGCGTTTGTATTCGGCCTCGGGAGCGCCCCAGCCGCCTTCCTTGTACAGGGGGCTGCTGCCCTGCCAGTGAAACGCCCGGCTGTTTTCCGGCAGGGAATCTTTGTAGATACAGAGCCGGTATTCGTTGGAGGCGCAGTGGTCGTCGAGGTACATTTTGAGCATGCCCGAATCGACCATGCGGCCAATGATAAACGTATAACTGCCTTTGCCCAGGGTGAACGCGCCGTCAAACATCCAGTTGATCGTCGGCAGCGCCAGGAAGGCCAACGCACACCAGGCACCGACCAGCAGTGAGCGCCGCAGGCGTTGGGGGAAAAAAGTACGGACCATCGCCGGGCGCCACCAAGCCCAAACTTGCAGGCCCAGGAGGGTGAGTATTCCGATAAATAAATTGGAAAAATGCACCAGGCAAGACAACACAAACAAGGCGCCCAAACAACACCACAGCCAAAGGCTCAGTGCCGGCCGGGTGAGCACGAGGGCCAGAATCAAGATTTGCATGGCCGTGAAAATATCCGGCATCAATTGTCCGGCGTACCAGGGCAAAGGCGTGAGGATGCAAAGTGCCGCCAGCAGGAAAAAGTATTTGCCCGAAAAGCGCTCGCCCAAATAGGGCTGCCACAATAAGCGCAACAACCAGGCCAGTAAAAATCCCTGCACCAGAACGGGCCCCCAAAGCGTAACAGCCAAGCTCATGTGGCGGATAAACAAGCCGTACACAATCGGCCGGTCCATCGGCACTTTGCCTTCAAATCCGCTGCTGATGTAGGTGCCCGTGTCCGAATAAACCAGTGGATACCCATTGTAGAAGGCCGCCGCCAGCAGGATAAAGGTGGCGGCCAACAGTTCGCCAAGGGATACGGACCAATTTTGAGGCAAGCGAATGCGCAGCATAGGACAGGTTTTTACCCCGCAAAAAGACGGAAAAACGGGGACACCGCCCTGAAAAATGCAAGAACTTGTTGCAATTTTTTTAACCAGTGATGCAGTAGCAGTAGCAGTAGGCAGTAGGCAGTAGGCAGTAGGCAGTAGGCAGTAGGCAGTAGGCAGTGGCAGTGGCAGTTTGCAGTGGCAGTAGCAGTAGCAGTGGCATTTAAAGTAGCAGTATGAGAGTTCTTCCAATGCCTGCCCTCAATTCCCTATTGCCAATCCCTACTGCCACTCCCTACTGCAACTGGCCACTGCAACTGCCACTGCCTACTGCTACTGCTACCGCCTACTGCATCACTGCCACAGCCACCACAGTTCCACTACCCCACCCTGTTCCCAATAGAGGATGGCGTTTTGTTCAAACAAGCGCCCCAGCCGAACGGCCTCTTCCGCAGGAAGATCCAACACCCAGCAATGGTCTTCCGGCGGCCAAAGGCCATCGGTGCCGGCGCCAGTGGCTGGTAAAAACGAGTAGCCCAGCCGGTCCAGGTTTTGTACAAGTTTCTGGTGGCGGTCGGCATTGGCCGCCGCCGGCAAGGGACTGGAGTGCGGGTTCCAGGCGCCCAGCAGGGCCCAGCGGCTTAGCCCCTGGCCGGCCAACCATTCGGCGGCGGCGGCCGGGAGGTTTTGGCCCGGCAGAAACACAAAGCCCGGCGGCTGCAAAACCCGGTATTCGGTACGCCAGTAGGCTGCCAGCAGGCGCCGGTCGAGCCAATCCGGAGAATCTTCCAGGTTTCGTATGACAACGACAGGTTTTGACATACTTTTGCGGCGCTTTACAACAGACGGCGGTTCAAACAAAAACCCATGGGAAAACACCCGCCGGCTGTCCACTTAATTTATTTGTAATGGAGGAGAAACAGAGTAATCTCAATACCGTAGTCGGCATCGGCCTGATTTTTTTATTGTTGTACCTGTGGATGCAATATTCCGCACCACCTGCAAAACCCAAACCGGCGACGGACCAGCCAGCCCAAACCGCCGATACCGCCGCTGCTGCCACCACGCCGGCTGCTCCGGTACCCGGCGCTACACCGACAGCGCCCAGCGATTCGCTGAAAAGCGCCCTTCAATTGGCCCGTTTCGGCGCATTCACCCCGGCCGCGTCCGGCACCGAACAGACAACAACGATCGACAATGAGCTGATGCGCGTCACCTTTACCAACAAAGGTGGCCGGATCAAAGAGGTTTTCCTCAAAAAATACAACAAAATCAATACCGATCCGGCCGGCAACGATGTCACCGGCCCGGTACGGCTGCTGGAAGACGACAAAAATCGCTTTGAGTACCTCATCCCCGTGGCCAACACCGCCAGCGGGACGGTCAGCACCAGCGATTTGTATTTTACCGTTGCCAAAGAAGGCAAGTACACCGTCGCTTTCCGGGCCCTGACCAATACCGGCGGCTACCTGGAACAACGCTACACCCTGAGCCCCGACAACTACCACCTGGACTACCAGGTCAGTGCCAATGCCTTGCAAACCGCGCTCACGCCCGGCCAAACCAGCATGCGGCTGAACTGGGTCAATCACCTGGACAAACTGGAACGCAACCAGACCTACGAGCGCAGCATGTCCAGCGTGTATTACAAAATCAACGACCAGGACCCCGACTATTGCAATTGCAAAGCCAACGATTCCAAGAGCCTGAACGAACAACCGGTGCAGTGGTTCGGCCATACCAACCAGTTTTTCAATTCCTCGATCATCGCCCGCAACTTCTCGTTTACCGGATTTACCGGCGAAACCATGATGCTGACCGATGCCGACAGCGACCTCAAAATCCTGCGCGCCACCGCTATGGTGCCCCTGAACAACGGCCCGGCCAACATGACACTCTACTCCGGCCCGAATGAATTCGACCGGCTGCACAGCTACGGCGTTACGCTCGAAGACCTGATTCCTTTTGGCGCCAGTATTTTTGGCGCCATCAACCGCTGGGTGATCCAGCCCATGTTCGTGTTCCTGTCGCAGTTTATCGGCAGCGCCGGGATTGTGATCCTGGTACTGACCCTGCTGGTAAAACTGTTGCTGTACCCGCTCACGTACCGGATGGTATTCAGCCAGGCTAAAATGGCTGCGCTGAAACCCAAAATCGACGAGTTGCGTAAAAAGTTTGGCGCCGACCAACAGGCCATGTCGGTGGAAACCATGAAACTCTACAGCGAATTCCGGGTGAATCCGCTGGGCGGCTGTTTGCCGATTTTCCTGCAAATGCCGATTTGGTTTGCGTTGTACCGCTTTTTCCCGGCCGCTATCGAGTTCCGGCAGGCCAGTTTCCTGTGGGCTGCCGACTTGTCGAGTTACGACGTCGCTTTCAAACTCCCCACCTATATCTGGGGTTTTGGCACCCACATCAGCGCCTTTACCCTCATTTGGGTGGTTACAACCCTCTGGTACACCTGGTACTCCATGAAACAAATGGACACCTCGGCCATGGGCGCCAACGACCAGATGAAAGTCATGAAATACATGCAGTACGGCATGCCCGTGATGTTTATGTTTTTCTTCAACACCTTCGCATCCGGTCTGACGCTGTACCTCTGTTTCAGCAACCTGCTCAATATCGGCCAGACGGTGGTCACCAAGCAATTCCTGATCGACCACGACAAGATCAGGGCGCAATTGGAAGCCAACAAAAACAAACCCAAGAAAACGGGGGGCTGGCGCGACCGTTTTGAAGCCGCGATGAAAGAACAGCAGCGCGTACAGGACGAAAAAGCAAAAAAGAAAAAGTAGCGCTCTAGGCATGATCAATCTTCTTTCCGATACCGTTACCAAGCCCACGCCGGGTATGCTGAAGGCAATGCTGTCTGCCGAGGTGGGCGACGACGTGTTTCGGGAAGATCCTACGGTGAATGCCCTCGAAGAAAAATGTGCTGCCCTGCTGGGCAAAGAAGCGGCCCTGTTTTGCCCCAGCGGCACCATGACCAACCAGATTGCCCTCAAGGTGCATACCCGCCCGCTGGATGAGGTGATTTGTGATGAAATGAGTCATATTTTTCAATATGAAGTGGGCGGATACGCCTTCAACAGCGGTATCGGGGTCAACCTGATCCACAGCCCCAACGGCATCCTGGAGGCCCGGCAAGTGGCCGCCGCCGTGCGCCCGCGCTACGATTGGTTGCCCAAAAGCACCCTGGTTGTCCTGGAAAATACCTGCAACAAAGGCGGCGGCAGCCTCTATGCACTCGAAGGCATACAAGCCATCCGGGCCGTTTGTCAGGCCCAACAACTCGCCCTGCACCTCGATGGCGCCCGCCTGTTCAACGCCTTGGTGGAAACCGGAGAATCGCCGGCTGATATCGGCACTGCCGTGGACAGCATTTCCCTCTGCCTGTCCAAAGGCCTGGGGGCGCCGGTTGGTTCAGTGCTCGTTGGCAGTCAGGCGTTTATCGCCGAAGCGCGGCGGGTCCGAAAGGCGCTGGGCGGCGGCATGCGGCAGGCCGGTTACCTCGCCGCAGCCGGCATTTATGCCCTGGACCACCACGTAGAGCGCCTGCGCGACGACCATGCCCACGCCCGCCAACTGGCCGCAGCCCTGGCCGAATTGCCCTATGTCGCGGCCATCCGGCCCGTCCAAACCAACATCGTGATTTTTGATTTGCGGCCCCCCAGCACACCGCCGGCGTTCCTGCACTACCTCTCGCAGCACGGCGTGAAAGCCTCTGCCTTCGGCCCGCAAACCATCCGTTTGGTAACGCATTTGGATGTGAGCACCGAAATGATCGAAGCCGCCATCCGCGTGTTCCGGCAATATTCCGCCTAACATAATTTGACGGATTACCCGGTGGAAGTTTATCTTTACCACCCTATCCTTCGGTAATCACGCTCAAAAACGTATGGAAAACAACACGCCTTCCCAATCCGGCTTATCCCCGCGCTGGCTGATCGCCCTTATTTTGCTCACCCTCGGGAGCATGGCCGGCTACTGGTACTACAACCAACCCTCAACCACTGAAGACACCAAGTTTGCCTTTGCTTCCAACCATTATTTCGAAGATCCCGATGTCTTTTTTGGCGGCAAAGGCCTCCGGTATGAAATTTTGAAAAACGACCCGCGGATGCTCAAGGTGTATGTGCCGCTGAAGGATCTCGACGCACCCCGGTACCTGCTGGCAGAAGACGGCGAGCTGGATTTTCTGGGCTTTGTAAAAAAAGACCAGTTGTTTATCCCCCTCCAACTTTTTCAAATCCACAACGACCGGCCCGGCCCGCAGAACGCGCCGGTCTCGGACTGCAAAACCTACCTCCAGGTAGCGGCCCAAACGGATACCATTCTGGTAGAAGTCGACGACAAATATGTACTGCGGGGCACCAAAGTGGGTCCCGATCTGTACGCCATCCCGTTTTGTGAAACTACCCGGGAGCACCATTTCAAGACCCTGGGGCTATATGGCCAAATGGCCCTGAAAGGCCAGGCGCCGGCTACCTACTCCACCCTTGGCCTGGGGCCCGGCAGCAGCGATTTTCGCTACCGGCTGCGCGGCTCCGGCGACACCATTCGAATGAGTGGCCTCATGACACCGGGCATGTACAGCAGCGCCACCGCTACCCAGGCAGAATTGCTCCAGGAAAAACGCGACATCGGCGTAACCGAGGTGACCCTGACGCTGCCGCGCCAGGTAACATCGCCCTGGGTGTACCTCAACGACAGACGGTTTACCGATTTCAAACTCAACAGCGCCCGGAACCAACTTCGGTTTCAGGTCAAAACCAGCGACCAACTGCTGAAAATACGGGTCGGTGATGCCACCTGCGAATGCTCGGCCAGCGGATACCCCCGGCGCAATACCCTGGAACTGGCCGGCTTCTGTGAATGCCGGGACGTGCTGGTGAACGTCAACCTGGACCCGGGTCTGGACCGCTACCGCAGCAAAATCCGGATTTACATCGACGGCCAGTTGTCGGACCTGCGGCTGCCGCCCGTCGGCCAGCCGATGGTGTTCCAGGTGCGAAAAACGGGCCAGGATCAGTTTGTAGCCCTCAAACTGGTGATGGTGGACGATACCGGCCGAACCGGTTTGATGGACGTGTGCAGTTTTACCGTACCGACCGAAACGACAACCTCCACCATAAGCCCGGCCTGCCATTGTGCCGAATGCCCGGCCAACATCAAAGTATCGGGGAAATAAGCGCGCGCTGAGGCTCAAATCACCCAGGCCTCGCGCCAGTCGCGCACGGGCAGGCGCTCGAGGGGGTACCAATTGCCCCACCAGTCGAAGTATTCCAGGTTGTTGAAATTGAGTTTGTAGTCAAACTCGCTGGGCAGGTCGTACACAAAGCCCGGGTAGTAGAATTGTTTGCCCAGTTGGCGGGCATATTCGATTTCGAGCAGCATGGTGAAGGTGCCCAAACTGCGGAAGTTGTACTCGGGGTCGTAAATGCAATAGTTGCCGGCTGCGCTTTGGCGTCCCATGTGGAAAAAACTGGTAGCCAGGTGTTTAGCGCCCTGGTATACATCGAACTGGGTCCCATGACAAGGCATGAGGTGGCTCCAGGCGCTAAAAAAACCGTAGATCGTGGAGGGCCTGTTGTGGTGGAAGCGGCTCGAATGCAGGTCGAACAACTGTTCGTGCCGGCGTTCGATCTGGAGCGGCCGGCGGACAACGTTCAGGTCGGCGTTGCGGCGCAGGCATTTGCGTTGGCTTTTGCTGAAGGAAAACCCATCGAGCCGGATCCGCAACAACACCACCCGGCAGGGCTCGCCGCGCCATTCCCAAAAATTTCTCCGAAAAATAATATCCGACCAGTAGCACCAGCCGTCTTCGCAAAAACGGTCGAACACCATGGGGTGCAGGGGCTCCATGGGCAAATATTCCTCAATGTGGTTGGGATTGAAGGCAATATTTCGAAAAACCGGTAAGGATTTTGGATGCAACGGGTAGATAAATAAGGAGTGAAAACCAGAATTCCAGCGCCTGGTGTTGGCCTTTTGAGGCGCTCTTGCAGGCGAATGTAGGGCGATCGACGGATTTCCTTCCGGTTGAACCTGATTTTCTATCTATTTTTGCCGCAACAACCCCGGTACAAGCAAAGCACGGGGCCCCGAATCCGGCAACCATTGAACCCGGGCGCGGATTTCCAGGATCTTAAACCTTCATCTTTTATTCATCGAATAATGTCCAAAGTTCTCATCATTGGCGCCGGCGGCGTGGGCCGTGTTGTGGCCTACAAATGCGCCCAGCACCGCGACGTTTTTGGCGAAATCATGCTGGCCAGCCGTACCAAAAAAAAATGCGACGCCATTGCGGATGCCATCCACAAGGCCTACGGCGGCCGGAAAATAAAAACGGCTAAAATCGATGCCGACAACGTGGACCAGACCGTAGCGCTGATCCGGAAATTCCAGCCCGACCTGGTCATCAACGTGGCCCTGCCCTACCAGGACCTGCCGCTCATGGATGCCTGCCTCGAAACCGGCGTCAATTACATGGACACCGCCAACTACGAACCCAAAGAGGTGGCCAAATTTGAATATTCCTGGCAATGGGCCTACCAGGAGCGCTACCAAAAGAAAGGCATCCTGGCGCTGCTGGGCTGCGGTTTTGATCCCGGCGTGACCAGCGTGTACACCGCCTACGCGAAAAAACACTACTTCGACGAACTGCATTACCTCGATATCGTGGATGCCAATGCCGGCAGCCACGGCAAGGCATTTGCCACCAATTTTAACCCGGAAATCAACATCCGGGAGGTGACGCAGCGCGGCAAATACTGGCAAAACGGCCAATGGGTGGAAACCGAACCCCACGAGATCTGGAAAGACATCAACTACCCGGAAATCGGACCAAAACGCTCCTACCTCATCTACCACGAAGAACTGGAGAGCCTCGTCAAAAACTTCCCCACGCTCAAGCGGGCGCGGTTCTGGATGACTTTCAGCGAGCAATACCTGACGCACCTGCGCGTCATTCAAAACATCGGCATGGCCGGCATCGAGCCGATCCGTTACAAGGGCGTCGACATCGTGCCCCTGCAATTCCTCAAAGCCGTGTTGCCCGCTCCCGAGGAACTGGGCGAAAACTACACCGGTTTCACGTCCATCGGTTGCCGGATCAAAGGCCTGAAAGGCGGGAAAGAACAGAGTTACTACGTCTGGAACAACTGCTCGCACCAGGATGCCTACCGCGAAACCGGCACGCAGGGCGTTAGTTATACTACCGGCGTGCCGGCCATGATCGGTGCCCGCATGATCCTCGAAGGCAAATGGAATGGCAAAGGTGTGTTCAACGTGGAAGAATTCAACCCCGACCCGTTCATGGAGCGCCTGAACCTCGACGGCTTGCCCTGGCACGAGAAACTGGGGCTGGATCTGGAAATGGACTAGGCTTTTCACAAGTGGATATTGGATATTGAGATATTGGATATTGGGTCGTCACCCGTCAAAGAAATATCCAATATCTCAATATCCAATATCCAATCAAAAAACGGCCGCTTTTGCTTTTTTTACAGGCTTCAACATCAGACTATGATCAAGGAACTTGCCATTAGAAATTTCCGCAGCATCCGGGACGCTACGCTGGAACTGGGCCGTTTTACGGTGCTGACCGGCGCCAACAACAGCGGAAAAAGCAGCGTGTTGTATGCGTTGCAGGTGCTGAAGAATGTGGTGAGCAACCCGAATAAATCGGAGAATGATTTACTAAACCTGGGGTTTCATAACCTGGGCGGGCTGACGCAAACCTTGTTTGATAAAAAGGAAAATTCACGGTTAGAAATTGCTGTAAAAACTGGCGATGGATATCATGAAAGCATTTACGGTGTAAAAATTGGATATCCAAGTGATGCCTTTTTCATTGAAGGTATACAACCATTTCAATTTAAAGGTGTGCTCAATATTAGTTTTCCGTATACCTTGAATAATCAAATTAAGGTCCATGTACCAAAAGAAGGCAACCTTGAACTAGTTTGGAATGGTATTGCTTTTGTTAGACCTGATGAGCCCTGGAGTCACCATCGTTCATTGCTTTTGCAAATTCTAACTTCAAATACAGATATAGAAACCCTAACCAGAGTCCCCACAAATCGGGGGTTTTCCAAACCCATTTTCAACCAGATTCCAATCAACGGCTCCATTTTCACGGAAGATGAAGTCGCTAGTGTGATTGCCATTGACCCGGGTCTCCAGTCTAAAATTGCCTACTATTTCGAAAAAATAACCGGAAAGCGGTTTTCCGTCTCCATGTCTCCGGGGGTGGGATTTTTCTTTCTACAGGTACGCGAACCGGACTCGCCGTTCACCACAGAGTTGGTCAACCAGGGTATGGGCGTCAACCAGATCGCTTTCTTGCTGGCCAAAATTCTGTACGACAAAAACCGGCTGATTTGCATCGACGAGCCGGAAATCCACCTACACCCCAGCCTCATCGAGCAGTTTGTAAAAGTACTGGTTGAAATTGCAGAAACAGAGGACAAGCAATTCCTGTTTTCCACGCACAGTGAGCATTGGCTGATGTCTTTGCTGGCGGAAGTGTACGAACAACACCTTGCTCCTGCGGATGTACAAGTATATTTTCTACAAAAGGACAAGGGTGAAACCACTTTCGAGCAACAAAAAGTTCTGGCCAACGGTCAAATCGAAGGCGGCTTGAAGAACTTCCTGGCCGCCGAGATGAGCCTGGCCAAGCGTTTTTTCTCTGCCCCAACGGCCAACGTCTAAGCCATGGAGTTTGTCATCAATGAATGGTACCTGGATTGGCACCGGCCTGATGCAACACCGGAAAACCAGGAGAAAGCGCGCAGGTTCTTTCATTGGCTCCAACAAAGTGAACACCGGATCGTGGTTTTGCGGGGTAGTCCGTTTCATCAGAAATTGAATGACTACCGGCGGGATTTTCATTTTGACAACATGTGCAAGGTTTATCTGAAAATGTTTTTCAGCCAAATTTTTGAAAATTCCGAACGATGCAGAATCCTCGAAACAGCGCCGGAACTGCCTCTACACATTGAATTAGCGCTCCAACGACCAGAAATTCCTCCCCTGACCAATTTTGAAAGTGACCGCTATTTATTTGAATCAGCCGAAACCACAGAGCATAAAATCATCGTAACTACCGACACCAAACTGATTCGCCATTTTGAAACCATCCTGGGCCTGGAACTTATCCAAGCAGATGATTTCTTTTCAAGACATACCATCCCATAATGCGCATCCTCCTTGTAGAAGACGAAGAATCCATCCGCGACACCGTACGCCTCAACCTCGAACTGGAAGGCTACGAAGTCATCGCTACCGGCAACGGCCGCAAAGCGCTCGACCTCATTGGCGGCCAGCATTTCGACCTGCTCCTGCTCGATGTGATGCTGCCCGAAGTGGATGGCTTCAGCATCACCGAACAGGTACGCCTCAGCAACCACGAGGTGCCCATCCTCCTGCTCACCGCCAAAGACATGGCCCAGGACCGCGTGACCGGTCTTAAAAAAGGCGCCGATGACTACCTCACCAAGCCCTTCAACCTGGAAGAACTCCTGCTCCGGGTCAGCAACCTGCTCCGCCGCAGCCAACGCGTCAAAGGCGAGGTGCTCGAACGCTTCGAATTTGGCAACAACCAGGTGAATTTTGAAACCTTCGAAGCCACCACCTGCCACGGCGATTCCATCGTGCTGACCAAAAAGGAAGCCATGCTGCTCAAACTCCTGGTCGAACGCAAAAACGAGGTGGTCAGCCGCAACCAGATCCTGCAGGCCGTCTGGGGATACGATGTGTTTCCCAGTACCCGCACCATAGACAACTTCATCCTCGCATTCCGCAAATACTTCGAGCAGGACGCCAAAAACCCCCGTTTTTTTCACTCCATCCGGGGCGTCGGGTATAAATTCACCTTGTAGCCGTTGCCCTGAAAACGCAGCCCAGCCTATGGCCTTGCCTGCCCCCCTGCGGCTCCTGACTCTTTTGTTCGCAGGCCTTTGCCTCGCCCTGCGCGGCCAAGCCCAGCCCGCGCTGCATCTTTCGGCCGATTCGGCCGTGTACCGCATCGATTACCCGCGCCGGGGGGATGACGCCGGCGAGTTGCCAAGGCTCCGCCTGTCGCCTTTTAGCCCGGACCGCTGCCAGTTGTTGGACGCAGAATTGGATATTCCCTCCCTGAGCCTCATCCCAAACGATTCCAGCGCCTTTTCCACCCCGGCGGCACTCCCCCAAAACGGCTGGGAGCAGGACCCTGCCGCGCCACAGTTGTTCTGGACCAGGGCGTATGCCATCGACTCTGTGGCACTCATCCGGTACGACCGGAGCAACAACCGCCTGGATACGTTTTCTAACCACCAAAAACCCGGTTACCTACTGAGAAAAGTCGGTATCTGGCTGGCGGACCACAATGAAATGTTGCTCCTTAGCCGCGACAATGGCCAGGTGCTGCGGCGCAAAAAGAACCCCAACCCCGGCTGGGTGATGGACCTGCGGCCCTGGGGCGATGATTTGCTCGTGGCCAATCACCTGTACCTGGCCGACGAAGATCGATTCGTTCCTTTCCAGCCAGTGCCCGCCGATTTGCAGGGTTGTGTTGCTCTAAATGATGTAAAACACGAAGGGGAATGTTGCCTGAGTAACGCCTATTATCAGAATGGTGTCGCTTCATTTATCACCCTTCCAGGATATCCGACCCAACGGATTCCCTTTCGGGGGGCTTGCAGATTCCTGGCGGCGGCGCCACCGGTGGCCTGGTTCATTGCCCCGGGCACCTTGCGCAGTGTCCGCCTGGACACCGGCGATACCCTCGCCTACCCTGCTCCTGCGTCCGAGCCCCTGCGGGGCGATCCGGGTGGCCGGTTTTTAGGGTTGATCCACGAGCAGGGACTGGCTTTTTTTGACAAAAACAATTGCCGCTTCGGCTGCCTCGACCAGCCGTTCGGGTTTTCTCCGCCCCAGCATTACTTCTCGGACCAACGCTACGTGTACCTCAGTTACGCAGACCATTGGGAAATCATCCGGGTGGACCGCCTGCCTCCGGCGTTCAAACCCTCCTCCATGCTGGCCGATTTCGAGACCTTCCAGCAAACCTGGACGGCAATTTATCGGCAAAACGAACAGGATTTCTACGGCATGTATGCGGCCTTTTTGCCTATGTACGCGCAGTTTAAAGCCCTGAACAATCCAAAAATCGAGGGATACTGGCCTGGCATATTCGAGGGCCTGACAGGCAATCTCAACTGGCTGCCCGACTCGATCCTGGACCGGGTTGCGGCAGATTACCGGGCTGGGAAATTTTTGCCGGAAATCGCTCCGGATTTGGCCATGACCCTTTTTCAGTATTTTGGCCGAACAGACAGCCTGGATGCGGCGCTTGAACTGGCCGCCTTTTATCCGGAAAAAGTAGAAGAACTTCCCTACGGAACAGAACTGTTGCAGGCTCTGCAGCGGGCCAAACGGCAACTCGACAGCCTGGCAGACTTACCGCTAGCCGACGACGAACGCCTCTACCACCAGGGCAATATTTGGTATGCCTTCAGTTTAAATAAAATCATATACAGCGGCGCCCATGCGCCTGGCCATTTCAGTAGAGCCTACGCCTGTTTTCAACGGTTGATTCGGGAATTCCCCAAGAGCCCCTTTGCTGACAACGCGGCATACAACCAACTGAATTGGATTGACTACGAGCCCCAAGCCACCGATGATATGACATTTCCCGGTGACCCGCAACGCGCCTACCAGACCTTTCTGCAATTTTTGGAAGACTATCCGGCCGCCGATCGCCGGCCAGATGTACTGCTCCGGCTGGCCCGCCTGGCACTTCGAGGCCCAAATCATGGCCCTTCGGGCCGGGAGTGGATGGAAAAAGCCGCCCAGCACCTACAAACGCTGGCGATCGAGTACCCGACAGTAGCCCGTCAGTCGGATGAATACAAAGCAATAAAAGGGCGCCTGGACCAGCAACTTTGGTCGGGACGATGGGCGCTGTCAGTACGTACCCCGCGCGAGCGGTATACCATCCGCGATTCCATCCCGATTCAGGTGCGCTGGATGAATATTTCTGGGAAAGCACAGGACCTGGACAGCCTCTTTTTATCCAACTGGACAGAAGGGCTGCGGCTGCACCTGAACCTCGTACACGAGAACGATTGTGCGGATGTTTTCGGCGACTTTCCGCTTTTGCGGATGGGCCCTTCATCCATCAGCGTACAAGACACGCTGATTCCGGCACGGCAATTTTACGAGGAAACGTTCCTGCTTGCGCCGGCCTCCGTGACCCGGAATTATTATCCGGGCAGTTTTTCGCTCCAAGCGCACAGCCAGTACCGGTTTAATCTGGAATATCAACATGCCACCTTGCCCTGGCTCAGGGCAACTGCGCCCAAGGGCGGCTTGCTCACGATTGAAGAGGCAGGCCCGGCCTACTCCACCAGTTTGGCCACATCGGTTTCTACTTGCCGGAGCCGTTCGCGGCAAAACCGGATGAGCCACTGGGCTCGTTCCACCTTCTCGGCCAGTTCGTCGATTCCCACGCTTTCGTTTTGCAGGGCGTTGACCAATTGCTGCAACTCGGCATAGGCCGTTTCGTAAGTAGCGGGTGCTTCGGTCGTTTTTTTCATTTTTCAAACCAAACTGCCGTGCGATCCTCCGGAGAACCGTTGTAATTGATACAAATTTCTTCGCCGGCGGCAATGTCCCGGAGGCAGTAGATGTCGATGGTTTTGTTTTCAAAATCCATTCCGTAGTCGGCGTTGGGCTCGTAGGAGTGGTTGTACAAGGAACCGTTGCCGAGGGCAAAGGCAAACCACTCGCCATCATCGCCCCAGTCGAAATAATAATCGTCCAGCACCGTCTGCCGCACTGCCGCCAGTTCGGCCTTCGGAAAAAGAATAACCGGACAAATCTCAATCACCGCGCCAGCCTCAATCTCCTGCGCAGCAAACACACCCATCCCATGAATCTCCGACGGTGCAAAATAGATGGGTACGTTTTGAATACTCATGTTTTTTTAATGTGGCCAATGTGATTGAATGTGGCCAATGTGATTGAATGTGGCCACATTAAATCACATTGGCCGCATTAATTTTTAATTTACCAATCGCCGCCGGCACCGCCGCCGCCGAAGGAGCCGCCGCCAAAACTGTCGCCGCCACCGCCGCCGCCCCAGCCACCGCTGCTGCCGCCGCCGAAACCACCGCCGAAACCGCCAAAGCCACCGCCCCACCAGTCGTCGTCGCGCCGGCGCCGGTTGGGGCCGGAGTTGGAGTACAGGGTGCGTCGCCGGGCAGATTGAATCATGAGGTAGACGAACAGAATGATGAAAATGACGACCATGATCAGCACGAAAGTGCCGTTGCCCCGAATCTTGACCTTATCCTTGGCGTCGCTTTTGAACTCACCGGACAGGGCCCGGATCACATCGTCGAGGCCGGCATTGATGCCATCGAAGTAGCGCTGCTGGCGGAAAAAAGGGCCCATGGTATTCCGGATAATTTGTCCGGCGGTAATATCGGGCAGGGCGCCTTCCGTGCCGTAGCCGGTAGCGATAAAAATACCGCGATCCGGTGGTTCGGATTTGATCAGCATGACGATGCCGTTGTTCTTGTCCTTGCGGCCGATGCCCCAGCGGTTGCCCAATTCGAAAGCATAGGAGGATTTATCATAATCGCCGATATCCGGACGAATCATGACAACAATCTGAGTGGAGGTGCTATCGGAATAGCGCCGCAATTTGGCCTCCAGTTGCGCCATTTCGGCGCCGGAAAGCCAGCCGGCATAGTCGTGTACGTGTACAACGGGGTCCGGCTTGTCCGGAAAAAGCGGGGTTGCCTCCTGGCCCCACAGCAAGGGGCTCAGCAGCAAGGCCAGGCTGAGCAATAGCCAGGACAGGGGTTGGCGGGGTGCTGGCCCCGCCAACCAGGTCTGAAACGCCGTATGCCGCGCCGGCTTATCCGTAAATAATCTCATCAGAAAGTTCATTTTCATTATCATCCGGGTTTGCCGGAAAATACTGAGTCAAGCGGGCGCCAATTTGTGCGATCACCTGGCAAAGGCCTTCGCAGGCTTCTTCTTTTTGCAAATAGCTGCGCAACAATTGTTTTTCGGCATCCCAAAATTGAAACCCAACGCGTTCGTGAATACCCGAGTCGCCCCAAATGGCAAACATGCGGGATTTCTCCGCCAGGTAGATCAATACGCCATTGCGTTGCTTGGTATTGAACATGCCAAACAATTGGAATACCTCGGCGGCACGCTCCACCGGGTGGTCGCGGTCACAGAAATCTTCTACAAACAGGCGAATTTCGCCACTGGTACTGCGCTCCATCTCCTGGATGGCAGCCATGATCCTGGATTCTTCTTCCTGGGTGAACAGCATAAAAAAAGTGGTTCAAAACTTGACTTCCGGCGCTTTATCCGCGCCTGCGGCCGACTGGAAATAGCCTCGCGACGAGAATCCAAACATACCTGAAATCAGGTTGGTCGGAAAACGGCGGATGTACGAATTGTAGTCGTTGACCGTTTCGTTGAAATTTTTCCGCTCCACGGCGATCCGGTTCTCTGTGCCTTCCAACTGGGTTTGCAGGCTCAGGAAGTTCTGGTTGGCCTTCAGATCCGGGTAGTTTTCGGCTACAGCCAGGAGGCGGCCCAGGGCGCCGCTCAGTCCGGTTTGGGCCTGTTCGAAGCGCTGGATATTTTCCGGAGTCAGGTTGTCGGCGTTAATGGTCACCCGGGTGGCATTCGCGCGGGCTTCCACGACGGCCTGGAGGGTTTGTTGTTCAAAATTGGCATACCCTTTTACGGTATTCACCAGGTTGGGAATCAGGTCGGCCCGGCGCTGGTATTGGTTTTCAACCTGCGACCAGGCTTTTTTTACATTTTCATCTTTGCTAACTGTCGTGTTGTAGGAGCCACACATGCTAAAGCCCAACAGTACGAATACGCCCAACAAGATCAGGGGCATAAATTTGCGGATGTCCATAAAATAATTGGTTAAGTGATGTAGGGCGAATGTTCAATTCGCCTGTCGTAATAAAATGGTTAAATGATGTAAATCAAGGCAATACAATCTATTTTACTCTATTTTTTCCTTAAAAAAACCTGGAAAAAAGTTGCAACTGCATTCTGACGCACAAGCAAGGCGAAGTTACTTTTTGCCCGCGAAACCGACGGCTACCATCCTATTTTTTTAAGAAAGCCCCATGTTTTGTCCGGCAGCAAACGCTGCCAGAATACCGGCGGCCACAGAAGCGTTGAGCGATTCGGCGCCGCTACCGGGGCCACGCGGGATGGTGAGGCGTCGGGTCAGGCGGGCAGCCACTTCCGGGCTGATGCCACTGCCTTCGTTGCCGATCACCAGCAAGCCGGCTGGTGGCAAGGCACAGGAAAACAAGTTTTCGCCGTCGAACATGGCACCTAGAACAGGCAAAGCCGGGTTAGTGTTCAAGAGCTGCTCCAACGGCAGTTCGGCGGTAGCCACCCGGAAGATCGCGCCCATGGAGGCTTGCACCACTTTGGGACTAAACGCATCGGCACAATCGGCGGAACAAAACACGGCCGGCAGGCCAAACCAGTCGGCGATCCGGAGAATCGTACCCAGGTTGCCGGGGTCGCGGATGCCGTCGAGATAAAACGCGTAGCGATCGGGCGCCCACTGGGGCGGCGCATCTTCGGGTAATGTTGCGACGGCCAAAGCGGCATTAGGGCTGCTGAGCGCCGAGATTTTCCGGAGTTCGGATTCCGAGACCGGGTTAAATTTATCGTAAAACGGCGCCAACAAAGCGGCGTTTTCCTGGGCCCATCGTTCCAGGCCATACACGGCGACCACAGGGATCCGCTGTTGCTGCAACAGTTCGGCTACCATTTTGCTGCCTTCCACGGTGAAATTTCGATACTTTTGCCGATACTTCTTTACCTGAAGGGCTGTCAGAAATTTTTGTTGACTGTTGGAAAGCATGGCATGTGTTTTAAAGCACCGGGTAAGCAGCAATTCTGGCTAATTATTTTTGTTGATCTGATTCGTATGACATCTTTTTTGCGGCGCTACAACTGGGGAGCGGGAGCCATCCTGTCCAACGGCAAACGTATGGTCTATGGCCTGCTCGGTGGCATGTTCCTGCTGGGTTTTAGCGCCTGCAATGTTACAAAGCATCTGGAGAAAGACCAAAGTGGCCCCTTACTGGTTAAAAATACGATTGAACTAAAAACTGACAAGCCGCTGCCGCTGGACCAGAAGACGCCCCTGCTGTATGAGTTGGGCGCCTTGTACCGCCAAAAGCCAAACGAACGCAACCTGCTGGCGTTCGGCACCCCGGTGCGGCTGTGGTATTACTACCGGTACCGCGATGGCAAGGGCAAGTGGGCGCGCTGGATTATGAAAAAAATTGCCGAGCCGCCAGCCATCTACGATCAGGAACTGGCCATCCGAACCTCCAACAACCTCCAAAACTACATGCGGCAACGCGGCTATTTCAATGCACAAAGCACGTATGCCGTCAAGTTTTCGCCCAACCGTTTCCACAAACAACCCGATTCTCTCGACCGGCGGCCCTCCAAAGCCGCTGTGACCTACACGCTCAGCCTGGGGCAGCAATACAAAATCGGCCGGGTATCGTACGACAGCCGCGACAGCAATGTGTTGCGCATCCTGCAACTAACGGCCGGCGGCTCCCTGTTGAAACCCGGCGCGCCCCTGGATTCGCGCAATTTCGATGCGGAAAAAGTGCGGATCACCAATGAAATGAAAAATCGTGGCTATGCGTTTTTTATCCCCCGGTTTGTGGAATTTGTGGGCGACAGCACCAAAAATCTAGCGGATGTAACAGTGGAAGTGTTGCAACAAAGCGATTCCTCCCTGCACAAAACCTACACGATCGGCAACATTGCCGTGTTTTCCGATCTCGTGCCCGATTTGTTCAGTATCCGGAAAGACACCACCATTGAGGGGATTTATTTTGCTACTTCCGACCCTGATTTTGAGGTAAAACCCTTCCGGATTTACAACGCCATCACCTTGCGGCCCGGCATGCAATACCGGCAGGAGGATTTTGACAAAACAGCCCACAACCTCAATGCGCTCGGGATTTTTAAATTTGTCACCATCCGCCCGTCGCAGGATTCGATACAACCGGAAAAAATAGACGTCGCCATATCCTTTGCCCTGACCAACCGCTTTCCGCTGGGCTGGGATGCCGGGCTCAACTCTTCGACCAATTCGGGTAGTACACTGAGCGGGCGCCTGCTCGGCGCCTCGGCGAGCGGCTCGGCCGTGAACCGCAACTTGTTTCACGGCGCCGAAAACATTCAAACCAACCTGGGCTACAGCCTGGAATTTGACCTGAGCCCCGGCAGCAACAACCTGTTGTTTTCGCAGGACATCAAATTGCAGAACGAACTGACCTTTCCCCGGTATTTCGATTACCTGGGCCTTTGGCGCAACCTGGACCGGTTTAACCTGATCCGGTCTTCGTTTTACAAGCAGTTACAAAACGACGGGCAGGTGCGGATCGGGCTCAACTACAACTACCTGGACCTGCGGGGGTTTTATGTCTACAACCTGTTCAATGCCGCCTTTGGCTACACGCTGCGCACGAACACCGGCGACCAGTATAATTTCGACAACATTGGGATCGATATTTTGCGGCCGCAACTTCGGCCGCGTTTTGATTCGTTGTTTGGAAAAAACGAATTTCTGATCCGGAGTTTTGGCAACCAGTTGTTCACCGGTGTGTTGATGCGTTCGTTTACGTACACCTACTCAGGCCGGCCCAATGCCTTTGGCGAACGCTGGTTTTTCCGCCTGAGCACCGAACTGTCCGGCATGGAAATATACGCCATCAACCGCTTGTGGACCGTGCCGTTTCCGGAGCAAACCTGGACCTTGTCGGACCTTGAATTTTCAAAATTTGGCAAACTGGAGGTGACCGGGAGTTATACCCGGGAGTTTTCGCCCAACCTGACGGGCGCCGTGCGGGTAGGCGCCGGTGCGGTGTTGCCCTTTGGCGACACGCGCAATGTGCCGTACGTGAAGCAATTCTTCGTCGGTGGGCCATCCAGTATTCGCGCCTGGCGAATTCGGGAGTTGGGCCCTGGCGGGAACCCGGTCGACGCGTCGGTGCAACCCTTTTTTCAGGCAGCTGACTTTCGGTTTGAGTTCAGCGGCGAACTGCGCTTCCCCTTGTTTTGGTGGATGAAAGGCGCCGTTTTTGTGGATGGCGGCAACATTTGGACCTTCAAGGACGACCCGGAACGCCCCAACGCGAAGTTGCGGGCCGACTCCTACAAAAACATTGCCCTGGGCACGGGTTTTGGATTACGGTTTGATTTCGATTACTTTGTGTTTCGGTTCGACTGGGGTTTAAAACTTCGCCGCCCGTACCTGCTTGAAGGTGAGGGCTATTGGGTCGATTGGACCGGCGCTTCCTGGCGCAGCATCAGTAATTTTAACCTGGCCGTGGGCTATCCGTTTTAGCCAGTAGGCCGCCGGGCTAATCATTTTCCGTGTACCATATTTAGGGCAATTACCGGCATTCCGGCTTTTTTTTGTCGCTTGGCGGGCAGCGAACCAGGTATTCGTGGCCTCCCTATTTCAATCTGGATTTATTCCATTAAATTTGAATAAATATTACCAAACCGAGTTGTAAACAAACTTTTTCCTTTTCTATGAAAAACAAATACACACAATGGCTACTACTCAGTGGCGCACTACTACTTTCTTCCTTTCTCTCCGCCCAATGTCCGGGAACCGTATCCGCCGGCGACGACCAGTATTTTTGCAAACCTTTGCCGAACGAAATCAAACTAAACGGCCAGATCAATGGGAATCTGTTGCTATTTTCCTGGGATCCGTTCACGCAAATCGTCAACCCTTCGGTCATCAACCCAACCATCAAACCCATTACTCAAACGACCAGTTATTCCCTCAATGCCTATCTTTTGGGGAATAACGTGATCGTCAACGGCGATTTTGAACAAGGCCCTAAAGCCTTCACCTCCGACTACGTCAACGTGTCAGGCAGTATTGCGAAAGCCGGTAGCTACGATATTGTTACCAATCCACAAGACCTGGACATCAACCTTGCTCCCTGCGAAGACCACACCGGCAAGGGCAATATGATGGTCATGCACTGCGGGCTCCCCAATGGACAAGCCCGCGTGTGGTGCCAGGATGTACCGGTGACGCCCAACACCCTGTACACCCTCAATTTTTACACCATGAATGTAACCCCTGGCGGCACCACGCCAGGCCTTTGGTATTCGTTCAATTCAGATCAGTTTTTTCCGCCGCTCAGTGGTGGTTCGGAACTGTGCAAATGGCAAAAAAATATCTGGTATTGGGATAGTGGCACAAGCACCACTCTAAGCCTTTGCATTGGTGTCAACGGCGACGATACCCAGTTCATGGCCCTGGATGACATCGGCTTGTTTCCATCCTGCCAAATCAGAGACACGGTCACGGTTCACGTGGCACCGGAATTATCGGCCCTGGTCTCGCCCGGTTACCAGAGTATTTCGACCTGCAAACCTACCACCATCACCCTCAATGGTTTTGCTACAGCCGGTCCGAATATTACATACCAGTGGGATACCCCGAACGGCCACATCGTTTCCGGCGCCAATACCCTCAGCCCAAAAGTAGACGAATCCGGCACCTACAACCTGACGGTGACCTTCAAAGACGGCCCCCTGGAATGCACGGCAACGGCGTTTACAGAAATTGAATTTACAAACCCCACACAGGCTTTTATTCAGTTATCACCCGATCTAAATTGCCGGGACACGGTTATTTCTCTCGTCGGCGGCTCCTCCGTACCAGGGCCCACGATGTACCAATGGACAGCCAGCAACGGCGGGCATATCGTATCGGGCGCCAACCAAATTATTGCTAAAGTGAATGAACCCGGCGAATACACCCTGGTGATTACCAATGTCAGCACAGGCTGTACCGCTGAAACCAGCACGCTGATCCAGGAAAACATTGCCAAACCACTGGCCATTGCCACTGCCCCACCCTTGCTGTGTTCTACCCTGCAAACGGAACTTTCCGGCAAAGGCTCGTCCACTGGAAATAATTTCACCTACGCCTGGACGACCCCCAACGGCAACATTGTTTCCGGACAAGACAGCATCTACGCACTCGCAGACACAGCCGGTACCTATATTTTGTTGGTCACCAATGAGGTCAACCATTGCACCAAAGCCGATACCATAGTGGTGGTCAACGATACCCTGCTGCCTATCGTCAACTTGCTGCCTACCGGCGCCTTGAACTGCGAAACCACCTCGCTCACCCTGAGTAGTACAGTGACGCCCGCTGATGCCGTTACCTTGTGGACGGCAAGCGACGGCGGCCTGATCAATGGACCCGCCGATACGACCTTTATCCAGGTGAATACGCCCGGCGTGTACACCCTGACGGTCACCAACCCAGTCAACGGCTGCACGGTTGCCCTCTCGGATACCGTAGCACAAAACATCACACCACCTATTGCAGCGGCCTTGCCGGCCAATTCGATTACCTGTACCCAATCGAGTACAGCCTTGAATGGCCAGGGCTCGTCTACCGGCGATAACTTTACCTATTCCTGGACGACCACCAACGGCAATATTGTAAGTGGCGAAAACACGATTTCCGCCGTAGCCAATGCGCCGGGCCAATACACCCTGGTGGTGACCAACACCAGCAACGGCTGTACCGCCTCGACCAGCATCAGCGTGCAAGCCGACCTTTCGGTAGTGCTGGCCTTTGCCAACGCCCCGGATGCCCTGACCTGCACTGCCGCACAGGTTACCCTGAATGCCACGGGCTCCAGCACCGGTGCAAACATCAATTATGCCTGGTCGACCACCAACGGCACTATTGTTTCGGGAGGAAACGGCCCCACGCCGATTGTTAGCGCTGCCGGTGTGTATACCCTGCTGGTGACCAACACAACCAATGGTTGTACCTCTACCGATATTGCTACCGTCGTGGAAAACACCACCCTTCCGGGCGCAGCATTGGCAGTATCCGCCACGCTCAATTGCTCGAATGCCAGCGTAGAACTCAGTAACACCAGCACGGCAGATCCGGCATTGCTGGATTTTGTATGGACGCTGCCGGGTGGTTCTACCACCTCAACCGGCAATTCGCCCAGCCTCAATGCCACGCAAGCCGGCCAGTACCAGGTATTGGTCACCAATACACAAACCGGCTGTACCAGCACAGCAACGGCTACTGTCATTCAACACGCCCCGGTGGCTGTAGCCCTGGGCGCTAAGCAAAACAACGCTTGTTTTGGCGACGCCAATGGCAGCATCACCGTGTCGGCTTCCGGCGGCGACGGTACGTTCAGCTACGCCTGGACCGGCGCCGGCAGCACCAACACGCTGGTCAACCTGCCGGCCGGTACCTACACCGTGACCGTCACCGACGGTGAAAACTGTACTTCCACCCTCAGCGCCACCATCGAACAGCCCGGAGCACTTGCTGCCAGTTCCAGCAGCACGGAGCCTTCAGCCACCGGCTCGGCCGACGGCACGGCAAGCGTAAGCGCCAGCGGCGGCACGCCGGGCTACACCTACCTGTGGTCGAATGACGGCACCACGGCCACGATTTCGGGCCTGACTTCGGGTTTTTATACCGTGACAATAACCGACGCAAATGGCTGTACCCTGGTACAAAATGTGGAAGTTGGCGAAGGCAATTGCAACTTGTTGGGCAACCTGAGCTCCACGGCGCCGGCTTGCAACGGCCAGGCCAGCGGCTCGGCTACCATCGATATCTCCGGCGGCAGTATGCCGTTTGCATACAACTGGAGTTCCGGCAGCACCGATGCTACCGCCAATGGCCTCGTAGCCGGAACCTATACGGTAGTGGTGACGGACGTGAACGATTGCCAGTTTACCGCAGAAGTAACCCTGACTGATCCCGCTTTGCTGACAATCGAAACCGGCACGGTGGTCAATACCTCCTGTGCCAACCTGGCTGAAGGCTCGGCATCGGTAGTTGCCGGCGGCGGTACGGGCGCCCTGAACATCCAATGGGACAACGGCCAAACCGGTCCGGAAGCCATCAACCTGGAAGCCGGCACCTACACGGCTGTGGTAACCGATGCCAACGGCTGTTCGGCTACGGCCACCGCAACGGTCGGCTCCTTCGACCAGCAGGCGCCAACCATTCAAATTGCCCCGGCTACGGTGGCTCTTGGCCCATCCGGCTCCGTCACCCTCACGGCTACCAATACCAGTGCCTTGATCGAAGACAATTGCGGCGCTGCCAGCGTGGCATTTACGCCCGAACAGTTCAATTGCCAGGACCTCGGCACGCATGTTGTGGTGCTGACCGCCACCGACGCTTCCGGGAATTCCAGCACGACCACAGCCACCATCACCATCGTAGACAACACACCACCCACGCTTACTTGTCCAAGCAGTATTGTGCGCTGCAGTGGCGATGATGTGGTGCCGTATGTAGCGCCGGTTGCTACCGACAACTGCCTCAACCTCGGCGGCTCGTTTAACCTCGTCGAAGGCTTGCCCAGCGGTTCATCGTTCCCGGAAGGCCTGACTCCGGTGACCTATTCCTTCACCGATGCGCAAGGCAACACGGGCACCTGCTCGTTCCAGGTGACCATTCTGGCCCCCTTGACCATCACGCTCGATAGCATCATCGACGACCTGAATGGCCAGCAAATTGGCGGAGTGCAGGTGACCGTAGCCGGCAGCCAGCCGGGCTACACCTACCAATGGCTGCTCAATGGCCAGCCTGTAGGCGCCGGCGAAGACCTCAGCGGTGTTGGCATCGGCGAATACACCTTGCTGGTAACCGATGCGCAAGGCTGTACCAGCAGCGCAGGTCCCTTCCAGGTTGACAACCTCGTGGGCACCGGCAACCCGGAACTTCAGGACCAGGTAGGCGTATTCCCCAACCCCACCACCGGCGTTTTGTATGTGTTGCTGGCCAACCAACTGATCAGCCAGGACTTGCAAATCAGCGTGTTTGACGCAACCGGCCGGTCGGTGCTGAACCAACATTTCGGACAACTGAAACAAACGGAACTGAACCTGTCGGATTTGCCGAAAGGTTTGTATTCCGTCATTATCCGTACGGGCAAACAACAGGGCATCTGGAAGATTGCCGTGCAATAAGCCATTGTTTGCAAAACTAAAGTGCGGCGGCACGGAGAGGGCAAAATGCCCCTTCCGTGCCGCTTTTTTATGGATGCTCCAACATATTGTCGGACTGCCCAGCGGGTGGATGCCGGATTCCCACGCGCTATTTATCCGAAGGAATGTATCTTCGCCCCGATCGCCGGCCGTCCCAATATTCTTGCTTTTTTCCTGGCAAAAATGGGTACGTTCGCGTTCCTATTCTTCAATTGGGCGGGTAGAAACCTGAATGCCCGCCTGCTATACACGATCGACCAATGGTGAACATTCTGGATACCATTTACAAACACCTTGCCCCGCAAAACATCGCCGAAATAGCCCGGCAAGTGGGCGAAAGTGAAGGGGCAACTGCCAAAGCCATCAGCGGCCTCGCTGCCACTTTCCTGGCCGGATTACTTCAAAAAGCCGGCGATACGGAAGGCATCACCCGTATTTTTCATGAACTGGAGCAGTTTCCAACCGATATCGACAGCAAACTGGACGATTTGCTGAAAACCGGCAAACTCCCCCACCATGGCCCCAGCGATGCTTCCGGGCATTTGCTCAGCCAGTTGTTTGGTGCCAAAGTGCCCACCGTCATCAACGGCGTGGCGGCCTTTTCCGGGGTTCAAGCCTCCAGTATTTCCACCTTGTTGGGTATCGCCGGCCCCTATGTCATGAGCCTGCTGGCGCAGCGGATCAACAGCGGCGCTTTAAACGTTTCCGGCTTTATCAACCTCCTGCGCGCCGACGAAAGCCGAATCCTGTCCAGCGTGCCCAGTGGGCTCGGCGCCGTGCTGGGCTTCCACCCGGAAACCGCTGCCAGCGAGGCGCCGGCCCCACAAACCACAGGCAGCCGTTGGGCCATATCCTTGTTGTTGTTGCTGGGCTTGGGCATTGCCTTGCTCTTCGGTATCCGGTACTGGATGATCGCCAATACAGAATTGAACCTGAGGCCCGTGGGCGAAGCCCTGAATTCCACCATGCAGGCAACCAAGGAAATTACTGGTGCGTTGAAGGATGCCAGCGAAATTGTGGCCGGTTTTATGAAAACATTGCCCGGGGGAAAAGAAGTAAAAGGCAACAAAGAAGGCATTGAAAGTCAATTGATTGCCTTTATTGAAGATACCAACCGACCGGTGGACAAAACGACCTGGTTTAATTTTGACCGACTGTTGTTTGCCACCAACAGCACCGAAATCGAGATGGATCGCTCGGCGGCTCAATTGAGCAATATGGTCGACATTCTGAAGGCTTATCCGACGGTGCAACTTCGGATCGGTGGCTATACCGACAACACCGGCGTGGAATCGCTGAACCGCAAACTCTCCCTGGGCCGCGCCAACGCGGTGGTCAAATACCTGGTCGCGCAGGGCATCGAGGCCAGCCGCTTGAGTGCCGAAGGCTACGGCTCGGAGCACCCTGTTGCATCGAACGAGACCGAAGAAGGCCGCGCACAAAACCGCCGTATTGCCGTTCGGGTCACCAAAAAATAAAACCATCCGGGTAGCCCAATCCTTACCCAGCAATTTTTCAACTATCCTATCCTACAAGATGTACACCAACGTAAAATCGAGCCTCGAACAGGAACTACAAGGTATCCGGGAGGCTGGCCTATACAAAGAAGAGCGGATCATCACCACGCCACAGGGTCCGGTCATCGACACCACGGCCCAGCGCCAGGTGCTGAATTTTTGTGCCAACAACTACCTGGGCCTGAGCAGCCACCCGGCGGTGATCGAAGCGGCAATCGAAGCCATCCGGACGCACGGCTACGGCTTGTCGTCGGTGCGCTTTATTTGCGGTACGCAGGATATTCACAAAGACCTGGAACGCCGCCTTGCCGATTTTTTGGGTCAGGAGGACGCTATTTTGTATGCCGCTGCCTTCGATGCCAACGGCGGCCTCTTCGAGCCCCTGCTGGGTGAAGAAGACGCGATCATCAGCGACGAACTGAACCACGCATCCATCATCGATGGCATTCGCCTGTGCAAAGCCCAGCGCTTCCGCTACAAGCACAACGACATGAACGCCCTCGAAGACTGCCTCAAAGAAGCAGCCGGCGCCCGGCGGCGACTTATTTTTACCGACGGCGCCTTCTCGATGGACGGCACCATCGCCCAATTGGATAAAATCTGCGACCTGGCGGATCGCTACGATGCCCTGGTGGGTATCGACGAGTGCCACGCGACGGGTTTTCTCGGCAAAACCGGCCGCGGCACCCACGAATACCGCCAGGTCATGGACCGCGTCGACATCATCACCGGCACCCTGGGCAAAGCCATGGGCGGCGCTTCGGGTGGATTTACCGCTGCGCGGAAAGAAATTGTAGAGTTGTTGCGGCAACGCTCGCGGCCGTATTTGTTTTCCAATACCGTGGCGCCCTCGATTGTGGGCGCTTCCATCAAAGTAATTGACCTGCTGAGCAGCAGCACGGCCCTGCGCGACAAACTGGAACACAATACCCGCTGGTTCCGGCAGGCCATGACCAGCGCCGGTTTCGACATTATCCCGGGCGACCACCCGATTGTGCCCATCATGTTGTATGACGCGCCGCTGGCCCAACAGTTTGCCCGACAGTTGCTCGAAGAGGGCATCTACGTAATCGGGTTTTTCTTCCCTGTGGTGGCCAAAGGCAAGGCGCGGATTCGCGTCCAGTTGTCGGCAGCCCACGAACAGGAACATCTGGAAAAAGCCGTCGCGGCCTTCACCAAAGTCGGCAAAGCCTTGGGTGTGTTGAAATGATTGGTCCCGCAAGGGCGGCCTTTCGTCTTTGAAAAACGGTTGTTCAGGCTAGGGAGCAAAAACAACGCAACATCCGGCCCTTTTGGCTGTCATTCCCCTTTACCGGCTGAAAAATGGACGCCGGCAAACCATTACTGACCGCTAAACACCCGCAGCATGATGCACGAGACGCAAGACAGCCCGGACGCCAAAAGCCCAAACGTAAACTTCACCCGTATGACACCACTGCGTTGTATCATTGTTGAGGATGAACCGCTGGCTGCGGAAATTCTGGCGGAGTATATCGAGATGACGCCATTTCTCTCGCTAACCCATACCTGTGCGGACGCGATCAAGGCCCTCGATGTGGTGCACAACCATCCGGTGGACGTTATTTTCCTGGACATCAATTTGCCCAAACTGACCGGCCTGGAGTTTATCAAAACCCTGCGCCGCCAGCCCCGGGTGATCGTCACCTCGGCGTACCACGAGTTTGCGGTGGAAGGTTTTGATTTGCAGGTGACTGACTACCTGCTCAAGCCGATCGAATTCAACCGCTTCACCAAAGCGGTGAACAAATTGTTACAGCCGCAGCGCCCGGCGCCCGGCCAGCCGGCGCCGGCCAGCAGCACGCCGAAGCCGGCAGCGGTGACCCGGCCGTTTTACTTTTTTACCGTTAGCAAACGCTCGGTGAAAATTTACCTGGATGAAATTTTGTTTATCGAGAGCCTGAAGGACTCGGTGTCGATCCACACAACGAGTAAATCATACCACACGCATTACCAGTTGGGCGAATTGGAAGAACTGATGCGCTCGGACAATTTCCTGCGCATCCACCGCTCGTTTTTGGTGGCCGTAGACAAAATTGAGTCTTTTTCGGCCGCTGAAGTGGAGATTGCCGGCCGCACGATACCGATCGGGCGGAGCCACAAGGATTTTGTGATGGAACGGCTGGGGCGGTAAGGGGCATAGCCATCAACTTAAACGTTTGAAGGCGCTTTTTTTACTTCGACATTCGATATTCTTCGGCTCGATATTCGATATTCCAACGTAGTTGGCTTAAAAAATATCGAATATCGAGCCGAAGAATATCGAATGTCGAAGTAAGTAAACCTTAAGTTGATGGTTATGGCGGTAAGGGGTTGGAAGGTTAGAAGGTTGGAGGGTTAGAAATCCTCAAAAATTTGTTTTTGGGTGAGGATTTTAGAGGCGATGATGGCGATTTCATCATTTTTAAAAATGCCTTTCAGCGTTTGAAGCAAGGCGGGTATTTCACTTTCTTTTTTGATGATGATATACCGGATCGCGCTCAGTTCAAATTTCAATGGGAAATTCAGTTGCAGTTCCTGGTTTAGCGCAACGATTTGGGGCAAACCCTGCTCGTCCAAATCGTGCCGCATTTTCAAAAATGTTGCTTTGTCCAACCAGGCTTTAGCCAGTTCTACGCGGTTGCGTTCTGTCCGGCCCGTCACATCGGGGATGAAGCGCCATTCCCGCTCGTCGTAGAAGGTGACTGGATTTTTTAAAAATTTTCCTTTTCGAAAAAATGGCCCCACATAGGGTTTGGTAAACCGGATCAGGCGGAGCAGGCGGTCGTATTGTTTGTCGAGAGATTCCTCCCAACCAAACTTTGGATTGTTCAGCAGGTACAGCAAACTCAGGTAAATACTATTGGTCGTAGCCGACTCCGGGCTGATGTAAAACAGTGGGCTGATCCCGTTTTGAATGCCCCAGGCTTTGCTCAGGCCGATGCCATAATACCCATACATATTCATGTGGGATTTCACTTTGGACAAGGGGATGTCACAAAAGCACACCATAGGCACGGCCATTTCAAAATGGTCTTCTCCGGAAATAAACTTGAAGGTGTCAAAGTTTTCGAGGCAGTAGTTGGGCCGGAAGCCGTCCTGCAAAATGCTCTTCAGAAATTTGAGTTCCCGGGTAAAGTGAAACAGCGAATTGGAACTAATCACCTCCTTCATCGCCTGGCCTTTTACGTTCTGGACCGAATCTTATTCACCACTTTCATCATCCCACTATCAAAAGCAGGGCCGTTGATATCGATAACCAGCACACTTTTCAGGTTGGCGATAGTGGATGAAATAGACGCCTTCAGGTCTTGCAGGCGTTTCAGTTCGTCGGTAAACGCCGAGATATCCAGGTCGGATTCCAGGGCTTTTTTGATTTGATCCCGCTGGGCGGTGATTTTCAGGTCGATGCTGGCGTTGGCTTCGAAGAAGAAGTTGTTGTCAAAGGCCGAATTGTCGATGCTGATCGGTATCCAGTTGTTGTTCAACTTGTTGAGCACCTGGGCTACCGTCAGTTCGCGCGCTACCCAGCCCGATAGCAGGCTGTTGCGGGAAATGATGGACAACACAAAATCGTTGTTTTTGAAGGCCTGGTCGATGAAACCTTGAATGGACTCTCCGACACTCATGTCGTTGATGTCGACGTGGACTTTCACGTTGTGGTCTTCCAAAAATCCTTTGACCGAGCGCATGGCAAAGGAGTCCTGGTGGTTGTAGGAAATAAACACCTTAAACGGCTGTTCGGCCTGTCCGCCGCCTTGGTTCTGCTGATTGTTCCCTGCGGGGGCGTTGCCCGCCGGAGCGGTGGTGGTTTTTATTGAATTAGCCAGTTCCAGTGCTGCATAATTGATCTGCGCTTGCGTGCGCTGCCATTCGCTGAACTCGATGAGGCCCATGTTGTACTGTTTCTTCCCGTTGTTGAAGCGGGCTTGGAGCAACAGGGCGTCGCTGTTTTGTTGGGCCAGCATGGCCAGCGCGTCTTCGGTGCGGCCTTCGGCAATCAATTGTTGAATTTGTTCTTTCATTGGAAACGAAGCGGTTATGCAGATGGTTTTGTTGCGGCCAAAGGTAACGAATCGCAGTTGTTTTCACACTACCCCGCTTGCCCTGCGGCCAAAAGGAAAATTCTCTTCCGTACCTTTACCGTACGAAAGGCATACCAATTTTTTGTATTCCTCTAAACTCCGGCCTATGGACTGGCTGCTCCTGCTTCAAAAACTCCTGGCCAGCGGCTTCATCCTGGTGGTCGGCGCTCTACTTTTGCTCTGGTGCCAGCCCCAGCCGAAAGCCCTGCGCGACTGGGTGCACCGGCACTGCGGCCGCTGGGTACTCTGGGCCGGGCTCGACAATTTTTGGGGCCTGTTTGCGCCCAACCCCGTATCGCGCAACCTGCTGATCGGCTTTGAACTGGAATTTGCCGACGGCAGCCGACGCCCCTGGCCCCTGCCCGAATTCAGCCTGCGCGACGGCTACCAGGCGACCCGCCAGCTCCGCTACGTCAAACTGCACAACCAGTTGCTCTCCCAGCACGAGCCGGTGCCCCGCGAGGCCATTTGCCGCTATGTCTTGCAGGCTTTTCAAGACCGGCACCCGGGTGCTGCACTGCCCGTACAGGTGCATTTGCTGCGGTTTTACGAACCCGAGCCCCCCACCCTGCTGCCCTGGCTCAGCCAAATCGCCTACTCCTACACCGTCGCCGAGCCCCCCACCCGCAGCGCATGAACAACCTTTTCGGTCAAGTCTGGCAAGCCTGGGATACGTTGTTTTTCAGCGAACAACCCACCCTCACGCTCGCGGTGTTCCGCTGCCTTACCGGCTTGCTCGTGCTCACCGACACCTGGAACTGGACAAAGACCTACCGTCTATTGCTGGCTCCGAAGGGCTGGCTCGGACAAGTGACCTACGATACCCACGAGCGCAACAAGTATTTTTCCTGGCTGCATTTTTTTCCGGCCACAACACGCGCCGTGCAGGGCCTGCTGGCCGTGCAGGCCGGCGCTGCCCTCTGCCTGGCCCTGGGTATCCTCCCCAACCTGGCGGCCCTGATTTGTTTCAGCACCCTGGTGTCCATCCACCACCGCAACGCCTATGTGCTGCATTCGGGCGACACGGTGTGCCGGTTTTTCTGCCTGTTTCTGGTGTTTGCGCCGGTGGCGCAGCAATTGTCGATCCTGCACCCGGCGGCTTTGTTGCAGCCCGAGGACCGGGGCTGGCCCTGGACACTGGTCATGGTTCGCCTGTTTGTGGCCAATATTTACCTGAAAAATGTGTGGTTCAAACTACAGGGCGCCTGGTGGCGCGACGGCACGGCCACGCAAAAGGTGCTGGGCGTGCACTTGTGGAACCGGGTGCCCGTTCCGGCATTTCTGGACCACAACTGGTTCTACCGGAGCACCACCTACGGCACGCTCGTGGTAGAAACCGCTTTGTTTAGCCTGATCTGGTGGGAGCCCCTTCGCTGGCCGGTGCTGATAGCCGGTGCGTTATTCCACCTGGGCTTGTGGTATTTTCTGCGGGTGCAGTTGTTCCAAATAGCCATGTTGGTTGGCCTGGCGACCTTTGTAGAAGCCGAAGAATACCTGCGTTTTTTTGCCTGGCTGGGGCTGGTGTAACTAGCCTCCTTTCATATCGTCGGCGGATTGGCTGACGGCATGTTTTTGGTAGGCACGGGCTACTTTTTTGACAATGGCCAAAAAATCCTTGGAAGTGTACAACTGGCCGGCCACCAAGCCATGAAAACAGGGCTTCAAGGGAATGAGGTAATCGTTTTTACGCTGAGAGCCGCGCAACCAGATCGCCACGGTCTTGAGGGCAGAAAGCCGCAACAAGGCGACTTCGTAGTTGTCTTTTTCTAACTCCTGGAGGGACTCAATGGTGGGCCCCAGCGCGCGCATTTGTTCGACCATTTGACCGGCATGCACGGCACTGAAATGATGTTCGCCCGGCTGGTCGCCGATTCTGATTTCATGTGCCACGTAGCCCTCTTTGGGGTGGTAGTGAAAATGCCGCCAGGCTACCTGCCGGGCATTTTTCAAACCCTGAGCGGATGCCAGGTCTGCGGCACTGGCGTGGTAGACGGCGTGCGACAACAGCGCGCCCTCGTCTTCTTCACTCCGGCTCTTTGCCGCGCGTTTGCGGCCGGCCCGTTTGGCGGCCCAATCGTGCGACAACGCAACCGATTCCTTGGGTGCAGTCATTTTTTTGATCGGCATACCTTAGGTTGTTGGCATTGGCTTGGTGAAAAAAGAGTGCGTGACCGATCCGTTGCCCTGGTATTTTTGAGTAAACTCCCCGTAGGGCATCACGGAACTGCCAAAAAAAGGATCGTTGATGGTCACCATTTGTTGGTCACTCAGGCTTTCATACCCGATCACGACCACAAAATGGTACATTTTCTCCCCCATCATTTCCAGTTCCATGCGAAAAGCGACCGGTCGTTTTTGGTTGATTTCAGTCATAAGGCGCTCAAAGGAGACGGCGCCTGCCTGAAAATCATTTGCGATGTTGGCTTCAATAAAGGAGCCTTCCGTCTTGGTGGGGTCTTCCAGGAAATACGTTTTGTTGCATTTCAGGCCACCGGGCTGCTTGCAGCAACTGTCGGCGGGTAGATCCAGCGAAGCGGTCACAATTTTGCATTGGGTCCAGGCGCTGGAAGGGTCGAAAAACAAAGCGGTGCTGGTACCCACCGCAGCCCAACACCAGGCCATTTCCTGTTGTTCCTGCATGGTAAATGCCAGCACCGCCTTGTTTGTAGTAGTGGTTGTAGCCATGGTTCACCAGAATCCACCGCCCATGTTGTCATCGGCTTCGTGGTGCGTGACACCTTCCATCGAGCCAAAGGGGAAAATGCTTTTCCCGTGAATGACGCGTTGTTTGGCAAATTTCCGGATCGACTGGATCGTGCCTACGCTGATGCCGGCGTCAATTTTGCCATTCATGAAATCGGTGAGTTGCGCTTTGGTGAGATTTTCTGCATCCGGGGTCAGCAGTGCGAGGTCGTCGGTGTCGCCGGTGCGAACGAGGGCTTGCTTCAACGTTTCTGAGTTGCTCATTTTCAAATAGCAGTTTTGGTTAAATAAACAAGTAATGTCGTAACGAATCCTGGAAAATTAAACACAAATTAGACTACAAATGCCTGATTTTCAATCAATTTAATGTTTAAAAATAAATTTCGCTGAATTGCGCCGGCAGAAATTCCTTTGCCAGGAAACGTATTGTTGAACAAATGTAAGCGGAAAAAAAGAGTGTGCAAGAAAATAGTTAAGAAATTAATATAAGCCTTCCCGATTTGGAAAATTGGAAAGTATTGTCGGGGATGCTGACCAAAATTATACCTTTGTGCCAGCCGGAAGCGCGCAGCCGGCATACTCCCAACACGGTTCATCCGCCGTTCCCAATCGGTTTATTTTATCTTTAATTCCTTTTCCCGGCGCATCAGTAAGCCTTGTGCCGGGACGTTTGTGCAAACACTTGTTTCGCCAGGTTCCGCACGCGTTAGCCATCGGCCTGTTGCGCCGTTTCTCAGGCTATCCAGCCGGGCAAATTGCCAATCCACTAGTACCCGCAGCGCCTCATTTTTTGTCCCTGTTTCACCCTGGATACCGCTAACCGGCTTTTTTGAACTACTTGATTGTACCTACATGCGTTTGCTGATCTCTGTCCTGTTCTTGTTGTTCACCGCCGGCGTTGTGCTGGCAGATCCGATTCTTTTACCGTCGGAGGGCGAACAGCCCGTTAGCCAAGGCGTATTTTATGTAGCCGACAGCAGCGCGCGGCTCCAATGGGAACAGCTGCGCAGTGGCAGCCTGAACGGAGCGTTTAAGGCCGTGTCTCCGGAAGCCTGGAACAAAGAAATAAAGGTGTACTGGCTGCGGTTTTCGATCAAAAACCCTCAGGGCATCGACCGGGAGTGGATTTTTGATTTTGAAAACTGGTCGGAGGTACATTTTTACACGCAGGACAGCAGCAGCGCCCATCTGCAAAAAACCGGCCACCTGGTGCCATACCGCCAGCGGGATTACCCGGTAGCCAACAAAAACTACATTCACCTGCTGGTGCCTTCCGGTCAGGAAATCGCCTGCTGGGTACGGCTGGAATCCCGTTTCAACAATGAAAAAATGCCGCAAAACCTGGAGTTCCGGGTAGCCCCCCGCACGATGATCGACGAGCGGGATGCCTTTGTCGGCCGGATCATCTTCGCCTTTCTGGGCATTTTCACGGTGATGTTTCTGTACAACTCCTTCGTGTACCTGTCCACCCGGCTCCGCAGCTATGCTTACTACCTGCTGGTCTTGTTTTTCGCCTTTTACCATACGGCCTACAACTCGGGCTATATCATGTCGCTGTTTGGCTGGGCATCCGGTTTTCCGGTTGGCCTCACCTGGTTCGAGACGATATCTTCCAATTTATTTGGCATCTCCGTTATTCTCTTTGTTCAGGATTTTTTAAAAATAAAAACGCGGTACCCCGTTTGGAACAAGGTGTTGAACGCCTACCAGGTAATGTACATCGTTTTCGCGCTGGTCCAAATCCTGATCCATTACGAGATCGGCGCCGGCCTGGCCGGCATTACGGCACTGCTGACCATTTTTACCATCATCATCCTGGGCATAAAAAGTATCAAAGACCGGTATCCTTCGGCCATTTATTTTACCCTGGGCTATTCCGCTTTTTTGCTGAGTATTTTGGTCATCATCTACCTGACCATGACCAATAGTGTCGCGCAACACGTCAACCTGATTTATTTTTCCCTGCCCGCCGGTACCACCATCGAAGTGATCCTGTTTTCCTTCGCCCTGGCGCACATGATCCGCGTATTGCGCAGGCAAAATGATGAAAATCAAAAACGAATCATCGCCCAGTTGCAGGAAAACCAGGAATTGCAAACCAAAGTAACCCGCGAACTGGAGCAAAAGGTACAGGAGCGTACCGCTGAAATCAACGCCCAGAAAGAACAGATTTCGCGTCAAAAGGAGGCCATCGAAATTGAAAAGGAGAAAGCCGACCACCTGCTCCTCAACATTCTGCCGGAATCTACTGCCAACGAACTGAAAGAAAAAGGCTTCGCGACACCCAAACAATACCCCAACGTCACGGTCTTGTTTACTGATTTTGTGGCCTTCACCCAGATCAGTGAAACCCTCGGCCCCGACCAACTGGTGACCGAACTGGACTATTGCTTCCAGGCTTTCGACGATATTATTGAAAAACACGGCCTGGAAAAAATCAAAACCATCGGCGATGCCTACATGGCCGCCGCCGGGGTGCCCGAAACCCTCGAAAACGGCGCACTGCGCGCCGTACAAGCGGCTTTGGACATCGAACAATTTATGAAACGCTGGCAGGCTGAGAAAAAAGCAAAAGGCGATACGCCCTGGCAACTCCGCATGGGCCTGCATACCGGTCCGGTGACAGCCGGTGTGGTGGGTAAGAAAAAGTTTGCTTTCGATATTTGGGGCGACACCGTGAACATGGCTGCCATCATGGAATCCAGGGGACTGCCCGGTAAAGTCAATATTTCAGAAACCACTTTTGAATTGATAAAAGGAGCCTTCCAGTGCACCCACCGGGGCAAAATCGAAGGCAAACACCGCAAAGAACTGGATATGTACCTGGTGGAAGAACTGCGTTCGTAGTTTGATTTTTTCAGGGCTGCACCACCGATGGCAGGCAGCATACAAAGGCGGCGAGTCTTCAAGCATCCCGGTGCACAGGCCGGTGAAAAAACATATACCCTTTGGCCAGCAAGGGATGCCCGGGCTCCAGCACCAGTTTGACATAGCGGTTCATCCGCTTGATGCCCACGCGCGACGGCAAGGCCTGCGCAGCCTCCAAAACCCGGTCCGGCCAGGACCAAAATGCAGCGCCGGTGCTGGCCTCGAAACGGCCGTCCCAAGCCAGCAATGCCTCGCGTTTTTCCCAACTACAGGCGCCCTGTTCGCAGAGCCGGCGCGTAAAATCCGCCAGCGATTCTGCCAGTCGCTCCAACTCGAAATGACACTCGACACCGATCCGCTGCTGGAAATGACCGTCAAAATCGAGGGTTATGCCCAGGTACGTGCAGGGCTTGACCCAGTCCGCCAATTGATCTGCCAACCAGGCTGTATTGCCCGGCCAACCCAGGACCGGGAGGATGTCCAGCAATTCCGGCAGGGTCGCAATTTCCATGTATAAGCGCAGGAACGGACCTGTGTCGCTGTTTTTAATACCTACCGTACTGACCCGGATGCTCGCCGGTATCCGGCACAGAGCGTCCTGAAACGACTGCGTCGTGCGGGGCGGCAAGGCTGGGTCCAGGAGCAGGAGGGATTGCAGGATGATTTCGGCCTTCAGCACCGGGTCCTGGTCGAGCGCGGTTGGTAAAAAGGAAATATACAGCCAGGGGACCGGCGCCTGGCCAGGATCGACGATATCATACACTTCCCACAACTCACCCAAGAGGTTTTGAAGAAAAAAATCGGGGGCGCTCCAGCGCTGGCAAAAGGATTGGATTTTTTGCCGCATGGCCAGGTGGCTGCCGTTTTCCTGCATGGCACCTGCCGATACCGGCCAATCCCGCAGGGTCCGATGCTCATTCAGGCGCGGGTTAATGCACAGATTCAGGTCGACTTGCGGGTCGTTCGGCGCCAGGCGGCATTCCAAACAGCCCAGCGATAACACGGGCAGGCTGCGGCCAATTTGCCGAAGGCGCTCCTGGTATGGAGCAGCAACCAGTTCGGGCGCCAGCCAGGGCTGCAACAAATCAAGGTATGCGTCGAGGCTTGTTTTCATGCGTATGTTTTGGTGCGGCCAACATACGAAAGTATGTGTAATCCGATGTCCCTATCTTGCGCGCTGCGTCCTAGTTT
>JADLDL010000085.1 GCA_020846655.1 Saprospiraceae bacterium | reverse complement strand
AGGCGATACTCGGCTTTTTCAAAAATATCAAAGAACATAAATCAGCGCTGGAGTCACTCCTGACGCTCAATTTTCGTGTTGCCGGATTATAGGGGTTTTTCGCAAACCACTTTCCGCCGGGTATAATTGAGATGGGTGCTGTTTTAGTGAAATCCCCTCCCCACACACAAAAAAGCAGCGACGGCCCTGGAGCCGCCGCCAATTATCAAAACAAAACGAAACCCCATGCTTTGGGAAGCCAGCCGCCCTACTGCTGCTGCAGGCGCCGGGGCGCCAACTCAATGCGGCAGCCGCTCGCGGAAATACCCGTAAATCCAGGTACCGGCGATCGCACTGAGCAAGGTGGCGCCAATCACAAAGGCGCCCGTGCCAATTTGGGCAAACAGCGGGCCCGGGCAAGCGCCCGTCATCGCCCAGCCGAGGCCAAAAATGGTGCCGCCGATGATTTGTCCCTTGTTGAATTTTTTATTGTGAAACTCAATCGGTTCGCCGTAGATCGTCCGAACCTTGTAGCGCTTGATGAGCCACACCGACAAGGCGCCAAGCACGACGCCCGTGCCGATGACACCATACATGTGAAACGATTGGAGGCGAAACATCTCCTGGATCCGAAACCAGGACACAATTTCGGCCTTCACGAAGGTGATGCCGAAGATAAGCCCGACGAGGGCGTATTTGAGGTTGTACCACCAGGGGTGCTGGAGCTGCGACTCATTGACACACATGGTATCAAGCGAGCGCACTTCGAAATCCGTATCGGGCGACACCAGGGCTTCCGGCGCCTGGAATGTTTGTATATCAGCCATTTTTTTTCTACATTTTGAATAAAACAAAGAGCGTACCGGCAGGGCCAGGCTACAGCGAAAGGATGTGCGGCAGGATCAGGTTGGCCATGATAAACCCACCGAGCATGAAGCAGCAGGTCGCAATCAGCGACGGCACTTGCAGGTCGGAAAGCCCCATGATGGCGTGGCCGCTGGTGCAGCCGCCGGCATAGCGCGAACCAAACCCCACGAGCAGGCCGCCGACCACCAGCATGATGAAGCCGCGCAGGGAGAACAGGCTTTCCCAGGAAATCAGTTGGGCCGGCACCAGGCCCTCATAATTGGTGATGCCATAGCCTTGCAATTCGGCCGCCAGTTCGGGGGCCACCTTCACCGGCTCGGGGTTGGCCAATACGGTAGACGCGAGGATGGCTCCGGCGATGATGCCGCCGACGAAAAAGAAGTTCCAGATTTCTTTTTTCCATTCATATTGGAAAAACTTGACGTTGGCCGGGAAACACGCCGCACAAGCATGGCGCAAGTTGGCCGACAAGCCGAAGTGTTTGTTGCCGAGGATCAGCAGTGTCGGCACGATGAGCCCGATGACGGTGCCGGCCGCCCACCAGGGCCACGGTTGAGAGAGTAGTTCCATTTTTCAGACGATGTTGATTTGTGTCAGCAAAGGTGGTGATGAGGGTCATCTCCAGCCTGTGACATTTGTCACGATGGGTCATTTTTTTGTACCTGCGCGCCCGGAACCGGAGATGCCCCGGCGCACGGAAAAAAAATGCCGGCCGTGACAAATGTCACAGCGAAAACACATTGAAAGACAAACCTTTGTGTATGGCTGAACGCCATCGCTCTACGTATGAAAAATATACTTTTTACCTTGATGTTGCTCGCCCTCGCCGCTGGCGTACAGGGCCAAAATGCCCCATTCAATGTTCACCTGGAACCGATGGAAATAGCAGGCCTTCCGGGACTGCAAGCGTATGCCGTTGGGCAGCACGACGGCAAATGGTTGCTCATTGGCGGGCGGATCGACGGCTTGCACCGCCGGCAACCCTTTGCGTCCTTCGACCCGGCGGGGCGCAACACGCGCCTGTATGTGGTGGACCCCGTTGCCGGCCAACAATGGTCGGCATCCACCAGCACCCTCCCGCTGGCCTTGCAGGAACAACTGGCGTCGACCAATATGCAATTCTACCAGGACGGCCCCCGGCTGTATCTGGTCGGAGGATATGGCTTCAGTGCGGTGTCCAACGACCATGTCACCTTCGAACAACTGACCGCTGTGGATGTACCCGGCGCTATCGACGCCATTGTGCACCAGGCCCCGTTCACTTCTTTTTTCCGGCAAATAAGCGACCTGCAGTTTGAGGTGACCGGTGGGCGCCTGGCCAAAATTTACGACACCTATTATTTGGTTGGCGGACAAAAATTTGAAGGCCCATACAATCCGATGGGACCGACGCATGGCCCGGGTTTTGTGCAACAGTACACGGATCAAATCCGGCGTTTCCGGATCCAGGACGACGGTACGACACTGGTTGTCAGCCATTTGCCGGCCATCACCGATGGCGATCAATTGCACCGCCGCGACTACAATGTGGTGCCGCAAATTATGCCGGACGGACAGGAAGGCCTGACGGCATTTTCGGGCGTTTTTCAGAAAACAGTAGACCTGCCGTATCTCAATGCTGTACATATTGACAGCAGCGGCTATGCCCCCGCCCCGGGGTTCAACCAATATTACAACCATTACCACTGCCCGACCTTGCCCTTGTTTTCAACAGCAAACCAGGCCATGCACACGGTCTTTTTCGGCGGCATCGCCCAGTATTACGACAGCCTCGGTATCTTGGTCCAGGACAATAATGTACCATTTGTTCGCACCATTGCCCGGGTTACCCGGCTGGCCGATGGCAGTATGTCGGAATATAAAATGCCGGTGGAAATGCCGGCGCTGCTGGGCGCCAGTGCGGAGTTTATTCCGGCAGAAGGACTTCCTGCCTGGCCCAATGGCGTCGTTCAACTGGATGAATTGCCGGCCGACAGCCTGCTTGCCGGGTATATTTTTGGCGGCATCGCCAGCACTGCGCGCAATATTTTTTGGGTCAATACCGGCACACAGAGTACTGCCGACCATCGCCTGTTCAAGGTTTATTTGACTAAAAATACCACCATAAATACCCACCAAATCAATACCCAGAGTACCGGAACCCTGCGCCTGCAAGTCTTTCCCAATCCCAACAATGGAATTTTAGGGCTTCGGTTTCACCTGACAAAAGTGACGCCGGTTCAACTCAGGGTGGTAGACAAAGCCGGCAAGACGGTTATTGAGGAAACGCTCCTCGGGTTGCGGCAGGGCGAGAACACCATCAACCGGCAATTGTCCAATATTGCTATCGGCGCAACCTACTTCGCTACCCTGGAAATACCGGGAGAACGCGCGACCGTAAAGGTCATCGTTCAGGAATAAGCCCGGAATGGGGTGCCGCCGGGCAGATATTCTGCTGGAGCCAAAACGGTTGTTTTGTTTCCAGCAGAATATCTTCAGGCGGTTGCTAGAACCCAGCCTTAAGATACGACCAGCCTTGCTCCTGTCTTTCAACGACATGGACGATACCGCGTTCCACAAAACCTGCTTCGGGCAAGATATCGGTTTTCTGCAATTTCAATTGCTTCAGCGTTTGTTCGCAAGCCACAAACTGAACGCCTTTTGCTTTCAGGGCTTCTATTTCAGCCGGCACGTTCGATTTCTTTTTCTCCAGCAAGCCTATGCCTTTGTTGTGTGCGACCACCTCAATTTGGGCAGCCGGCCAGTGGGCCAGCACATTGTTGAGTTGGCGGCTGAGGGCGCGGTAGGCGGCTGTGTCGGGCGTGGTAATTTGAAACACCAAGCGGTGCGTTTTTTTGTCACCAGCGGTTTCGCTGGGCGGGGTGGTTCGGGAGAATGCAAAAATGCCGACGAGGGTGAAGGCTGCGGCTGCGCCGACAAGGTATGCCTTGATATTTTTCATAGAAATAAGGATATAAATGTGATGGTTGAATGAATACATCGGGGCTTCGGCAAACAGGCCTGCTGTTCAATTGCCGAAGTGGTGTTTTTTGCGCAATTCGCTTTCCTGCAGCACCTCTACTCGCCCGCTGTGAATGTCGTACAACATGGGCACCACCCCCAGGGCAAACGCATGAACGTTCATCTGGATAGATCGGCTGTTTCATGTAGCTAATCGCAGTATTTGTTCACGATATTGGTCTGATCGGTCTGCCTTTTTTCGCTTTCGTTTAACACTGATGTTTTCT
>JADLDL010000084.1 GCA_020846655.1 Saprospiraceae bacterium | reverse complement strand
TCCGCTTCGACAATTTCCTGATCACCACCGAGGCTTCCCTGCCAGTCGAACTGAGCCGTTTTGACAGCCGGCTCATCCGGAAGCAGACCCACCTGAACTGGGCTACCGAATCGGAAACCGACAACGATTATTTTGCCGTGGAGCGCAGCGCCGATGGCCGGCAATACACCGAGATCGGACGCGTACCCGGCGCAGGTACCACCCGCGAGCCACAGTCGTATGGTTTTGTGGATCCGCACCCGCAGAAAGGCCTCAACTACTACCGTCTGCGCCAGGTAGACCTGGATGGCCGGCTGAATTTCAGTCCGGTACGTGTGGTAGCCCTGGACGAATGGCTGGATGTCCGTTTGTTTCCGTCGCCCGCTGCAGCATGGCTGGAGTTGAACTGGTCTGAGCCGGTAGAATCGGTCATTACCTGGCAGATTTTGGATCCGGCAGGCCGCCAGATCGAATCGGGCTTGCTGCCGGAGGCCGGCACGCGCAGTACGCTGGCGCTGCAACATTTGGCTCCCGGTTCCTACCTCTTGCGCCTTTCCGATGGGCAGCGGAGTTGGTCGCAGATCTTTCTGAAAAACTAAAGCCGCACGCTGAGGTTTCCCAAAACTTAACGTTGCGGCCCTTGTTTATCCCTGCTCATGGCAACCATCAAACACCTTTTATTTGACAACGACGGCACCATTGTGGACTCCGAGATTATTGCCGTCCGGATTATTTTGCGGATGCTGGCCCCATTGGGTTTTCAGATGCAGGAAGAAGAATACTGTCAGCGCTTCCCGGGGCTGCTTACCCGGGATATTTTGGTGATTTTAAAAGATGAATACGGCCTGCGTCTGCCGGATAACTTCATCCATACCTTGCACACCGAGCACGAGCGCTTGTTCGACAGCGAATTGCGGGTGGTGCCGGGGATGCATGGCTTGTTCCGCAAACTCAAAACGCCCAAAAGCATGGTTTCCAACGGAAGCGTCCGGCATGTGGAAAAATGTCTGCGGCGGGTGCGCTTGTACAATGCCCTGAACGGTCGGATTTTTTCGGCCGAACACGTGGAACGCCCCAAGCCATTTTCAGATTTGTACACCTATGCGCTGGAACAAATTCAGCATACGCCCTCAGAAGTTTTGGTAATTGAAGACAGCCCGACGGGGGTAATCGCGGCGAAAGAAGCCGGGCTAACCGTCATTGGACTCCTGGGTGCATCGCATATCTACCCCGGGCACGGTAAAAAATTAAAACAAGCAGGGGCTGATATTTTGGTGCAAAATGCTGGTGAATTGGCGGCTGAATTGCGCAAACATCTGGTTCAGTAGCCGATTTTACCGGTTCAGAAAAATTGCAATTATTTTTTTTGAATGGCTGACAAAATCACATACCTTTGTGTCCGCAAAACACGAACAAGGAAAAAGTTCCTTGTGGGTAAAAAAATGCAATTTATTTTTTTTAGTTTCTAATAAAAAAAGATTGTATCTTTGTTGTGTTAAGTTTCTATCTTCGTGACAAGAAATTGACAAATTAAGAGAAACAATAACGACGCCAGAGTCGTTTTTAAGAATAGTTTTCATTTGGTTTTTTGGGGTTTATTAGCCGCTGGACGCGTAAGCGTTTCGGCGGCTTTTTTTTTCGGGCACATTGGCTGCTCCAAAGAAAAAGGTCCTGCGACAATTTGTTGTCGCAGGACCTTTTTTGATAATTGGGGCAACAAACAGAGGCTTACCAGCGCGTTTGCTACCGGTTCTACATTCAGGCTTCTTTCAGCATTTTGTTTCCAAAGATCAGTAGAACAAGCAGAAGAAAAATGAGGATCAACATGGTGGATTAAATGTTTTGTGAGAAAAAGTTTGGATGTCGATAATGGGTCAAATGATCACTGCAATTTAGTCTTCTCCTACCCAGTCAAACAATTAAAGATCGGTTAAGGCGCGTTAATGAATTGCTAATGCGGCTAATCCGATTTTTTGACTTGATTTTGAAAAAACTGCAACAACCAGCCAACTCCCATCACCATGCCACAACCCAGGGGATTGTACCATAGGTAAGCGTTTTTATCCACAAAAAAGAACAGGTACACCACGATGGATTGTGCGATTACGGCTGCCCAAAACACAGCTTTACCCTGCACGCTCTTGAGGAAAAACGCTGTGAAGAATATCCCCAGAATCGTGCCATAAAACACCGAACCAATCATGTTTACAGCCTGAATAAGATTGTCAAACAAATCAGCATAGGTAGCAAACACCACAATAAACCCTCCCCAACCGATCGTAAACCAGCGCGACATCCGGAAATAGTGGGTATCATCCCGGTCCTTCACGAAAGAGCGCCGGTAGATATCCGAGATGGAGGTAGCCGTCAGTGCGCTCAACTCGGAAGCCGTTGTGCTCCAGGAGGCACAAAAAATCATCGCCAGCATCAAGCCAATCAGGCCGGTAGGAATGTGTTGCAGTACAAAATTGATGAACACAAAGTCCTTGTCTTTAGGGTCTTTCCCGGGTGCTGCCTGCTTGATCAACTGCTCGGCTTGCACCCGAAGGGTATCGCGCTGTGTTTCCAACAGCCGCAATTGGTCCTGAGCCGCCTTGGGTATTTGGTCGGCTCCTGCCCTGAAATCGGTCGTAACCTGTGTGAGAATTTGTTGTTTCTGCGCAAACAAACTGTCGTTGCTGCGCTCCAGTTGTACAAACGCCTGTTCCTGGGCCGTGCCGACCAGGGCATCGCGATTGACCTGGTTGAAATGCAAGGGTGTTTGATTGAATTGAAAAAAAACAAACACCATAACCCCCACTGCCAACACCAAAAACTGCATGGGTATTTTTACAAATCCATTGAACAAAAGACCAAAACGGCTTTCTTTCAGCGACCGGCCCGACAAATACCGCCCCACCTGGCTCTGGTCTGCCCCAAAATACGACAGAAACAAAAACGTGGCGCCTAAAACCCCCGACCAGACATTGTAGCGGTCGTCCCAGTTAAAAGACCAATCCAATACTTGTGTTTTACCGGTAACTCCCGCAATCTGCCAGGCCTCTGATAGCCCGATACCCGAGGGCAAACTGTACAAAACCAGGATAAAAGCCAGGACCAAGCCGCCCAGCATAATCGTCATTTGCAACTCCTGCGTCCGGCTTACCGCCGTACTCCCCCCGGTGGTCGTATACACGACGACAAACAGCGCCATCATAAAATTCGTAACGCCCAGGTCCCAGCCAAATACCGCACACAGAATAATGCTCGGTGCGTAAATGCTGATGGCTGCCGCTACCCCGCGCTGAATCAAAAACAGGCAAGCGGTGAGCGTGCGCATCCGGAGGTCAAAGCGTTGTTCCAGGTACTCATAGGCTGTGGTAATCCGCAGTTTATAATATATCGGGAGCACAAAAAGCGCCAAAAAAATCATGGCGATCGGCATGCCCAGGTAAAATTGCACAAACTGCATCCCTTCCGAAAAACCCTGCCCGGGCGTGCTCAGGAAGGTAATGGCGCTAGCCTGCGTGGCCATGATGCTGAGCCCAATGGTCCACCACCGCAAATCCCGGCCACCGGAGAGAAAATTTTCACTGGAGCGCACGTTCCGGCTTTTCCATATGCCATACAACACTACCAAGCTGAGCGTACTGACCAACACTACCCAATCTAATGTCTTCATTTAGCTGACAGATAAATACACAATTATTCCCAGAATGGCGATAAACACCAACCAAGCCCCCAAGCTCAGGCTATTTTCCCGCCAAACATTAAAGAGTTTTTCCATTACGTTGCGCCAGTCCAACTCGCCGCCCGCGCCATACGCCGACCATTCGTGGATCAGGCAAAAATACCGGCGCTGGTTTTTCCGGCCCTGATCGCCATGTTTTGTCAGGATCAAAAAATCATTGTTCAGGAAGCGCAAGTCAAACAATTCGCTCCGGCCTGCCATTTCAATGATCAGGGTGTTGTAGGGGCCCAATTTTCGCCAGGAACCTTTGATGATGTTGCCGTCCAGGGATAAAAGATACTCCCCGCCCGGGTTGAAAATATGCAGGATGGCTTCGTGAAATCCCTCGTCGTCGCGCACTTCTTTCCAGCGTTTGCCCAACCAAAAATGCTCTTCCCCCAAATCTTCCCCATACGGAATGACTTTGCCCAGGATAAAATCCAGGTGGTCGTACATATCGCCCAAGCCGCGGGGCAGGTCGGGACTAAAGGCGCGGGAAATATCATTGAAGAAGCGGAATTCAAATGCCATGCTGGTTGCAGGTTGTTCGTTACGCGTCGGGGGGTAAAAATCGTGAAAACGCCGGCATTCCCGGCATGAATTTACAGGCATCTGCTTTTCTGCCGTAAATTGCCCATTTATTGCCATGAAATACACACTTCTTGCCAACGGCCGCCGGTTGGCCTACCAGACGGCAGGCCGGTCCAGACACGCAATACCGCTGGTGCTGCTGCACGGGTTTTGCGAAGACCAGCAGCTGTGGGCGCCGCTGCTACCCCATCTGAAAAGTGCCCGCTTGCTGAGCATCGACCTGCCCGGTTTTGGCGGCTCCGATCTACCCCTGGCCCCTGGCATGGATGGGTATGCCGAAGCCGTATGTGCCGTACTCAATGAGCGCGGCATCGAACGCTGCGTCCTGGCCGGGCATTCGATGGGTGGCTACACTGCCCTGGCCTTTGCCCGGCACTTCCCCGAACGGCTGTCGGGCCTCGGCCTGATCCACTCGCATCCTTTTGCCGACGATCCGGTTCGGAAAGAAAACCGACGTCGGGGTATCGAATTGCTGCAAGCCGGAAAAAAAGACGCCTACGTCGCCCAACTTTTTCCCGGCCTGTTTGCCCCCGCATTTGCGCAGCAACACCCCAAAATCGTCGAGGCGGTAATCGCCCGTGGCCGCCGCCAACCGGCAGCAGGCATCATAGCCGCCCTTGAAGGCATGATGGACCGGCCCGACGGTCTCGAAATCCTGCAAACCCTGCGCTGCCCGGCGTTGATGGTCTTGGGGGAAGAAGATTCGATCATACCGCCCAACGAGGCCCTCCGAACAGCCTTGGCGGCCGATATTGCTGATCTTCATCTGCTGCCTGGCGTGGGGCATATGGGCATGTACGAGGCCGGCCCGAGCCTAGCCGCTATCTTGTTGAAATTCTGGCAGTTTTGTATTCGGTAGGCGTGATGCCTCTGGTATGTCAAACGAAATTCAAACAAGCCTGCTGTTGCCAACCTTTAGCGGTATTTTCCGTTTTTTGTGGGCCTTTCCGGCAGTTTTGTCTTGTTCCGGTATTCGGAACACCACCATAAAAAGGGTCGAGCACACATGACCAATATAATTATCCGTCGCGTCATAGTCCTTGGGGCTATCTCTATTTTAAGCCTTTTGGCCGTGCAAACTTATTGGGTCTTGCGGTCCTGGAATTTGCAGGAGCGCGAGTTTAACCGCAAGGTCTACCAGGCATTGCTTGATTCTTCCCGCGATTTGGCGCGCGTTGGGCTTTTTGTATTGAAAGATGCCGACCTCATCGATCAGGTGTCGTCCAACTACTATGTCGTCAACATCAACAACCCGCTCGACGCGCCCACGCTTGAATTTTACCTGCAAAAAGCCTTCGAAAGCCAGGGCCTGCGCGAAGATTTTCAATACGGGATATTCGACTGCTCCAGCCGGCAGATGGTGACCGGCCGCACCATTAAATACAAAAAACCATCTGCGCCGGGCCAGGTGGAATCCTTGGACGCCCCGCTTCCGGCGCATACCAACACCGATTATAACTACTATTTCGGGGTGCGTTTCCCCGATAAAAGCGCCAACATGCTCAGCAGTATGTGGCTGGTGATTGTGTTTACGATACTCATGCTGATTACCATCGCATTTTTTATTTATGCCATGATCGTCATTCTGCGGCAAAAACAACTCTCAGAGTTGCAGCGCGATTTTATCAACAACATGACCCACGAATTCAAAACGCCGATCTCCACGATCAATATTTCTACCGATGTGTTTCTGCAAAACGAACTCATCAAATCCGATGCGCGGCTGAGCCGATACTCCGGCATTATCAAAGAACAGGTCTTGCGGTTGAATACACAGGTGGAAAAAGTGTTGCAACTGGCCAAAATTGAACGCGATAAAATCGAACTCAATATTGAAGAAGTGGACCTGGCCGAACTGCTGCGGAGCATTTCTCCTTCGATCGAACTAAAAATCGGCGAAAAAGAAGGCGAACTCCTGCTGGATGTAGACGCTACCCATACCCACGTGCGCGCCGACCGCCTCCACCTGACCAATATTGTGCACAACCTGGTGGACAATGGCGTGAAATACACCAAAGGCGCCCCCAATATCCGCATCCGGCTTACCAACGACAACCCCGACAAGTTGACACTGAGCATACAAGACAACGGCATAGGTATCGCCAAAGAACATCAAAAGCATGTGTACGACAAGTTTTACCGCGTACCCACCGGCAACGTGCACAACGTAAAAGGCTTTGGCCTGGGCTTGTTTTATGTGAAAACCATTTGTAAAGAGCACCGTTGGAAAATTAACCTGGCCAGCGAGCCCGGCAAAGGCACCACCGTCTCCATTCAAATGCCCGTGGTGGCCTGATCCGCATGGTGTTTACCTTCGCCTTGCCCGACTACCCTATTTTACTCGGCCCACTGGCCGATACCCTGCCGGCTTGGCTGGCTGGTCGCCGCTATTCCAATGTGTTGGTTTTTACCGACCAAAACACACAAACCCATTGCTTGCCCAGGCTAAGCCCATTTCTCCCGGCTGCCCCAGGGCAAGTTGCCATCGAGCCTGGCGAACGCTGCAAAACACTCGATACCTGCCAGCAGCTTTGGCAAAGTATGTTTGCGGCACAACTGGACCGGCAGGCGCTGGTGATCAACCTCGGCGGCGGTGTATTGGGCGACATGGGCGGGTTTTGCGCCGCTACCTACAAACGCGGTGTGGATTTTGTGCAGGTGCCAACGACCTTGCTGGCGATGACCGATGCTGCCATTGGCGGTAAATTAGGTATTGATTTTCAGGGACTTAAAAATGCAGTAGGGCTGTTCAAAAACCCCGCGGCGGTGTTTGTCGACCCGGCTTTTCTCGACACGCTGCCGCCCCGCGAACTGCGCAGCGGCTTTGCCGAAGTACTCAAACACGCCCGGATTGGCGACCCGGATTTGTGGGCCAACATACTGGCCAGGGCGCAGGCACAGCCCGCAGGACAAGTGCCGGTGGCGGCTTCCGACTGGCTTGAGGTGTTGCGCGCGTCCATTGCCGTCAAGGTGCGGGTGGTGACCGAAGATCCCCTGGAAAAAGGCATTCGCGCCCTGCTCAATTTCGGGCATACCATCGGCCACGCGGTGGAAAGTTATTTCCTGGAATCCGATGCTCCGCTTACGCATGGCGAGGCCGTAGCGATGGGGATGATTTGCGAGGCGCTTCCGGCAGAAAACGGGCGAGGAGGGCACGACACCGCGATGGAACAATTGATCCTGAGCTGCTACGGCCACCGGCCGATACCGGAACAGGCTTTTCCGCAGTTGTGGGCGTTGATGGGCCAGGACAAAAAAAACGCATCCGGCGCGGTGCGAATGGCCGTGCCGGATGCGGAGCCGTTTTCGATGCGGCTGTTGGAACTGACGCGCCCCGATATGGAGCGGCGCTTGCGGTATTACAACCGACTGGTTTGAGTTAATAAATCCCCTTGGGCTTCACGATCGTGAACACCCGGGAGATGTTAAACCCAAAGCGCAGGCCGCTCATGAAGTCGCCGTCGCTGTTTTTGAAAAACCAGTCTTCTGTCGTTTCGGTGATAAAACCCTTGTAGGTCATGTCGGCCGAGTTGGTAAAATGCAACTGGAAAACGTGGCCGCCGGTTTCGACATCAAAGCCGAGCGACAGCACATTGGTGTAGGCCGAGCCGAGCTGGTCGGGAAGCGTGTAATAATATTCGGCGTTGAGCGTCACGCGTTTCGACAATTTGACGCGGCCGGCTACGCCCAGGGCCAGCACATCGTTCTTTTCCGACTTGGTTTCCACCAGGTTGCGGTGTATCAGGGTCGGCATCAGTTGGAGCGTGAATCCGTCGTTGAACTTGCGGCCGATCAGCAACTGATGGGTGTAATACAAGCGCGAGGAGAAGAGGTTTTCCCGGCTTTGGTCGGCAAATTTTACCGTTTTGATCTGCGCATCGACCAGGTACGATAAAGTGACGGGCATGTTGCGTTTGCCGGTCGACTGACGCAGGATCTTGTATTTGGCGAAGCCGTCAATGATTTTTTCTTTGCTGCTGCGCCCTACGCCGATCATGAGGCGATCGGTGATGCCATAGTCGAATCCAAAGCGGATCGTGGCGCCGTCGAGGCCAAAAATATCGTAGAGCCCTTGCCGAACCGGCGAAAAGCGGTGCGAAATTTTAAAATCCAGCACGCCGGCCGAGGTGTTTTCGATGGAATGGCCATTGACGACGCGGTTGGTTTTGAAACTTGCCGTAGCGTAATTGGTCGTCGCTTCTTCGCCCAGGATAGACAACAAATCGCCGCTTTCATCCTGCGCACGCAAGACAATACCCGGAGCAAGCAACAAAAGAAGGAGTACTATTTTTTTCATAAACATGTGATATTTAACGGAATACTATTGAACCACGACACAACGGGCCAGTTGGACATCGAAACTCAAGCCGGCGCAGTTTCCTTTCACCGTGATGGCTTCGCCGGGCTGAAATTGTGTTTTGGGATGCTTGGTGTTGGGGTCGAATTCGCAGGATACACCAAAATCGCTGCCCGTTTCGAGCATGACCTTTGGGGTACCATCTTCCAGGACCGAGGATTCCTTCACTTTGCCCGTAACGGTTACGATTTTGCCGACATATTTGGCGGTGGCAGCCGTTTCATCGGCACTGAAATCAGCAAACAACTGTTCAGCGCTGACACTGAGCACGGAGGCTTCGCCGGCCATGCTGGGTACTTTTTTGGAAAACATATAGTACCCTATGCCAGCACCCAAAGCACCGGCGACAAGCAGGAAAATCACAATTTTCTTGAGCATGATAGATATATCTAGGTGAAAAAGGCTCCGGGAAAAGAGGCTCCTGTGTGAACACCGGACCCGGGGAGTGTTAATTGTTCGGGGCGCCGGCCCGCACCCAAGCCTCAATTTTTTGCCGGCTGCACTTGTCCATCAAACCGGTTTCCGGCATCGGGGAAGCCTGGTCGTTGATGCGTTCTACCAATTTGCCATTGAGCGCTACCTCCAGCAATTGCGCATGCGTTTCGTACGGAATAGCCGAATAAGTGGCGCCGGAAGGCAGGTGGCAACTGTTGCAGTTATCTTCCAGTATTTTTTTGATTTCCACGCTGTAGCGCATGCCGGCGGTGTCGCAGGTATTGGTGGAATCGGGTCCGTAGAGGTCCTCTTCGTTGTCGTAAAAACAAGCGGTGGGTGTTGTCATAAGACCCAGCAACAAAAGAAGCAGGGCCGAGGCGGCAATAAAATTTTTCATGTGGAGCAGAAGACAATAAAAAAAAGAGTGTGGTTTTGCTGCGCAAATATAAGCGTTGGGTAAGTAAAGGGTTTATTTGTCTTCCGTTTTGCCGTTTTTGTCCGAACGGCAAATTATCTAGCCAACCCGTTTTTGCCAACAAAAGTACGCGCCAGGTGTTTGGGACTCCACTTACTGCTGCTGAACAAGTCAAATGATCGACTGAACATGGAAAAAAAAGACTGGAAATCGTGGATCCGCCGCTTTGGCGTGTTTGGTTTTTTCTTCTTTCTTATCAAAGGCTTGCTTTGGCTCGCCGTTTTTTTTGGCCTTTGGAAAGCCGGCTGCAACTAGAGCCTTCCAGACGGTTTTTACAGCGCTCCTTTGTTTTTTTGCGGAAAACTTTTCAAACAAATTTTTTATAAACGCCGTTTTCCCGAAATTTGCGCTCTTATCCTCTCTACAATGATACAAGTAAAGGACAGCCCGGCTGTTGCGGACACTGATTTGGTGGATCCCCGTTTTATTACGATTAAAGGTGCGCGGGTGAACAACCTGCAAAATGTCGATCTGCAAATTCCCAAAAACAAACTGGTTGTGGTGACCGGCGTGTCGGGCTCCGGCAAATCCAGTATCACGATGGATACCCTGTATGCCGAAGGCCAGCGCCGCTATGTGGAAAGCCTGTCGAGCTATGCCCGGCAGTTTTTGGGCCGCATGAAAAAACCGGATGTGGACTACATCCGGGGCATTTGCCCGGCTATTGCCATCGAACAACGCGTGACCACCGGCAATACCCGCTCGACGGTGGGCAGCATGACCGAGATCTATGATTTCCTGCGCCTCTTGTATGCCCGCGTGGGCAAGTTTTACTCCCCGGTCAGCGGCCAGGTTGTGAAAAAACACGAAGTCAGCGATGTGATCGATTTTATCCGGAGCCAGCCTGAAGGCACGCGCGGCCTCTTGCTCATCCCCTTCAGCCAAAAATACAAAGAACGCAGCCTCGAACAAGAACTAAACCTTTTGTTGCAAAAAGGCTACTCCCGGGTACATTGGAACGGAGCCATTTTGCGCATTGAAGAGGTGCTGGCGCCAGCACCCGAAGCCGAAGCCCTGGATTTGCAGGAAAAAGCCTACCAATTCCGCGAAGCCGGCCTGACGGTGCTGATCGACCGTTTTGTGGTGAGCCACGCTGATGAGAGCGAATGGATGCGCCTGGCCGACTCGGTCAATACCTCGTTTTATGAAAGCGAGGGCGAATGCTGGGTCCAATTGCTGCCCGCCGAAGGCAGCGTCGACATCATGCGGTTCAACAACCGCTTCGAACTCGACGGCATCGAATTTCCGGAGCCTACCCCTCAATTGTTCAACTACAACAACCCCTATGGCGCCTGCCCGACCTGCGAAGGCTATGGCCGCATCCTGGGTATAGACCCCGACAAGGTGGTGCCCGACGCCACCAAATCAGTGTACGACGGCGCCCTGGCTCCCTGGAAAGGCGAAAAATACGGCGAATGGCTCAGCCAGTTTTTGCAGCAGGCCCACCGCTTTGATTTTCCGGTGCACAAGCCCTTCGAGCAACTGAGCAAAGCCGAACAAAAATTGCTCTGGACCGGCAATGAGTGGTTTCAGGGCATCAACGCTTTTTTTCAGGAACTCGAAAGCAAAACCTATAAAATTCAAAACCGGGTGACCTTGGCGCGCTACCGCGGCCGCACGGTGTGCACGACCTGCGAAGGCGGCCGTTTGCGCAGCGAAGCCTTGTGCGTACGCATCGGCGGAAAAAATATTTCGGCCCTCACCACCGTGCCGCTGGACGAAGTGCTGGCTTTTTTTGAACAAATCGAATGGCCCGAGCACGAGCGGCAAGTGGCCCGCCGGCTGCTGATCGAAATACACGGCCGCCTGAAATTTACCGTCGAACTGGGCCTGGGCTACCTGAGCCTCGACCGGATTTCCAATACCCTCAGCGGCGGCGAAACCCAACGCATCCACCTGACCCGTACCTTGGGCAGCAACCTAACCGCCTCCATGTACCTGCTCGACGAACCCTCGGTGGGCTTGCACCCCCGCGATACGGGGCGCCTCGTGGCGGTGCTCAAAAACCTGCGCGACCTGGGAAATACCGTTGTGGTGGTGGAACACGAAGAAGAAATGATCAAAAACGCCGATTTTCTGGTCGATATGGGCCCGGAAGCCGGTGTGCACGGCGGACATGTCGTTTTTGCCGGCAACTACAGCGACATTGGAAAAGCAGCGCCGGAAAGCCTCACCGCCCGGTATATGTCGGGCAGCCTGCAAATTCCGCTTCCGACCCTGCGCCGCAACACCACCGATTTTTTAAAAATAAAAGGCGCCCGCCAACACAACCTGAAAAACATCCAGGTGCGCATTCCACTGCATTGCCTCACCGTGGTAAGCGGGGTGAGCGGCTCTGGCAAAACCACCCTGGTACGGGATATTCTGTACCCCGCCTTGCTGCAACACCTGCCCGACAACCCCGGCAAGCAACCCGGCTTGTTCGACGGCATCGAAGGCCCGGTGAAGAAAATAGCACGGGTAGAATTTATCAACCAAAGCCCGATCGGCAAAAGCAGCCGCTCAAACCCCGTCACCTACGTAAAAGCCTACGACGCCATCCGCGACCTGTTTTCGAGCCAGCAACTGAGCAAAATCCGGGGCTTTCAGCCCAAACATTTTAGTTTTAATGTAGATGGCGGCCGTTGCGAAGCCTGCAAGGGCGAAGGCGAACAAATCATCGAAATGCAGTTTCTGGCCGACGTGCACCTGGAGTGCGAAGAGTGCAAAGGCCAGCGGTTCAAACAGGAAGTGCTCGATGTGCAGTTCAAAGGCAAAAATATCTTTGAGGTACTGGACATGAGCATCGACGATGCCCTCGAGTATTTTAAAGGTCAAAAAGATATCATCGACCGCCTCCAGCCCCTCAGCGAAGTAGGCCTCGGCTATGTGAAACTCGGCCAGTCCAGCAGTACCCTTTCGGGTGGCGAAGCCCAGCGGGTCAAACTGGCTTCGTTCCTGATCCGCGAAAACTCGGGTGGCCACATCTTTTTTATCTTCGACGAGCCCACCACCGGCCTCCATTTTCACGATATCGGCAAATTACTCACAGCCATCAATGCGCTGGTGGAAAAAGGACATACCGTGTTGGTGGTGGAGCACAATGTGGAGGTGATCAAAAGCGCCGACTGGGTGATCGACCTGGGCCCCGAAGGCGGCAAGGAAGGCGGCTACCTGGTTTTCCAGGGTACGCCGGAGGAGTTGGCACAAGTGCCGTCGTCGTATACGGGGCAATACCTCCGCGAGAAGTTGTAGTCGGTTGTCGGTTGTCGGTTGTCGGTTATCCGTTTCCATATCTTTGCCATTT
>JADLDL010000083.1 GCA_020846655.1 Saprospiraceae bacterium | reverse complement strand
GCCAGCCAGTCGACGTTCAACCTGCAAGAGCAGCCCTGGAACGGCTACTGCGCCGCCACCGATTTCTACAACAGCTACGAGACCGACGACGTCCGCAAAGCCAACAACTTCCTCGTTGGCCCGCAGTTTGCCGCCGACGGGATCACCCGCCTGGAAGACCCTTCCGCTGAAGCGGCCGACCCGGATGGCAAACCGCTGACCTTTATGGCAGAAATCAACGAACTCAGCCCCTCCTGCCTGCGTCAGGCCGGCGCCCGGATCAACAAATTTGAATTTGCCGTAGGCGCTACGCCCAACCTGAGCAATGACTTCCCCATCCTGCGCTACGCCGACATCTGGCTGGTAAAAGCAGAAGCGGAAGCCCGCCTGGCTGGCAACTGGGACCTCGTACTGCCCTACACAGAGCCCCTGCGCACTCGCGCCCGCCTGGCCAACCTGGCCAGTGGCGTGACCGCCGATCAATTCCTCGACGAACGCAGCCGCGAAGTATTCTACGAAGGCTGGCGCCGTCAGGACCTGATCCGCTTCGGCAAGTTCAGCGAGCCCCACGGCCTCCGCACAACGGTTTCGGCCCCCGAACGCCGCCTGTGGCCCATCCCGGTGTCGCAGCGGAATTCGAACCCGAACCTGGCACAAAATCCTGGCTACTAAGCCCATTCGTGTTCCTTTCAATTTAAAAAAAGAGCAAGCGGCATTTTTGCCGTTTGCTCTTTTTCTTTGTCCTAAAAAAGAACAGCCTATGCATCGCCTGATCTGTTGGAGCCTGCTGGCATTTGCCTCCCTGTGGTATGCCTGCCAAAGCGATTATGAAAAAATGGTAGCCCGCGAAACCAGCCGCGAGGTCCGGATCGACAGTCTGTTTCTCGGCTTTTATTTCGGCATGCCCCAAGACAGTTTCTTCAACTATTGCTGGTCCGCAAACCAATCCGGCCGCTGTCACCACGGCGCCGAAACCGATGTGACCAGCGTGGGGTACTACCCCGGCGGGTACTCCAAACCCGTCGTGATGAATTTTTTTCCCCGCTTTGAAAACCGGAAAATTGCCAGCATGTGGGCTACCTTCCGGTACCGCGACTGGGCCCCCTGGAACAAAGAACTCTTTTCCGAACCCCTGCGCAAGGAAATTTCACCCCTGCTCGAACGTTGGTTCGGCAGCGGTTTCCTCGCCCTCAAAACCCCCGAAGGCGCCCCTTTTTGGGTAAAAGTGGAGGCCAACCGCCAAGTCCTCATCACCCTGCCCAACGACAGCCAGGTACGCCTGGAAATTACCGACCTGAGCAAGGCAAAAGGCAAAATGTAAAATATAAAAGTCAAAGGGGTGATTTCGGATCAAGGCTGGAATGCATCGTTTCAGCAGCAGCCTGCGGGCTTTGGCTCCGCCAAAAGGAGGCCGCCCCTTATCTTGCTGAATATTGCAATTGGATACAATGTCCCATTGCGTCATTGAAAATTTTCTAATTGTCAAATTTAAAATTGAAATGGCTAATGTTCAATTTGCTAAGATTTTTGAAACAGCCACGGCGTTGAATCGAACAAAAATCATCCTTCGTACAGCCCCCGCCCGAACCCTCCCTTTTACATTTTACATTTTACATTTTACATTTTGCCTTTTTTCACGCCCCTTCCTGTTCGTCCTGCTCTGCATCGGGCTGGCTGCCTGCCACACTACTGAGACGCCGGGCGCCGGGCGGCGCTTTAGCCTGCTCCCTGCCGAACAAACCGGCATCGGCTTTCGCAACGACGTGCCCTATACCGACTCGTTCAATTGCTACGTCTTTCGCAATTTTTACAACGGCGGCGGGGTCGGAATCGGCGACGTGAACAACGACGGCTTGTCCGACCTTTTCCTCTGCGGCAACCTGTGTTCCAACCGCCTGTACCTCAACCGGGGCAATTTCCAGTTTGAAGACATCACCGAAAAAGCAGGCCTCGGCACGCGAAAGGTCTGGACCGCCGGCGTGGCTTTTGCCGACCTCAACGGCGACGGCCTGCTCGATATTTATACCTGCAAATCGGGCCCGCCGGGTGGCGAGCAGCGCCACAACGAATTGTTTATCAACAAAGGCCCCGGCCCCGGCGGCATACCGGTCTTCGAAGAACAATCGGCCGCCTGGCGCCTCGACAACCGGGGCCTCAGCACACACGCCGCATTTTTTGACTACGACCACGACGGCGACCTCGATTGCTACCTCCTCAACAATTCCATGCGCAGCGTGGGCGGCTACGATTTCCGACCCGGCCAACGCAACACCCCCGACACGCAAGGCGGCAACAAACTACTCCGCAACGACGGCCCCCCTACCGCCACCGGCGGCGGCTTCAGCGACGTCACCCAACAAGCCGGCATCTACAGCAGCGCCATCGGCTTCGGCTTGGGTGTCACGGTGGGCGATTACGACCGCGACGGCTGGCAGGACCTCTACATCTCCAACGACTTCTTCGAACGCGACTACCTGTACCACAACAACGGCAACGGCAGCTTCAGCGAAGTGCTGGAACAACAACTCTCCGAGATCAGCAAAGGCTCCATGGGTGCCGACATGGCCGACCTCAACAACGACGGCTACCCCGAACTTTTCGTGACTGAAATGACGCCCCCCGACGACGCCCGGTACAAAACCAAAGCCAGTTTCGACAACTGGAACACCTACCAGGTGATGCTCGAAACCGGCTACTTCCGGCAGTTTGGCCGAAACGTGCTCCAACTCAACCAGGGCCCCGGCCGGCCAGGCTTCAGCGAAATCGGCCGCCAGGCCGGCGTCTGGGCTACCGACTGGAGCTGGGGCGCCTTGCTGGCCGACTTCGACAACGACGGCTGGAAAGATATTTTTGTAGCCAATGGCATCGGCAAGGACCTGCTGGACCAGGACTACCTGAATTTTTACTCCGACCCCTCCGCTATTTCCCAGGTCTTGCGCGAAAACCCCGGCCAGGGCATCAAAACCCTCATCGACCGGATGCCCAGCCAGCCCCTTAGCAACTACCTTTTCCAAAACCAGGGCGACCCCGCAGCGCTGGCGTTTCGCAACAAAGCCGCCGAATGGGGCCTCGATCAGCCCGGTTTTTCCAATGGCTCGGCCTACGCCGACCTCGACAACGACGGCGACCTCGACCTGGTGGTCAACAACGTCAACATGCCCTGCTCGGTGTACCGGAACGAAACCAACGGCCAGGCCAACTGGCTGAGCATCCGGCTACGCGGCGAGGGCGCCAATACCTTTGCCCTGGGCGCCCGGGCCTTCGTGCGCGCCCAAGGCCAGACCCAGTACCAGGAACTGGCGCCCATGCGCGGCTTCGAATCCTGCGTGGAACACCGCCTGCACTTCGGCCTGGGCGCCGCCAACGTGGCCGAGGAGGTACGGATCGAATTCCCGTCGGGAAAAATCTGGCGCCGCGCACAGGTGCCCGCTAACCAGGTGCTGGCCATTGCCGAAACGGAGGCCCATGCAGAGCAAGCCGTGGCTGAAAAACCGGCAGCGCCCTGGCTGCTGGCCGAAACCCCGCCGGCGTTTGTCCACACCGAATCGTCCTATTCGGATTTTGACCGGGAGCCGCTGTTGTTCCGGATGTATTCGGCCGAAGGCCCCAAACTGGCCGTGGCAGATGTGAACGGCGACGGCCGCAGCGATTTTTATGCCGGCGGTGCTGCCGGGCAGGCCGGCCAACTCTGGCTGCAAACGCCCGCCGGACAGTTTCAACGCCTGCCGCAACCTGATTTTGAACAAGACAAGGCCGGCGAGGACGTGGCCGCTGTATTTTTTGACGCCGATGGCGATGGCGACGCCGACCTGTATGTGGGCTCCGGCAGCAACGAATTTAACCCCGGCCAAGCGGCCCTCGACGACCGTTTTTACCTCAACGACGGCGCCGGGCACTTCCGGCGCAAAGCCGACGCCTTGCCCAGCGGCAAACCCTTCTCCACCGCCTGCGCCAGCCCAGCCGACATCGACGGCGACGGCGACCTCGACCTGTTTGTCGGCATGCGCCTCATCCCCGGCCAGTATGGCCAGCCGCCGAGCTCTATTATCCTCAAAAATAATGGCAAAGGCTATTTCGAGCCGGATCTGGAGCGCTACCGCAGCCTCGAACAACTCGGCATGGTCACCAGCGCCGCCTGGGCTGATATCGACGCCGACAAAGACCCCGACCTGATCGTGGCCGGCGAATGGGAGCCGGTGCGTATTTTTGAAAACAAAGGCGGCGAACTGAGCCTGCTCCAGGGCGAGCCGGGCCAGGATGCAGCGCCCTCGGGCTGGTGGAACTGCGTGACGGCGGCCGACCTGGACGGCGACGGCGACCCGGATTTTGTATTGGGCAACCAGGGCCTGAACAGCCGGTTTAAGGCCAGTGCGGAGGAACCTCTGTCTTTGTACATCCAGGATTTTGACCAAAATGGCCGCGAGGAAAGTATTCTTTGCCAGTACAACGGCGGGCATTCGTACCCGCTGGTGCTGCGCAACGATCTGGTGAAACAAATTCCGTCCCTGAAAAAGAAGTACCTGAAATTTGAGGCGTACCAGAACCAGACGATCGAACAGGTTTTTTCGGCGGAGCAATTAAAATCAGCCTTGAAAAAAGAAGCCCCTTGGCTCCAAACAGCGGTGCTGTGGAACCGGGGGCAGGGAAAATTCGAACTGCAAGCCCTCCCCGCCCCTGCGCAGGTGGCGCCGGTGTTTGCGGTGGCAGTGGCCGATTTTTCGGGCGACGGCTACCCCGACATCCTGCTGGCGGGCAACGAAGAGCGCTGCAAACCCGAAACGGGCATTTGCCTGGCCTCGCGCGGCACCTTGCTCTGCGGCGATGGCAAAGGGCAGTTTGTGGTGGCCCCGGCCCGGCAAAGCGGACTCTGGCTGGACGGCGTGGTGCGCGACCTGGCGATCATCGGCAACCGGCTGATGGTGGCCCGCAACAACCGGCCTTTGCAGCAGTATCGTTTCGGAAAGCCAGCCGGTTAGGGCGCATGGCGCGTCGTTGGGCGAAATCAATTCCCTGATTTTAGCAAAAAGCCGCAACTTTGCCCGCTGGATAAAACAATTTGATCGCTTAAACGTACTTATCCCGACCATCCAATCCTTAAGGCCCGAGCGCCCACCCGTAATATGCAATTTCTTTTCCCGTTATTCCTCACTGCCCTTACCGCCATCGCCGTCCCCATTATCATCCATTTGTTCTATTTCCGGCGGTTCAAAAAAGTGTACTTCACCAATGTGCGCTTTCTGCAAGAGGTCAAAGACATCACCAGCAACCGCCGCAAATTGCGCAACCTGCTGGTGTTGCTCATGCGCTGCCTGGCCATCATTTTCCTGGTGCTCGCCTTTGCCCAGCCTTTTATCCCGCGTTCGGCCGATGTGAAACAGGGCGAAAAAGCAGTGAGTGTATTTGTCGACAACTCGTTCAGTATGGCGGCCTTGTCCAAGGATGCGCCGCTGCTCGAACTGGCCAAACAACGCGCCCGCGACATCGTCAAAGCCTACGGTCCTGCCGACCGTTTTCAAATATTGACCAATGATTTTGAAGGCCGCGACCAGCGCCTGGTAGGCCGCGAAGACGCCATCAGCCGGATCGAGGAGATCCGAATCGGCCCGGCGACACGCCAACTGGCCAAAGTATTGCTGCGCCAGCAACAATGCCTGAACACCGGCCAGGCCGAAAACAAAATTGCCTTTTTGATCAGCGATTTTCAGGAAAACATCAGCGACCTGAAGTCGTTTACCGACAGCCTGGTCGAAGTAAACCTGGTGCCGATGCACGCCGTTCGGGAAAACAATATTTCCATCGACTCGGCCTGGTTCGAAAGTCCGGTGCAGATCCTCAACCAAACGGCCAACCTGCTGGTCAAGGTGAGCAACCGGGGCGAAGACAATGCCGATGAGGTCCGCCTTTCCATGCGATACGACGGCCAGTTGAAACCCGTCGGCGTCCTGCAAATACCAGCCCACGGCAGCCGCCTGGACACTATTCCGTACAGCATCACGCACGCCGGCTGGCACGAGGCCAAATTGTCGGTCACGGATTTTCCGGTGCAGTTTGACGACGATTATTTCCTGTCCTTTGCGGTTGCCGAGCGAATCAACGTCTTGTGTATAAACGGCTTACAACCCAACAAATACCTGAACAAGGTATTTGCCGGCGCCAATTATTTCCGCCTCGACAACGCCGACGTGCGGAGTTTGGATTATTCCAAATTTGGAAACTACCAGTTGATTGTGTTGAATGAAATCGGGTTGGTGACCTCCGGTTTGGCTCAGGAACTCAAATCCTTTGCCCAAAACGGCGGCAATGTGCTCGTGTTTCCGGCGCAAAATGCCGACCTGAATACCTACAACGGCTTGTTGCAAAATTTCAACGCCGGTCCGCTCGGCGCCTTTGAACCGACGCCCCGGCAAGGCAGCCAGGTGAATACCGAAGAGTTTGTGTTCCGGGATGTCTACCTCAACAAAAGCGCCAACCTGCGGCTGCCGAGCACCCAGGGGAACTTCAAAATTTCGGCCAACCGGGGCGAATATATCCTGACGTACCGCGATGGCACGGCCATGCTGGCCAAATTTCCCGCCGGCGAAGGCGCCTTATATCTGTATGCCGCACCGCTCGATGAAAAAGTCAACGACCTGGTGCGCAACGCCGAAATTTTTGTGCCGATGTTGTTCAAAACAGCCCTGGCAGGTTCCAAAGGCCGCCAGATAGCCTATACGATCGGCAAAGATGAAGTGCTGGAAGCCAGCCACCAGGTGTCGGCCTCGGGCGAAATTGTGTACAAACTCAGTGCCGTGCAGGAGCGTCCGGGCGAAGAGCAGGCCAATGGCAGCCAAACGGCAGCGGCCGAGTTCATTCCGGAGCAGCGTATCCTGGGCTCCAAAGTGTTGCTCACGCCGGGTACTCAATTGCACGATGCGGGCTGGTACCGCCTGGGCTTGCGCCCCGATTCCACGCTGGCCGAATATGCGTTCAACTACGACCGCCAGGAAAGCGACCTGCGCTACCGCCCCGAAACGAGCCTGACCGAGGGCCTGCCGGAAAACATCAAGGTACTGGCTGAAAACGCCGAAGCCAACTTTACCCAGGTGGTCGACGAACAAAACCAGGGCGTCGTGCTGTGGCGCTGGTGCCTGATCTTCGCCCTGCTGTTCCTGGCGCTGGAGGTCTTGTTTTTGCGCTTGTGGAAAGTGTAGGGCACGCCGCCTGCAACCTCCCGGCGCGGCCGATGCGTCCAATGTTTTAAAAAAAGCAATTGATCGCTATGAAAACCGCATTGGCAAATTCCCGTATCAAGATGTTCGACATCCCCCACAAGGGCCTGCGCCACCTGTTGGCACAACTCAACCTGTTGGCCGGAAGCACCGATTTTAAAAGCAGCATTCAGGTCATGCGCCTGCACGAGCTGGGCCGCGACTTGTTCCAACTGCTCCGCGAACACGCCGCCGACGAAGAGGAATTCCTGTTGGCAGCCCTGGAACAACGCCAGCCCGGTGCAGCCCTGCTCAACCAGGAGGAACACGAAATTATTGAAAAACAACAGGCTACGCTGGAGCAATTGCTCGATGGGCTGATAGAACGCGCCCGCCGGGGCGAAGCCGTAGAGGCGCTGAGCGAGCGTTTTTACTTTGAAATAAACCGCTTCCAAAGCGCCTACCTGCTGCACATGCTGGAGGAAGAAGAACACACCCAACAACTGCTCTGGAAGCATTTCAGCGACGAAGAACTGCTGGAGATGCGCCGCAACATCCTCGGCCGCATGGCCCCGGCTACACAATTAAAATGGTACCGCTACGCCGCGCCCTACATGAGTCATTCGATACGTTTGCAATGGCTAAATGGGGTGAAAGCCGTGGCGCCGGTGCCGTTTTTTATGCAAATTTTGGAAACCCTTTCCGAGGCGCTGAGCCCAAAAGAATTCGCCCAACTCCGGGTGGAACTGGGCGAATTCAATTTGCAACGCGCTTTTTAGCGCTATTTTTTCAATAAAAACAACAAGACCAGACGCCGCTTAGCCCGGGAAACGCCGGGGGTCGGATTCCCGCATGGCATCGTAAATCGCCTGGAATACATCTTCGGCCTGTGGCTTGCTGAAGTAATCGCCGTCTTGCCCATAGGCAGGACGGTGGTCTTTAGCGGCCAGGGCCAGCGGAGCTGTATCGAGGTACCGGTAGGCGCCCTGCGCCTCAAGCACCTGTTGCATCAGGTAGCCGGTAGCGCCGCCGGCGAAGTCTTCGTCGAGGAATAGTACCCGGTTGGTTTTTTGAATGGATTTCAGGCACATCTGCGGCAGGTCGAAGGGCAGGAGCGTTTGCACGTCGAGCAGTTCGACGGAGATGCCGTGTTGTGCCAGCAATTCGCTGGCCTCCTCGGCGATCCGCAGGCTGGAACCATAGCTGATGACGGTGATATCGGAGCCTTCCCGCAGCACTTCGGGCACGCCCAGCGGCACGGTGAAGGCGCCGATGTTGTCGGGCTGGCGCTCTTTGAGGCGGTAGCCGTTGAGGCATTCGACTACGATGGCCGGGTCGTCGCTTTGCAGGAGGGTATTGTACATGCCGGCGGCCTGCACCATGTTGCGGGGCACGCAGAAATACATGCCGCGCAGCGAGCCCAGCATCATGCCCATGGGGGAGCCGGCGTGCCAGACGCCCACGAGCCGGTGGCCGCGGGTCCGGATAATGGCCGGGGCGGCCTGGAGGTTGTTGGACCGCCAGCGCAGGGTGCAAAGGTCGTCGGACAGCGGCGCCAGGCCATAAATCAGGTAGTCGAGGTATTGAATTTCGGCGATGGGGCGCAGGCCGCGCATCGCCATGCCGATGGCTTGGCCCATGATGGTCCATTCCCGAATGCCGGTATCGAACACCCGTTCGATGCCGTATTTCTGTTGCATGCCGCGCAGGCCCTGGTTGACATCGCCGATATGGCCCACATCTTCGCCGAAGGCAAACAACTCCGGCATTTTTGCAAATTGGGCGTCGAAGCAGGCGTTCAGGATTTCATAACCGTCTTTCAGCGGCGACTCGTCGGAATAGTGCGCCGGGGTTGCCGGCACGCGCAGGGCGGATTTGGGCGATTGGCTGTATAGGTTTTCGGAATACCAGCGTTCGCCTTTGGCCATTTCCTGGCCGGCAAAGGCGGCGATCGGTTCGCGGGCGGGGCTTTGTTTCCCGGTCAGGGCAGCCAGGGCGCGGCGGGCGGTTTTGACGAGTTCGAAGCGAAGGGGTTCGCGTTTTTGTTCCAGTTCGTTGGCGATAGCAGCCAGGGCCGGTAGTTCCGGGTGTGCGGTTTGAGCGGCCTGGAGGGCTTGGGCAAGCACTTTTCGATCGTTGGCTACGCCTTGGTGGTAGTGTTGGTAGGCGCGTTGGGCGGCGGCAGTGGCTTCGAGCCGGGCTTCCCGTTTGATGTCTTTGATCTCGTCTTCCGTGGCGATGCCGGTTTCGACCATCCAGGCAGCCATTTTCAGGTTGCAATCATGTTCTTCTTCCCAGGCCAGGCGTTCGGGCGACTTGTAGCGGCGGTGGTCGCCGGAGGTGGAGTGGCCGAGTTGCTGGGTGATTTCCTGGATATGAAACAAGGCGGGGCGGTGGCTGCGGCGCATATCGGCGACGGCTTCCTGGAACAACTGGCAGAGGCCCGGGTAGTCCCAACCTTTGCCGGTGTGGATATTGATGCCGCCTTCGCCGGCAAAACCGCTGAGTACTTCGGAGATACTCTCCTTGGTGGTTTGGTATTTTTGCGGAACGGAGATGCCGTACCCGTCGTCCCAAACGGCAATGGCGAGGGGCACCTGCAAGACGCCGGCGGCGTTGACAGTTTCCCAAAACGCGCCTTCGGAGGTGGAGGCATCGCCAATGGTGCAGAAGGTCACTTCGTTGCCCTGGTCGGAGAGTTGGCCGGCCAGTTGGGGCAAGGCGCGGAATTTTTTGGAGGCCAGGGCCATGCCCAGGGCGCGGGCCATTTGGCCGGCGGTGGGCGAGATATCGGAGGAAATATTGTAGCGGTTTTTGAGGTCGAGCCAATTGCCCTCGGCATCCACAAAGGGTGTGGCAAAGTGGCAATTCATTTGGCGGCCGCCGGAGAATTTATCGTTTTCGGGATCGCCGTAGAGTTGGCCGAAAAAATCATCGAGGGTCATCAGGTCGAGCGCGAGCATGAGCGTCTGGTCGCGGTAATACCCCGACCGGAAATCGCCTTTGCGCCAGGCTTTGGCCATGGCGACCTGGGCCACCTCTTTGCCGTCGCCGATGATGCCAAAATTGGCCCGTCCGGTCAGCACTTCTTTGCGGGCCAGCACGCTGGCTTCGCGGCTCAGGCAGCAAATGCGAAAATCGCGCAGCACTTCCTGGCGATACGCATCGCTCAAAGGCTCCTGTTTTTTCGAACGGATATTGGAACGGGGCGTTGTGGTTGTTTCAATCATACTATGCTGTGGTTAGGGCAAAATTTTACTTGGCAAAAACCGCCGACAGGCGGCATCGTTCCAACGATTGTTTGGTTGACTGGGGGAAGCAGGAAAACTCCTGCAAAAGTACGGCATTTTTTTAGCCACGAAGCAGAATTTCATTCGGTTTTTAAAACACGCCAAAACCAGCGGTTTCGGGTGGCCGTTTGGCGCTGGCGCCACATTGGCCCGCAGGCCGGCCCGCCAAAAATTTGACTATCCTGCGTCTCATTTTCCAGTGAAAAAAGCAGCATAAAAATTTATTCCAGAATAAAATATTAATTTTTATGAAGCCCGGACCTGCTTAAGTTTTTTTTGAACTAATTTTGCGCCCTGATTCCCCCTAATACTACTTTCACTACCATAATTTGACCTTACCTATGTCACACGAACCAAAAATACGGTACAGCGACGACGATTTGATGGAGTTCAAAGCCATAATCGATGATAAACTGGTAAAAGCACAGGAAGAGCTCGACTTTACGCAAAAGCAAATCGATGAGTTGAACGAAAACGGCTTCAATCAACAGGGTGGTGACTGGTACGATGACTCGACGGCACATACCGATCTGGAGTTGCTCCAGCGGATGGCCATCCGGCAACAACGGCATATCCAGGACCTGCGCAATGCCTTGTTGCGGATCCAAAACAAAACATACGGCATCTGTACCATCACCGGGCAACTGATCGATAAAAACCGCTTGCGCCTGGTACCGCATGCCACCAAAAGCATCGATGGAAAAAACATCGCCAATTCCGGTCGCGAAACCGGCGGCGACAGCAGCGGCAACGATGCCTTCGGGCCCATCGAGGAAGGCGGCCAGCGGCCAACCGCCAAACCTATCGGCGACAAGGTGCGGCTGCCCTCGGCCAAACGCCCGAATTCGGGCAGCGGCGATGACTGGGAGATGGACAACGACTCGATGGAAGACCCCGGCTACACCAAAAACAACCGGAAAAACGACGACGACGAGGAATAAGCCGCCAAACCCGTTCGGACGAAATACCAAACAGGCCGCTGGAATTGCTCCGGCGGCCTGTTTTTATAGATATCAGCAACAATACTCCAATTGGCGGTTTCAGATGCGGATCACTTCCCGCACATTGGCCGGGATGAGGCGGTTCTCCTCCTTTCCATCTTTCGAATCCCGGGGCATATCCTGCAACAACTTGACCAGGTCTTCCATTCGAATCTTGCCGCGCAGGCTCACAAAGGCAAAGGAATCGGGTTCGCGCACCAGGATCACCACTTTGCGCAGGGCATTGCGCCGCTCTTTGGCCCAAATTTCAACCCGGGTTTGTTGTTCGCGCAGGCTGAGCATGTGATCGAGCCGGCGGCGTTCGGCTTTCCGGTTGAAGCGGTCGATGTCTTTTTTCGTGACCGGCCCAGGCTCGTCTTCGAACACAAGCACCCGCACTTTCCGAACTTTGCGAAGCATCTGGCGATCGGTTTTTTCTTCCAGAAACCAAGAGCCGGCGTGAATGATCCATTGCGGGAGCGTCAGGGAAATGGCGCCGTCGTAGTCCTTGTATTTCCAGTAGAGCCCCCGGTCCTGGGCTTGAAGCCCGGCAGCAGACAGCAGGCAGATCAGCAGGCAAAAAAGAATTTGTTTCATAGCATTTTGATTAGTAGCCATCGCAATACAATGGCAAGGGTGATCAACAGGGGCCAGCGGCCAAGGGTTTACTACTCTTTGTTTTTCTTCACTTTGTCCAGGTGCTGCACGCCCTCGATGTCGAGATCCTTGGAGAGTTCGGATATTTTGTCGAGGTCGATACGGCCGGTGAGGCTGAGCAGGACAAACTCGTCGGGCGAGCCCACCAGCAGCAGCAATTCGTTGATCACTGCGCCGCTGTCTTTGGTCCAGATCCGCACGTTTTCGTTGCCATCCCGAACGGTAAGCAGTTCGGAATATTCGCCGGTGGGCACTTTGGCCAATGCTTCCTTGTAGAGGGCGGTGCCGTTGCCGATGCTGTCGGCCGTGAGTACCCGCAAGCCGGTAAGATCACCGACGATGCCGCGGAATTTTTCCCACTCTTCGTCGTCAGTGCTGATTTTGGACACCAGGTTGAACATTTTGGGGCTCACAAAGACCACCGTGAAGCGCTCGTCTTCCATGTACTGGGCAAAAAAGCGATTGATCGCGTCGTTTTGGGCGCCGGCTGAAGCGCTCAGCAGGAGGACCAGGGGCAATAACAAAAAGAACTTTTTCATAGATAATTTCCAGTTGTGTGTGTTTTTAATGTGTGTTGCGGCATTGCGGGGTGGTAATTTTTTACCCTTCGTTTTTCTTTTTGATCATTTTGTCCAGGGTTTCGATTTCTTGCAAACCCTTATCTATTTCCTTTTTCCCTTTTTTAATTTTGGACGAAACCAGCGCCAGGGCCGCCCGGATTTCGGCCAGGGCGAGTTCCGGATCATCGATGGTTTCGGGATCTGACACTTGCGGCTGGGAAGTTCTGCTTTTGAATTTCCGGGCTTTGGGCGGGCGTGTTGCATGGGTCGGTTCGGCGGGCTTGCCGGCAGCAGGAGCCGGGGCCAGGGCAGGTAGCGGCGGAGT
>JADLDL010000082.1 GCA_020846655.1 Saprospiraceae bacterium | reverse complement strand
CGGCAGAAACCGAAGAACAAGTATTGGCCGTTGCGCGGGGCCTGGCCCCGCAGGGCATCGATCTTTTTCGCGCCGGCGTGTGGAAACCCCGCACCCGGCCGGGCGCCTTCGAAGGCAACGGCGCCGCCGCCCTGCCCTGGTTGCGCCGCGTGAAAGCCGAAACCGGCCTGCGTACCACCATTGAGGTGGCCAATGCCAACCAGGTGTACGAAGCCCTGAAATTTGGGGTGGATGTGCTGTGGATCGGCGCCCGCACGACGGTGAACCCGTTTTCGGTGCAGGAAATTGCCGATGCCCTGCGCGGCGTTGATGTACCGGTACTGGTGAAAAACCCGGTCAATCCCGACCTGGATCTTTGGATGGGCGCCATTGAGCGCATCCGGAATGCTGGTGTCACGCAGATCGGGGCCATCCATCGGGGTTTTTCGGCCTATGCCAAAGCCAAATTCCGGAATGCGCCCTACTGGGAAATTCCGATCGAACTGCGGCGGCGTATGCCCGGGTTGCCGATTATTTGCGACAACAGCCATATTTGCGGCAACCGCGAAGACCTGCTGGAAATAGCCCAGCAAGCGCTCGACCTGAACTACGAGGGCCTGATGACGGAGGTGCACTGCACCCCGGACCAGGCCTGGAGCGATGCCAAGCAGCAAATCACCCCGGAAGCCTACGCCGAACTCAGCGGTCGCCTCATCGTGCGCCGCGAAACCACCGACAATGCCGATTTTCTGGAAAACCTGGAAAACCTGCGGCACAAAATTGATGAAGTGGACCTCGAACTGTTCAACCTGCTGGGCCGCCGGATGCGCCTGGCCGAAGACATCGGCCGCTACAAGCAACGCAACAACATTTCCATCCTGCAAACCGCCCGCTGGAGCGAAATTCTGGAAAAAGCCTCTGCCCAGGGCCAAGCCCGCGGCCTCAGTCCGGAATTTATAGAACGCTACCTGACCGCCGTGCACCAGGAAAGCATAACGCACCAATTTAATGTGGCCAATAGTTTTAATGTGGCCAATGTGATTTAATGTGGCCAATGTGGTCAATGAGGCCAATGTGATTTAATGTTTTAAATGAAAGGGAAGGGAAAGAAGTTTCCGGTTGTTGTTCAAAATAAGGAGCCGCCAATTTTCTACATTTACCCATTCAAAAAATTCCCCCACATTGGTCTCATTGACCACATTGGCCACATTCAACAATTGGCCACATTAAAAAACATGTTTTACTTTTTATTGAATAAGCCTTACGGGATGTTGTCGCAGTTTACGCAGGAGGCGCCGGGGCAGCGCACGCTGGCCGATTTGGGCTTGTTTATTTCGCCGGATGTGTACCCTGTGGGGCGGCTGGATGCCGACAGTGAGGGCATGCTGGTGCTGACCAACGACAAGGCGCTGAACGCCCGCTTGCTGAACCCGCAGTTTGCGCATCCGCGGACCTACTGGGTGCAGGTGGAAGGCCTGCCGACGGAGGAGGCACTGGAACGGCTGCGCCAGGGCGTTGAATTTCGGATCGAAGGAAAAGTGCACCGGAGCCGGCCGGCGACGGCGGTGTTGCTGGAAGAACGCCCTACCCTACCCGACCGGGACCCGCCCATCCGCGTCCGCAAATCCATCCCGGATACCTGGCTGGCGCTCACACTGGCGGAGGGCAAAAACCGGCAGGTGCGGCGCATGTGCGCGGCGGTGGGCTTTCCGGTGTTGCGGCTGCTGCGGGTACAAATTGGCGGCCTGGGTTTGGGTGATTTGCAGCCGGGCCAGGTACGGGAGTTGTCGGCCGCCGACCTCAGGGTGTTGTTTCGGGAGGAGGTGTAGAGCACGTTGGGGGTCTCCCAGCCGGGCCAAAAACTGTTCTTTTTCCGCCACCTTTCGCCTTTTTTCAGTCACGTAGCCCCCACTATGCTCCTTCAAAAACCCGAAAATTGACGAAAAAAGCCCTCGTTTTTGACTCCGGCAGAAAACCCCCAACGTGCTCTTAGGGCTCCAGCAAGGCTTTGATTTTCAGGGTCAGCCATTTCCACTCGACTGCATTTTGTTTGTTGTTCACATCGGTAGCCAGTTTGCGCAGGGCGCTGCGGTCCAGTTCGGGTTCCAGTTGGAGGCCGACGAGGCGGTTCATGAAGCGCACGAAGAGTTTGTAGCGGTCTTTTTTCTCCTCGGGCATCCGGTTTTCGCGGTAGATCGCCACTTTGAGGTTGTAGAGGTGCGTTTGGATCAGGTCAAAATTCTCCTTGCCGATTTCATAAAACACTTTGATGGTCAGTGTTTTGGAGAAATATTTCAACAAGATTTCGTGGAAATTCAGTTGCACCAGCAAGGCTTGGGCCCGGTCGAATTGGTTCATGTTAAAAAAATACAAAGCCCGGCCAAACTGGTAATAGTCCTCGGAGGGCTGCGTGCCGCTGATCCGGTGGCGATACGCCTCCAGGAACGCATTGACCCAGTCGAATTGCTGCGTGAGGAGCCCGGTGTATACCATGCTCAGCATCAGGTTGGACTGCACGGTCTCCTGTTGGCGGAGTCGATCGGGTTGTACCCAACGGTGGAACAGGTCGAAGAGGATATTCCGGAATTTTTCCTGCGTAAACCGGCGGACGCAAAAATTGTAGGCGAAGGACTCGAAGCGTTTCAGGTGACTGAGGGACAAATTCTTTTCTTCCCGGTACAGCAGGTCCAAAAAGGCGTCGAATTCCGGTTCGGCCGCCTTTTCTTCCAGGTGTAAAAACAACAGCACTTTTCGGTACAACTGCACGACCGGCCGTTCGAAAAACGGCAGGTAGGACCATCCTTCGATACCGTCGATGAGGATTTGGCGCTCGGTCGGGTCGATGACCGGGGTTAGCCGGTTTTGATTGAACAGCGTAGCCAGGATATCGAGTCGTTGGAGCAGGTAAAATTTCTCCAGTGCGGAGAGGCTGACTTTCAGGTTGTAGTCGTCGGTCACCCGGTTTTGCATGCCCTGGCACATGGATTTGACCCATTCGGCCTGCCAGTTGGCATAGTATCCCGCATCGTCCCAGGTTTCTTCCAGGGATTGTTGTTCTTCCAGGCGGTTCAGGTATTTGTCGCAGAGATCAAATTCGCCTTTGTCCAGAAAAAACTGGGTATGCAGGGTATGGGTGCGGACCGGCCCCAGATTTTGGGTCAACATTTCGATTTCGATGAACTTCCGCACCAATTTCAGTGTATGGGAGATCAGGTTGTTGAGCGTTGGTGCGCGGTAGGTGTCTTTGTCGGTAAAAATTTGGGCGTATATTTTTTCGGGGCTCCAGGCGCCAGCTGCGGGACCTTCGGAGAGGTAGCGGCAGATTAATTGCACCAGCAGCAGCGATTGCTGGGCCTTTACGCCCTTTGAAAAATAGGGTGATTGTAAAAACAACTCCAGCCGTTGTTGTTCTTGTGTTGAAAAAACCCGCAGCATCGCTACCAATTCCAAGTTCTCCATCGCTGTTTTCAGTTACCGGCAAGTAAAAGTCTAAATTTTTGTAATTGCTGTACCAGGATTTTTGGAACCACCTTTGCTATGTAAATAACAAACAAAATACGACCAACCATGGCCGACAATATCATCATCATCGATATCATCATTTCACAAACGACTGCTTTCCAGCAAAATCAGCTGTGCAATGACCTTTCCAGGGCATATTTTACGACCAATGCTGTTGCCAACAACCTCTACACCTTTGGTTGGGGGCCGGATGGCGGCATGTCCGGCGCACTCAAAATCAGCGTGGGCGCAGCACAGTTTTTGATCAACTACAACAGTTCGACGCAAAAAGCCGAGGTCTGCGGGGCATGTGGCAATACCAGTTTGGCCGACTTCGAGGCTTCCGGGCAAGTATTGACCTACCATAAAAACGGATTTGCCTTCACCGTGCAGTTTCACCTGATCGACGGCGCTTCGATCGAAATCACCGTCAGGCCAGGCAGCAACACCAGTATCGCGGCAAGTTCGGAAAATAGTTTTGCCTGAGGGGGGCATTCCAAGTAAAAGGCGACAGATCTGTAACTTTTACACCGCAGCAACCGCCCTTACCTTTGCGTCATCAATTGTGGTTCGGATTAATTCTGCCTCATCTCAATAACCGATTGTACCAAATTACGGCTCAACACCCCAAACACCAGTGCAAACACTTTGAAAGGTAAGTCCCTTTAAACCAGGCTAATGTAGATCTGGCGGGCCACTCCAGGGTGGCCCGCCAGAATAAGCCCGGAAAACCAAGCGCGGCTAATATGCCAAAACCAAAAAAGTTGTCTACACCGTTGTAGAAGGATCATCTGAAAACGAAACCATATAAAAACCAACCCCAATACCTTTTGAAAACGAACCCGAAGAGCCAGCCCCAATACCTTTTGAAAACCAACCCGAAGAGCCAACCCCAATACCTTTTGAAAACTACCCTGAAAGGCCAGCCCCATCAACCTTTTGAAAACCAACCTGAAAGGCCAATTCTGTTAAGCGATTGAAACAAAACCTCGACGAGACGGATCCCAAAGACCAGAAACCATAACCAAATGAGAATGAATTGCACAAAGCCGGATGGGGGGGCCCGCCGGCTTTTGTGTTTTTATGCCGTTAGGGCATCACACCAAAGCGTTTTTCCAGCACAGTCCACCTGAAATCAAAAATCTGCTCCAGTTGGCGCCGCACAAAAAGCCGGTGCCCCAGCATGCCCAACCACCCCAGGGGTAATTTGTAATGTACCAGATCGGTCATTTCCACTCCGCCGGGGACCGACTTGAAGTGGTGCTGGTGGTGCCAGAGGCTGTAGGGACCAAACCGCTGTTCGTCCACAAAATAACTGCCTTCCTGTACGTGTGTGATTTCCGTCATCCAGTACAAGGGTATTCCAGCCAGTGGCCGCACGGTGTAAGCGATGACCTGGCCGGCATACATCTTGCTGAGCCAGGCAGCGTCGGAGCGGACCCGAAAGTCCATGTAGGCTGGCGTAATTTCTTTTAAATTGGCAGGAGAAGAAAAAAATGCCCAGGCTTCTTCGATCGAAATGGGCAGGCGTTGGGTACGTTGAAGGGTATACACTGACATGCGCGCTTGTGTTTGCGCAGCAAAACACCCGGACCGGCAAATAGTTTGTTGAGCAATGCCAACCAGCAGGAAAGTGTTTGCCAACGGCAGGCCCAACTCCCGCAGGGCTACCCGGCAAACACTCCCCTCTTGGGCATTACATGTTGTCTTTCACAAACTTATCCAGGCTGTCCGGATATTCTTTGCGGTATTCGTAGCGCAGCACATCGTAGGTAGTAACGATGCCCAGCAACTCGTGTTTGTCGTTCACGATCGGAACGGCATGGAACAGATGCTCCATCAGTACCTCTGCCACTGCGCCGATATGTTGATCGGGATCGAGGGTAGCCAGGTGCGTCGACATCACTTCGCTCACCCGCATATCCTGATAGGCGACCGCCGACAATCCCAGTTTGAAAATATCCCAGGAGGTGATCATGCCCACCAGTTTTTTCCCTTCTACGACGGGCAGGTGGTGAATGTGTTTGGACATTAAAATTTCACGAGCCTGCCCTAACGTATCACTGGGTGTCAGGGTAATGACATCGGCAGTCATGATCGTGTGTACAAATTCGTTCATCATAGGCTGAAAGACATTTTTGGTCAAGTGTAAGAATGGTGTGGTCTATACATTATCCACCCCCGAATGTAGAAGGCTTCCCGAGATTCTCCAAAAAAACTTCTTGCCGGTCCAAAATTTAACGACCCCGCGCTTACCGGCCCAATTCCCGGGCACGCAACAAGGCCGCCTGCGCCCCTGCCACAATATCTTCGTGCAAGGCCGTTTCGCGGAAAACGGAAAGCGCCGCCTCTGTTGTGCCGCCCTTGCTGGCCACTTTCGCGATCCAGGCCTCGCAGGACGAGTCCGATTTGTTGTACAAATCCACGGCTCCGGTGAAGGTTTGCGACACCAGCAATTCGGCTTCCGAGGCGCTGAAACCCATTTGCAAGGCCGCCTGAATCATCGCGTTCATAAAATAATACACATAGGCCGGCCCGGAGCCCGAAATAGCCGTAGCAGCGTCGATCATGTCCTCCTGTTCTACGTACAGTGTTTTGCCGGTGGTGTTCAGCAGGTTTTGCACCATCACCAGTTCGATCCGCGTCACCGGGTCGGTGCTGGTAAAGGTGGTGACCCCCGCCCCGATTTGCGCCGGCAAGTTGGGCATCGCCCGGATGATTTTGCTCACCCCCAGGGCTTCCCGGATGGCGTCCATGCGCACCCCCGCCATGATGCTGATAAACACCTGGCCGGGCTCCACCCATTCGCGGATCTCGTCAAACAAACGCGGGGCATCCTGGGGCTTCACCGCCAGGATCAGCAAATCAGCCTCCGGCACACACAACTTCGGGTCGCTGAAAAAACGGCCCTCCTGTTGCTGGCTCAGGCTGTTGGCTTTTTCAGAACTGCGGCACAACACCATCATCTGATCCGGAATCACGATCCGGCTGCGCAAAAAACTTTGCGCATAGGTAAGCCCCATGTTACCACCGCCGAGAATGAGAATTTTCATGCAATACGTGTTGAAAAATTGGGAAAATGAAGAGGGGTTGGGCCGCGCCAAAGATTCGGCTTTTCGCGCAAAGGAAAAATAAACGGCCAAAAAGAAACTTCCCGGCGAAAAAGGCTGTTGGCCCAGGAGCACACACGTGCATCGTTTTTAACGCCCATTTCATATGCATCCCACTATTTACGTCAACGACCAAATCCAACTCACCGGCTACCGGCCGGAGGACAAGGTCAATCTGATCCGTTTCCTCAACGACCCCGTCACCTACCGGAATACGCTCCGAATCCCGAAACCCTACACCAATATCCATGCCGACGAATGGCTGAGCTTTGTTCGGGAAGAACTGGAAAAAGCCAACACACCCAGCAAATGGGCCATTCGGCACGCTTCCGGCGAACTGATCGGCGGCATCGGCCGCTTCCTGCGCTACGGCGCCGACAGCCACGCCGACGAGATCGGCTACTGGCTCGGCGAGCCCTACCGGGGGCAAGGCATCATGACGGAGGCGATCACGGCCTTCTGCCACTGGCTTTTTACCCACAGCCCCCTGGTTCGGATCGAAGCAACTGTTTTCGAATACAATACGGCCTCCCTTCGGGTGCTGGAGAAATGCAACTTCGAGCGGGAATGCCTCGCCCGCAAAAAAGTTATGAAAGACGGCCAGTTGCTCGATGCCTATTTGATGGCCCGAATCAAGGGGTAAGGTTTTTGAAGTGGATGTGTCATAAGACTTGAAAATTGGACATTGCTCATTGAACATTTTAATTTTATAAATTATAAATTTTTAAAAATTTAATGTTCAATGAGCAATGTTTAATGTCCAATTTTCAATGATTCATGAGACACCTTCTTCAAAAAGCCTCCCTCCTTTACTGCCGTACTATTTTTTTCGATACCAATCCTGCCGCGTTTTTTAGTTCCAGCCAATACGCCCCCGCAGGCAAAGCCGCGCAGGGCACCGTGAAGCGCAGCGCTCCGGCCGGCGCATCAAGAACTTGCCGGGATACCGTCCGGCCCAGGCCATCCTTCATGGACACTACCAATTCGCCGCCCGCATAGCCCGGCCAATCCACCCAAACCTGATCCAGTGCCGGGTTGGGCGATACGCGTACTTGTGCTGCCCATGCCAGGCTCGGGGCGCCGATGGTCACCGTGTCCACCACCGCCGTCACGGGTACCCGGGCGCTTTCGCAGGTACTGCCCGGAAAATCCACCTCCCAATCATAGAAGTAATAGTACCGGTCGGTACCAAAGTTGGACGATTTAATACTCAGGTACTTGGGAATATCGTACGGATATTGAATACCCTCGTCGGAGCGCCGCAGTTGTGGTCCATTGGTGGCGATCGAAGCCTGGTTGACCAGTGGATCGGTAGTCAGCGAGAGGTTTTTGCCCACGGGCACCTTCAGGTTCAGGTTCAGACGGCTTTCGCCTTGTGGAATAAAAAGGCTGACACTGTCGAGTAATACCCCCAAACTGCTGTTGAGCAGTATTTTCCGAACCCCCGCCTTGTTGGTGTACACCTTGGCGCTATTCAGCGTAAACGGCGACAAACAATTAAAAATGATGCTGCCGTTGGTTTGCACGCTGGCAAAATTGGAGCCCATGTGGTCTGTCATGCCCGTGAATTGGTTGGGCTGGTCAAACACCATGGTATTACTCACCCAGTAGGTCGTGTTTTCCGTGAGCACCGGCGTTTCAAACACCGGCCCGGTAGCCAGCACCTGGCCACCTACTGCCGAATCGTACCAGATCAATTGTTCGCCCGAGGCACTGAGTTGTGCTGCGGTATTGACCAGCACGGTGTCGGGCGCCGGTGCCGGCAAGGGCGCCTCCAGCACGGTGAGCGTCAGCGGGGCCGAGGTAAATGCGGCGCAAAGCCCCTGCGTCGTGACGGAATACACGCCCGATTCGGTTACCTCAATAGATGCCGTGGTATCGCCCGTACTCCATTGATAGGCTGCGGCTGGCGAAGCCGTTAGGGTAAATGGGCTGCCGGCGCAAAAAACAGTGTCGCCAACAAAGGAAATGATCGGAATTTCCACCGGATCGACTGACACAGATACGGTGTTGGACACCGCCGAACAGCCGCCCGGCGCCGTGACTTGTACTTCGTAATGGCCGGCCGTTTGGGCAAAAATGGTTTGTGCCGTACTCCCTGTATTCCACAGGTAGGTATAGCCTTCCGGAGCACTGAGTTGCACGCTGTCGCCGCTGCAAAACAGCGCCTCGCCGGCCAGTGCTATCCGCACCGCCGGAATCTGACAGCCGCCTTCCTGCAAGGTCAGGTACTGATCGACTGCCGGCGCCACCAGTACGTCGGTGATGCCCGAGGGCCAGCGCACCTGCACCGAATCGATCTGGGTGAGGGCGCCGAGGCCAAACTGCACTTGCAGGGAGTTCATAATGCCGTAGCTCTCGCCCGAGCGCACTTCGCGCACTTGCAGGCCGGCAGCCGTGTACAACAAGATTTTGGCGCCCACAGCATTCCGGTTGCTTTGCACGCCGCGCAGGTTGAGCCCGAAAAAATGGTTGTTGTTGCCGTCGTTGAGCCACAATTCGTCGGGGATACCGCTGGGGTCTACGAATATCTGGCCGTATCCGGCGTAGATGTCTTGAAAACCATCGGCATTCAGGTCGCCAAGGGCAAAGGTGAGCATCAATTGATCGTCCAGGATATCGACCGGTTCGAAGGTTTTATCGCCCCGGTTGCGAAACAACATATGGTCGGAGCCGGACACGAGCAGGTCGATAAACCCGTCGTTGTCAAAATCCCGGAAGACAGCCTGAATGGGCAGAAAACTGATCGTATTGTCGAGGCCCGCAGCCGCCGAAATATCGGTAAAATGCCCCGCGCCGTCGTTTTCCAGCAACTGGCTCGACACGTCGTGGTTGGTGATAAAACAGTCAAAATCGCCGTCGTTGTCGATGTCGCCGAAATCGGCCGTCCAACTTTGGGCGCCGATCCGCAGGCCGGAGGCATTGCTCAGGTCCTGCGTGAACGACCCGACGCCGTCGTTCAAAAACAACTGGTTGATGCGGCGGCCGTCGGTGGGGTCGTTGACATCTTGCCGGCATTTGGCGATGTACAGGTCCAGGTCGCCGTCGTTGTCGATATCGCTCCACACCGAGCCATAGTTGCCCGAATCGTCGGAAGCCGGCAAGGTGCTCAGGTCGATGGTTTGCGGGGCATAGACCAGGCCGCCGGCACCGTTGTTGAGAAAAATCCGGCTGGGGCCGTCGTCGTGGCAAATGAAGGCATCCAGCCAGCCGTCGTTGTTGATGTCGGCAAAATTGGCGCCCTGCGTGAAGGTGCCGGGTTTGTCGAGAATTTCCAACTGGTACGCGCTGCCGTCGGCATTGGCCCGCACTACCTTGATGCCGTCGTAAAACCCGCCGGTCAGAACGTCCGGAAAACCATTGTTGTCTACGTCGGCGGCACACATGCCCCATTGTTCGGCATCGCTCACATCGGGCAGTTTTTTGCTGAGAAACGGCGCATTGGGTGCCGTTTGGTAGGCAATATTGAGTTGGTACCCCTGGTCCAGGCGCACGATATCATCGTGCCCGTCGCCGTCCATATCAAGCACCGAGACCGGACCGCCGGTGAAATGCTCCTGCGGAGTCAGCAGGTTTGTTTTTTTGGAAAAATGTACTTGGGCAAACAGGTTGCTGACACAGGCACAGCAGCCCAGCAGGAGCAGAAAACGGACGTTCATGTGGATGAAATGGTTTTGAAAAAGAGTGGCAAGGTACTGGCCACCGGCCGAGGTACAAGCCAGGAAACTCGGTTTGGCCAGGATTTGCCTCATTGTTGTGCAGCCAGCAAATACAGCACAGCCATCCGGATGGCTACGCCGTTTTCGACCTGGGTGAGGATGATGCTTTGGCGGCTGTCGGCTACATCGGAGGTGATTTCCACACCCCGGTTGATGGGGCCGGGGTGCATCAAAATAATATCCTTGTCCAGTTCGTCGAGCATTTGGCGGTTGATGCCAAAATACTGGTGGTATTCGCGCAGGGTGGGGAAAAATTTGATGTCCTGGCGTTCCAACTGGATGCGCAGCACATTGGCCACGTCGCACCAGCGGAGGGTATCGCGCACGTCGTGCGAAATGTCGACGCCAAGGGCGGCGTAGTGTTTGGGTATGAGCGTCGGCGGGCCGCAGACGCGCACTTTGGCGCCGAGTTTCTGGAGGCAAAACACATTGCTGAGGGCTACCCGGCTGTGCAGGATATCGCCGATGATCGCCACTTTTTTGCCTTCCAGGTCGCCGAGTTTTTCCCGAATGGAAAATGCATCGAGCAGGGCCTGTGTGGGGTGTTCGTGGGTGCCGTCGCCAGCATTGACGATGTTAGCGGGTATCCGTTTGGAGAGGTAGACGCAGGCGCCGGGGGCGGGGTGGCGCATCACCACCATGTCTACTTTCATGGCCAGGATGTTGTTGACGGTATCGAGCAGGGTTTCGCCTTTGCTGACGCTGGACGAGGAGGCCGTAAAATTCACGATGTCGGCGCTCAGGCGGCGTTCGGCCAGTTCGAAGGAGACGCGGGTGCGGGTGCTGCTTTCAAAAAACAGGTTGGCGACGGTGATGTCGCGCAGGGAGGGCACTTTTTTGATCGGCCGGTTGATCACTTCCTTGAAATTATCCGCTGTTTCAAAAATCAACCGGATATCGTCGGCGGTGATGTTTTTTATGCCGATCAGGTGCCGTGTGGATAACTGTTTCATCGTAGTTAGCGGTGTGCCGCGTCAAACTTTTTTATCAAACAACAAAACCTCGTCTTCGCCATTCACCTCTTTCCAGTGGACTTTCACATAGGCTTCGTCGAGGGCATCCACGACCAGGCCTACATAGTCGGCCTGAATGGGCAGGTGCCGGTTGAAGCGGCGGTCGACGAGCACCAGCAACTCCACCTGTTCGGGCCGGCCGTAGTGCTGCAAAGCAGCCAGGGCTGCCTGAATGGTGCGGCCGGTGTAGAGCACGTCGTCGACCAGCAGCACTTTTTTTCCGGTCACGATAAAATTGATCTCGTTGGGGTGCGGGGCCAGCGGCTTGTCGTGCATCCGGAAATCATCGCGGTAAAAGGTGATGTCCAGGCGGCCGTATTCGATGTGGGGGTTGCCGGTGAGGGCTTCGAGGCGGTTGTGTATCCGGTCGGCCAGGGGCACGCCCCGGGGCTGGATACCGATGACGCAAGCGTCGGAGAAATCATCCCAGTCTTCGATCAACTGGCAGCAGAGCCGCTCGATGGTGAGCGAAAACCGTTCGCGGGCGAGGAGATTTTTTCCGGTAGCCATGTCAGGTATGCGTCTGGGTGGGTGGGGGCGGCAGTTTTGATTTCGGGCAAAGATAGATGGAATGCCGGTTTTCCAAGTGTTTTAAAAAAATGTTAAGGCGGTAGGGTGCCCGAGGGGCAGCCCGTTTCAGGTAGTAGTTCAGTGCAAAAAACAAACACTACACTATCTTTTTTCACCCAGTAAAATGTTTTTACCGAACATGAAAAAATCCATTTTTCTAATCGCCGCCTTGCTGATGGGCCTGTTCATCATCCCTTCCTGCGTCAAAACCGACAAAAACAACGACTCCGAGCTGGCAACCTCCGAGGACCTGGCTATCCAGGAAGGTATTTCCCAGGAAATCGACCGCTCTGCTGAAGTGGCCATCCAGGAGCGCGGCGGTGGCGGCAGTTGCCCGACCGTGACGCTCGACAAACCCTGGGGCACCTGGCCCAACACCCTGACTATCGACTACGGCCCCGACGGCTGCGCCGGCCCCAACGGCACGCATATCCTGAAAGGCAAAATCATCGTGCACCAAACGGCCGATGTGTTCAGCGCTGGCGCCACCCGCACCCTGAGTTTTGACCAATTCTTCATCGACGCCATTCAGGTGGAAGGCACGCGCGCCTGGACCAACAACGGCCTGAACGCCTCCAGCCAGTGGTCGTTCACCGTCACCTCCACCAACGTCAAACTGAGTTACCCCGACGGCAGCAGCCAATCCTGGAACCAAAACCACACCGTTACGCTCATCGATGGCGCCTACAACCTCAACCCCTGGGACGACGTGTGGAGCACCACCGGCACCGCCTCGGGTGTGAACCGCGAAGGCCTGGCCTACACCGCCAACATCACCCAGGCACTCATCAAAAAAACGGCTTGCAATTGGATTTCAGCGGGTGAAATCGAGTTTGCCGCCGGCGGCAATTCCGCCCGCGTAGACTTCGGCAACGGCGACTGCGACAACAAGGGGACCCTCATTTTCCCGAATGGAGATTCCATTCAAATCACGTTAAAATAATCATTCATCACTCTATAACCCTTTCATCGACAAGGCCACGCGTTTGCGCTGCAAGTCCACTTCCACGACCCGCACCATGACTTGCTGGTTGAGTTGAACGACTTCGGCGGGGTTGCGCACGAATTTATCGGCCAGTTGGGAGACGTGCACCAGCCCGCTGTCCTTGATGCCGATGTCGACGAAGGCGCCGAAGTTGGTGACGTTGATGACGATACCGGGCAGCACCATGCCCACAGCCAGGTCTTCGATGCTGCGCACATTCCCAAACTCAAAGGCTTGGGCGGTGCCGCGGGGGTCGAGGCCTGGCTTTTCTAATTCCTTCAGGATATCCTGGAGCGTGGGCAAGCCCACGTCGCCTTTCACATAGCGTTGGATGTCAATCTTTTGCCGCTGGCTGCGGTCGTTGACCAGGTCGGCCACCGTGCAGCCCAGGTCTTTGGCCATTTGCCCGACGAGGGCGTAGCGTTCGGGGTGTACGCCCGTGTTGTCGAGCGGGTGGTCGGCGCTGCGGATGCGCAGGAAGCCGGCGCACTGTTCGAAGGCTTTGTCGCCCAGGCGGACCACCTTGCGCAATTCGGTGCGGGTGCGGAAAGGGCCGTTTTCGGCGCGGTATGCCACGATATTTTGGGCCAGGCCGGGGCCGAGGCCCGACACATAGGTAAGCAGATGTTTGCTGGCGGTGTTGAGGTTGATCCCGACGGCGTTCACGCAGGATTCGACGGTGCGGTCGAGGCTTTCCTTGAGTTGGGTTTGGTTCACGTCGTGCTGGTACTGGCCCACCCCGATGCTTTTGGGGTCGATTTTGACGAGTTCAGCGAGGGGGTCCATGAGCCGGCGGCCGATGCTGACCGCGCCGCGCACGGTGAGGTCTTCTTTGGGAAACTCTTCGCGGGCCACTTCCGAGGCCGAGTAAATAGACGCGCCGGCTTCGTTGACCTGAAACACCTCCACCGGACGCTGGAACTTGATCTGGCGCAGAAAGTCCATGGTTTCGCGGCCAGCGGTGCCATTGCCCACCGACACCGCGTCGACCTGAAACTGGTCGACCAGTTCTTCGATCAGCGACTGGCTTTCGAACACCTGGCGCTGCGGTTCGTGGGGGTAGATGACTGTGTGGCGCAGCAGGTTGCCACTGGCATCGAGCACCACCACCTTGCAGCCGGTGCGGAAGCCGGGGTCGATGCCCAGCACGCGTTTTTCGCCCAGGGGGGCGCTGAGCAGCAGTTGGCGCAGGTTTTCGGTGAACACGCGGATGGCTTCGAGGTCGGCTTTTTCCTTGCTGCTGTTGCGAAACTCGGTTTCAATGGAGGGTTGGAGCAGGCGTTTGTAGCCGTCTTTGAGGGCCAGGCGCACCTGTTCGGCGGCTTCGCCGTAGCCCTGCACGAAGATCCGGTCGAGGTCGGACACAGTGCTTTCCTCTTCGGGCGCGATGCCGACACGCAGAAAGCCCTCCTCTTCGCCCCGGCGCATGGCCAGGAGGCGGTGCGAGGGGCAGTTGCGCAGGGGTTCGCTCCACTCGAAGTAGTCGCGGTATTTGGCGCCTTCGGTTTCCTTGCCTTTGACGAGTTTGGCGGCGATGAGGGCGCCTTTGTCGAAGTGGCGGCGCACGCGGTCGCGGGCGCGTTTGTCTTCGTTGACCCATTCGGCGATGATGTCGCGGGCGCCTTGCAGGGCATCTTCCACGGTGGGCACCTCGTCGTTGAGGTACTGGGCGGCCAGGGTTTCGACGTCGCGGTCGCGCTGGGCGAAGAGGCGCTTGGCCAGGGGTTCGAGGCCGCGTTCGATGGCCACGGAGGCACGGGTTTTGCGTTTGGGTCGGTAGGGCAGGTAGAGGTCTTCGAGTTCGGTGAGGGTGGCGGCAGCAAGCAGGGCCGCGCGGAGTTGGGGCGTGAGTTTACCTTGCTCTTCGATACTGGCCAGGATGACTTCGCGGCGCTTGTCGAGTTCGCGGTATTTTTTCCAGAGGTCCTGGATATCAGCAATTTGTACTTCGTCGAGCGAGCCCGTGGCCTCCTTGCGGTAGCGGGCGATAAACGGGATGGTCGCGCCGCTGTCGAGCAGTTCAAGAACGGCTTCTACCCGGCGGGCGGAGATGCTGAGCGCAGCAGCGATAGAGGGTGCGTAGGACATGTTTTTTTAATGTGGCCAATTTTTTTTAATGTGGCCAATGTGATTAAATGTGGTCAATGTGATTTAATGTGGTCAATGTGGGGGAATGACTCAGGTAGCGCGGCGTTTACGCCGCCCGGGTCAAGGCCCTTTAGGGCCGTTTAATGTGGTCAATGTGGCCAATGTGATTAAATTAAAAAAAATGGTTCATGGGCTTGGGCTGGTTGAGGGGGAAAAGCCGGGTTGTGGGATTAAAAACTAAATGGCGAAGTGGGGCAAATGGGGGGGCAAAATTGCACATTTTCCAGATGCCGGGAAGGAGGGATCTGAAAATTTGCTGGCAAGTGTGGGGCGGAAATTCCAGTGCGCGAAGTAAGTAACGCTTAAAAAATAGTTTCACGTTTTCTACCGCTCGCGAGCGGAACGGGCAGGAGGTATTCGTGACTTTATTTTTTACGCCTTACTAAGCAAGGAGCCGCACTGCAGGAGACGGCGTTTATACTTTTGACGGGACTGCATTTGCCCGATTTACTGGCCGGCAATGACCCTGCCGGAACATTTCCGGCGAAGCAGGCGATGGCATCCAGGTACTTTACCTTTCCTTTACAATCTTTTACACGAGAAAAAGCCGTGCAGCAGCCCCTGCCGAT
>JADLDL010000081.1 GCA_020846655.1 Saprospiraceae bacterium | reverse complement strand
CATGATCGGCATCACCGGGTATTTCAAATACCTGCGCGGCGAATTTTGCGGCCAAGATGCCAGCCCCTATGCCCGCGGATTCACCGGCTGATCCCTCCCTCCACACCGAACCACCCGTGCATATGCCTTTTCTGGTCTTTTATGTCACCTGCCCCGACGAAGACACCGCCCGGAATATCTCCCAGCACTTGTTGCAACAACGGCTGGTGGCCTGCGCCAATATGTTTCCCATCAGCAGCGCCTTTTGGTGGGACGGGGCCATCCAGCAGGATCGCGAATGGGTGGCCCTCCTCAAAACCCAGCTGGCACTCGAAGCCGCCCTGGAAGCGGAAATCCAAGGCCTGCACCCCTACGACACGCCCTGTATTTTGCGCGTCGAAGCGCGTGCCAATGCCGCCTATGAGGCCTGGATCCTCGCCAGCACCCGCGATGCCCTCTAACTCCAAATCCTCCCAATCCTTAAAACCACATTTCCCAATTGGCCACATTGGCCACATTCAACGAATTGCTGCTTGTTTTTCGGCCCTAAAGAGCCTTGACTAGGGCGGCGTAAACGCCGCGTTACCGGCATTCCCCACGTTGGCCATATTCCAAAAATTGGCCACATTGGTCTAATTGGCCACATTCATCCATCCATCCAATTAGCCACATCCATCCAATTCCTGCTTGTTTTTCGGCCCTAAAGGGCCTTGACCAGGGCGGCGTAAACGCCGCGTTACCAGCACGCCCTACATTAGCCACATTTCACAAATTGGCTACATTCATCGAATTGGCCACATCCATCGAATTGGCTGCTTGTTTTTCGGCCCTAACGGGCCTTGACCAGGGCGGCGTAAACGCCGCGTTACCGGCATTCCCCACATTGGTCACATTTCACAAATTGGCCACATTGGCCACATTCATTCAATTGGCCACATTCATCCAATTGCCACATTCATCCACAGTTTTAGCAAAATTTTAACGCCTGTGCCCCGGCAGGGGCAGTACCTTTGAGGGCTAATTATTGTTTCACCGTAAATTTCTTGTAGCCGAAAATTAGGTCTATGAAAAAACTTTTGCTTTTCGCTTTGTTGGCTGTGGCGGGATGGATGGGATTGGCGGCTTTCACCGTTGCCAGCCCCGAACCGGTCGCACCACCTACCTTGAAATGGTACACCTGGGAGGAAGCCATTAAACTGAACAAAACCAACCCGAAAAAAATGTTTGTAGATGTGTACACCGATTGGTGTGGCTGGTGCAAACGCATGGATAAATCGACTTTTGTCGACCCCAAAGTGATGGAGTACATGAGTGCGAATTTTTACGCCGTCAAACTCAATGCCGAACAAAAAGAAGACATCCAGTTCAACGGAGAGACGTTTAAGTTTGTCGACAGCGGCGGCGGGCGCGGCGTACACACCCTGGCTTATGCCTTGCTGGATGGCAAAATGGGGTATCCGTCCATGGTCTACCTCAACGAAAAATACGAGCGCATCATGATTTCGCCGGGCTACAAGGAAGTGCCGGACATGTTGAAGGAACTCAAATTTGCCGCCGAGGACAGATACAAAGAAACCAGTTGGGACGAGTACAAAAGCGGGCGCTAAACCTTGTCTGGTATCCCAGTACCAAACGAAACGGGTGGTTTTTCCTGCGAAAAACCACCCGTTTCGTTTCAGAAAGTCCCGCTGGCTTACACGGCTGTGATATTGGAATCTTCCCAGGTGTACAAGCCTTCAATCGACAAATACCGCTCGCCGGTATCGTAATTAAATCCCAGGACCCGGGTTTGGGGCGCCATCTCCGGTAGTTTCCGGGCAATAGCCGCCAAGGTAGCCCCCGAGGAGATGCCGCCGAAAATACCCTCTTCCAGGGCCGCTCGTTTGGCGTATTCGAAGGCTTCTTCTTTGGAAACCGGAATGACGCCATCCAGCACTGCCGTGTGCAGGTTTTGAGGGATAAAGCCCGCGCCAATGCCTTGGATCGGGTGCGGGCCAGGTGCGCCGCCGGAAATAACCGGACTGAGCGCGGGTTCTACGGCAAACACTTTCAGGTTCGGAAACGTAGCCTTCAAAATTTCGCCGACTGCCGTGATATGTCCGCCCGTGCCTACGCCAGTGATGAGGTAATCAAGGCCTTCCGGAAAGTCGCGCAGGATTTCCTGGGCTGTCGTTCGACGATGCACTTCGATATTGGCTTCATTTTCAAACTGTTGGGGCATCCAACTGTTGGGTGTTTCCGATACCAGTTGCTGCGCCCGTTCAATGGCGCCCTTCATACCTTTTTCGCGGGGCGTAAGGTCAAACGATGCCCCGTAGGCGGCCATCAGGCGTCGGCGTTCCACGGACATACTTTCGGGCATCACCAAAATCAGTTTGTAGCCTTTCACCGCGGCTACCATCGCCAAGCCGATACCCGTGTTGCCGCTGGTGGGCTCGATAATGATGCTGCCGGGCTGGAGTTTGCCGCTGCGCTCTGCCTCTTCGATCATCGACAGCGCGATCCGATCTTTGATGCTCCCCCCCGGGTTGGCGCGTTCGAGTTTGATCCAGACTTCCTGTTGCGCGCCGAACAGTCGGTTGATACGGACATGCGGCGTGTCGCCGATGGTTTCCAGAATAGTACTTGCTTTCATGTGACTGTGTAAATGAGAGAGTTATGATGTTTAGATAACGAAATTCCAGGGCTCCTGGGCGACTTTGGACCGCACCTTGACCTGTGGTTGGTGCAGTACAATAGAATTGGGCGGTACACTTTCGGTGATCCAGGTATTGCCGCCGATGACGGAATCGTGGCCAATGACCGTTTTGCCACCCAGAATGGTACTGTTAGCGTACACGATACAATTGTCTTCGATTGTCGGGTGCCGTTTTACATTGGCCAGCGATTTGTCCACCTGCAAAGCGCCGAGGGTAACCCCCTGGTATAATTTGACGTTGTTGCCGATGACGGCCGTAGCGCCGATGACCACCCCGGTGCCGTGGTCGATAAAAAACGAGCGGCCGATGGAAGCGGCCGGGTGAATATCGATACCGGTTTTACTGTGTATATATTCTGAAAAAATACGCGGCAACAAGGGCGTACCCAGGTGGTGCAACTCATGGGCAATCCGGTACATGGAAATGGCATAAAACCCTGGATATGTGGCAATTACTTCTTCCAGGCAGGTAGCCGCAGGGTCAAACTGCTGAATGGCCTCTGCGTCTTCCAGTAAAGCGGTGCGGACGCGGGGCAACTGGTTAAAAAACTGGGCGGCCAGTTTGCCGGCGGCCCCATTTTTGCGGTGCAACAAGGGTTTGAGCAACTGCTCCAGGTCGTCGTGCAACATGGCGTATTGCACCTTGGCCGGTCGCGGGTGGTGGCATTGAACTGGAAAAAGAAAATTGAACAAATCGTCGGCCAGGGCTTCTGCTTCCGACTTTGAGGGGATCAACGCAGCAAAACGCGTGCGATCGGTATCCAATTGATAAAAAAATTCTTCCAAACCGGGTTTCATAGTTGACGGGTGTGGTAAAAAGAAAACACCCTTTCGCGGGCACGCCGGGAAAGGGTGTTTTCTAAACTATAGGTGAAATAAGAATAAATGCGTCATTCACTTCGCCCAATAGCCGAAATTGCCTGTCCCCGCTTTGCGGGACAACAGCAGCAACAACAAGCCTGGTATGGATCGAAGAGCATATGCATGTTTGTCTTGAATGGCTACAAATTTACAACTTCGTAACAAAAAGTCCACCAATTTGTTGGCAGCAGTAGCAAGAACTTGAACCCGTGCCTGTGCTATTGCCCTGAACATCTATCTTTGCAGGCCCTTTTTTTTAAAAGAAACGCCAATAAAAACACATAACGCTCTGATTTTGAAAGCATCATATCTCGTAGACGGCGTACGTACGCCAATTGGAAATTTTGGCGGCACCCTGGCGCCCATTCGGACCGACGACCTGGCTGCTCACGCCATTCAGCAATTATTGAAACGGCATCCGAGCCTGGACCCGGCTCTGATCGCCGATGTGATCCTGGGCTGTGCCAACCAGGCCGGTGAGGACAACCGCAATGTGGCCCGCATGGCGCTGCTCCTGGCAGGTCTGCCCTACTCGGTGCCCGGCGAAACCGTCAATCGGCTTTGCGCCAGCGGCATGGCGGCGGTGGTACACGCTGCCCGGGCCATCCAGGCCAACGAAGGCGATCTGTTGGTGGCCGGCGGCGTCGAGCACATGACCCGCGGGCCCTACGTGATGAGTAAATCGGCCAAGCCTTTTGGAAATGATGCCCAGTTGTTCGATTCCAGTTTTGGCTGGCGCTTTGTCAACCCGCGCATGCACGAGCTGTATGGTACCGATGCAATGGGGCAAACGGCTGAGAACCTGGTCGACCTCTACCAAATCAGCCGGGAAGACCAAGACCGTTTTGCCTGCTGGAGCCACCAGAAAGCGGGCCGCGCCCGTGCCGAAGGGCGTTTGGCGGAAGAAATTACGCCGGTAGCCATCCCCCGACCCAAAGCGGAACCGCTTTGTATGGAACACGATGAATTTATCAAGCCCGACACTACGACGGAAATATTGGCCAAACTGCGGCCAGCCTTTCGGAAAGAAGGCAGCGTGACGGCGGGCAATGCTTCCGGGCTCAACGATGGCGCTGCGGCCTTGCTGATCGCCTCTGAACAGGCTCTTGGGCAACACCAGTTGAAACCGCTAGCCCGGATTGTCAGTGCAGCCGTGGTAGGCGTAGAACCGCGAATTATGGGGATTGGGCCGGTTCAGGCCAGCGAACTGGCGCTTTCGCGTGCCGGACTTCGCCTGAGCGACATGTCGGTAATTGAACTGAATGAAGCCTTTGCGGCACAGGTACTCGCCTGTACCCGCCGCTTGGGTATTGCCGATGACGATAGCCGTCTGAATCCGAACGGGGGTGCCATTGCGTTGGGGCACCCATTGGGGATGTCCGGCGCCCGCTTGATCCTGGCTGCTGCCCGGGAATTGGTCCGCCAAAACGGGCAATACGCCTTATGCACGATGTGCATTGGCGTAGGTCAGGGCTACGCGGTAGTTTTGGAACGCGCGCAATAGTTGTTTTTTACTACTCTTGGAGGGTATCGGATGGTGGCGGCGCCTGTGGCGGTACGACGGAATCGTTTTGTTCTGTGACCGGCTGCGGCGCATCCGGAGAGACTGCATTGGCCTTGCGAAAATGCATTTCAAATTGCATGCCCCGCAATTCAAAACTCAGCACGAGCATGCTATCGCTCAGGTTTTGAATTTGGTACCGAACCGGAGGCGTGCTTTTTTGCCGGATTTCGTTTTTGCTCAAGGTAAAATCCATGGGTTCCTCCGGCCCGATGGGCAGGTTGGTTTGCATTTTACCATCTTCCCGAAACAGGAAATAGGTGCCGCCCAGGGTGCCGGTTTCCCGTTTATTGCGGAATCCTTTGGTGAGTTCCCAACGCCCGGTTAGTGCCAGGCGGTTGTCCGGCGAGTCATTTTCACAGGAAACTGCCAGCAGCGTCAGGCCACAACAAAGGAGCGAAGAAAGGCGTCCGAACATTTTATTTAATTTCTGCAAATCCGAATCCAAGGTGCGGGAATTCTCCAAACCCGGCGTAGTAGCAAAATTCCATGAGCGGAATGGGCATACTGACCTCAAAATCAAAAGCGAAGCCTCTCAATTGGGCGATGCCATCGGGATTGGGTTTCAGGTGAATCAACCGCGATTTGGCTTGGCCCAGCAATTTGTACTGCATTGGAAATGCCGGGTCCAACATTTTCAGGGCGGCCAGCGATTTGAATTGCATGGCGGCCTTAAAACGACGGACTTCGTGGTTGAAAAAACTGATGTCGTACAACTCGTGGTCGGGGAGCAGGTATTGATTGGCAGATTTCCCCTCTTCAATAGTCGTGATTGAAATTGGCGACACTGCTTTGAACTGCATGGTGTCTTTGAAATTGGGGCGCGGCATGATCTGCCAGTGCTTCACTTCAAACTGAGCCGGGCGGCCTTCACAAGTCCCCAAGGTGAGGGGCATTTGTCGGAAGAGGTGTACGATTTGTTGCTCAAAAGAGGCGTCGATGTAAAAGGAAACGCTGAGTTTCACCTGATTGCCCAAGAGTTTAAACTCTTGTTTGACCTGGTCCATTTCATAGGGGTAAATGGCCAGCGGGCTAAAGGTGAAGAGCTTAAAGTTCCTGGAGTTCAGATCGAACCCCCGTTGCTGAATCCAGGTAGATAACTCAGCTCCGGCATTGGAGAGGACGGAAAAGATCCAGGAGGAAATCTCCGACTGGTAGTTAATAGGAATGATGGCGCCCTTCTGACAAGTGAGGCTAAATTGGATGCGCATAAACTTTGATGTTCTGATTAAAGAAAAGATTAAAGGATTCCCTTTGGTTGTCTTTTCGCCGCGAAAAGTACGGAAAAGTTAATACTGGCAAGAAAAAAATAACAAGCGGCCTGTTTGGCCGGCAAACGGAAACGATAATAAAGTATCCGGCAGCATGCAGAGCGTGCTGCCGGAGCCGGGCAAATGGGCGCCTTTTGACAAATTAGCGCCAAAAACAGCGCTACCTGTCGAGGAGGTATAAAAATAAAAAGGCTCTCCCGACCATGGGAAGGAAGATATCACCCTGCTATGTGTGCCACTCGATCCTTGGTGCAGATCGCTTGGCACGAACATCCCTCTGTACAGCAGTCGCCGACGCGCAATATCGGCTAGTAATAGTCTCACCTTCACCGGTACGGGAAAGCCCGGCAAGAATTAAGCGTGTTAAGAGTGCAGCGGCATGGAGATTAAAGTTCCACTGCGATCTAGTAGATTAAAATGACCTTAGGCGGAGGCGTAAGGGTATGGTTTATATGTAGTAAGCCTTTATAATTAAGGCGTATCCATTTCGGTAATAATAAAGTCTCGGTCGTCGCCGCCCTTGTCTGTCCGGGTTGTGGTTTCCGTGGTCGTATTGGTATGGGTTTTGTCCGTTGCTACCAGATGCTGGCTAAACAAGCCGGAGAAAAAAAGACTGACGAGGAACGTGATGATCGGCATAACCTTGAATTTTTGTTTGTCAGAAAATCTGGAACAAAAATGAGGTGACACCCAGGTTCAAAACAGGACAAAAGTTTCCATTTCAATCCATGCAGATTGAAGATTAAAACACCATTCTTGCCTGCCGACCAGGACAAGAAAAGTAATTGACAACCAGAAATTTAGTACTTGCCAATGCTGCCTATATTATAAAAAAAACATTGTTACATAGTTACGTATTCGGTTTTTTATGAACATTAGTTCATTCAAGTTAATTTTTTTTGCATTTCAAGGTTGGCTTGCCCAAAATCCGCGAATATTGCGGGCCTGAAGCCGGTCATATTTTTTTGGTTCGTCGGGATTTATTTTTGAGAATCTTCTGACAATTCTTGTATCTTTCAGAGAACCAGAAAATTTGCGCGTTGAACTGGCCCTTCTTTTTTGCTTTAAATGTTAGCACAAAATTGGATCCTTTTCTCACTCAGGAACAGGACAAAAAAGCAAATATCAATCCATGCAGATGAGAAACTATTTGAATACAAGCCTTACATAGCCCTGTAATTGCCTATATATGGAATTTGAAGTCTTGAAAGATCTGGTGCGCACCATCACCCGCAACAAGGTGAAACAGATCGAGGTGCTCGGCAACCCGGGAGAAGAGGGTAGCCGTACAGAGGAATTGTACGACGCCGTCGGGAAAGACCGTTTCCACTCGGATGACGAAGCGGCACGATACTTTTTCAAATCCGATGAGAAAGATCCGAACTACCGGAAACTGCGCAACAAACTGATCCGGCAGTTGATCAACACCGCTTTTTTTATCGACGTCCAAAAGCCCATGTTCAGCGAACGCGGCAAAGCCCAGTACAACTGCTACCGCGACTACGCCGCAGCCTTTGTGCTCAAAACCCGCGAGGCACACAAATCCAGCGTGTATTTGCTGCAGCAAGTGCTGGAACAAAGCATTAAATTTGAGTTCACCGACCTGACCGCCGACATCTGCCGGCAACTGCGCATGCAGTTTTCCAAAACGCCCTCCGATGAAGTCAACCACGAACGCTACAGCGCCCTACACCGCTTGTACGAAGAAAAACGCTACTGGGAATTCAAGGCCCTCGATTACCATGAAAATCTGATCCACCATTACATCAACGGCCGCTCAGCAAACGAAGAGGTCCACCGGATGGCCAGCGAGTATTTCGAAGAACTACTGCCCAAAGCGCAGGAAGTGGATACAATTCAGTTTTTTCAATATACCTATATTATTGGTACAATCAAATATCTTTCAGCAAACAATTGTCTGAAAACCATCGAATTGTGCAATGAGGCGCTGAACCTATTGGAGCACCGTAAAAACTCAAACCGCGGATACTTATTTTCCCTGGCCATCCAAAAACTGGCCTGCCAAATCCAACTCCGCCAGTTTGAAGAGGCCGATACCACAGCCCAGTATTGCTTTGACCAGGCGGAAGAAGGCGGTTTTAACTGGTTCCGGCTGATGGAATTGCAGTTTTACTCCTGCACCTACCGCAAACAATACCCCAAAGCCCTAAAGATTTATGAAAAAGCCGTGCAGCACCCGCGCTACAACCTCCTGAGCGGCAGCCTGCGCGATACCTGGACCATGCACGGTGGGTATTTGCACTTGCTGGCCGCCCTGGGTCAACTGCCGACCAAAGAGGTGACAGAAATCGTCGGCTTCTTCAAGCCAGTCAAGTTTCAAAACGATTTTGAGTCGCTCAACCGCGAAAAAGACGGTATGAATATCCCGCTGGTCCTGCTGCCCATCATGTACAGCATCGTCAACGGCAATTACGAAGAAGATTTCGGCCGATCCTTCGAGGCCCTGGAAAAATACCGGCAGCGCTACCTCGACAACGACACCAACCGCCGCAGCGCCATTTTCCTGAAAATGCTGTTGGCGCTGGCCAAAAAGAGTTTTGAAGGCAGCCAGGCCGAACGCAAAATGGAGAAAGAGTGGGCTTCGCTCCAACAGGCGCCGGCACAGGTGGCCGGCCAGTCGTATGCCGTGGAAATCATTCCTTACGAAGACCTTTGGGAACTGCTGATCAACCATTAAGCCCAAGAAAATAGCCGGCCCAATCCACAGATCAGCGCCGGCTACCTTCATTTACCTTTTTATAACTCAGGCTCAGGAATCAAAAAACGAGTCGTACTGATTGCCGCCGCGGTCCTGCTTGTTCGGCATCGTCACTGGCTTGTTCAGGTCCAACACTTCCGTTGGGTTGTTGGCTTTGGCAATGATGGAGGCTTTTTCTTTGCCCAGCAAGAACGAAACACCCTCTTTTTCCCACTTTTCAAGCATGTTCAGGCCTTCTTCCTCAAACACGCCGTTTTGCAGGTCGATGGATTCCATGAAGTTTTTGGACATATCCATGAAACGCTCCATTTCACCCACCTTCTGGCCTACGTCTTCGGCCATGGCTTCAAGCGCCATGTCGTACATATACTTTTTGTCGCTGTTGCCACTCAGGATGTTCGTCGCCGAGCGGATGGCCGAATGACTGGCTTTGATAGCCTTGTATTCCTGCTCTTTCACAACGACCTGATCCTGTAGGTCTTCCAGCATGATCTCGGAGTTTTCGTACATCTTGGTCAGCACCCGGTATAACACTTCCATACGTTTGTACAGGTCTTCCAGTTTCATATTGGACTCCTGCAAACGTCCGGCTTTCCGGGCTTTAAGCACCATGATGGCATCTTTACCCGTTTCCTTGGCCTTGCTGGCGATACCCAGGTTGGTCTGGATGTCCTTTTGGTTTTGGCGGATCATTTCCGACAATTTGTACATCTGGCCTTTCAGGCTGCTGATCTGGGTATTCATCGAACCGAGGTTGTCTTTCAGGTCGTCGATGTAACTTTTCAGGATGCCGATCGGATCGAGTTGGACAAACATGCCCGTGATCCAGCGCATGACGGATTTGTACATGTACCAAACCAGGTTGCGCATTTTCGGGTCCAGTACCACATAAATCAGACCCGCCAGGGCTGCCAGCAGGCCGGCCAGGTAAAGGGTATTGGAAGCCAATGTGATCAGCGTCGGCAAGGCCTGGTACAACAGGAAACCGCCGCCCAATGCGAGGGCTGCCATAAATAATCCACCGGTGACGCCTTCAGGACGTTCCCAGAAATTCTTGGGTTTTATCGGCTGCAAATCTGTGCTCATTGAAAAAGTAGATAAGTTGATTTTTGAAAAATTGACTCCGGGCAACCATCCTGCCTAGCGGCGGAAAATGCTCCCCAAAAACATCCGCACGGCCCGCCGGAAACGGTCGTTTACGAAGTACAAAATAATGAAAGCCAGGACAAATATCCAGAATAAACTCATGACTACTTTCAGTATTTTAAAAGCCAGCCAGAGAATGAGCAAACCCGCCAAAAAGGCGAAGAATGGGTTTTTAAGCAAATCGTTGTTCATTTTTAGATGTTTTGTTTGACGAAACTTAATTTTTGTTTCAAAGTCAGCCAGAAAACGAGGCTCGCCGGAAACAGGCCAAAAATGAAGCGTATGGAACCCGTTCTCCCAAAATCGTCGTCGACAATCCGGGAATTTCGGACAAAGTAAGGTAAAACACAGGATAAAACGAACAAGCCCCTTCTTTTTCAACGCCCTTCGGCAACAGAAATCTGCATCCAGCGCCCGCCTACCCGAATGAACTATTCCGCAATAGGTTACCTTCGCGGCTCGTACTCTACCGCTCGGTTGCGGTATTTTGCCCGTCCGATCTATGACTTTTGACGTCACCATTCCGGTATTAAATGAAGAAGCAAGCCTGGATACGCAAATCCGGGTGCTGCACAGTTTTTTACGCCACCATTTTCCGCAGGAAAATCAATGGCGCATTGTGATTGCCGACAACGGCAGCACGGACCAAACCCGCTACATCGCCGAAGCCCTGGCCGATGAATTTCCGGAAGTTCATCTGGTACGGGTGCCGGAAAAAGGCGTCGGCCTCGCCCTGAAAACGTCCTGGGCGCAAAGCGAAGCGGATCTAGTCGGGTACATGGACCTCGATTTGGCAACCGATCTGCCCCATTTTATCCAGGCCTACCATGCTCTGGCCACCGAGGGGTTTGACTTGGTGTACGGCACTCGCCTGCACGCCCGCTCCCGGGTGATCGGGCGCACCCTGAAACGCGAAATCACCTCGCGGGTGTTTAATTTTATCCTCAAAACCTACCTCCGCACCCGGTTTTCGGACGGCATGTGTGGGTTTAAATGGCTGAAACGCGAATGGGTTGCGCCCCTGATGGAAGCCGGCGCCGTGAGCAATGGCTGGTTTTTCAGTACCGAACTATTGGCCGTAGCCGAGTGGAAAGGGTTGCAAATCTGTGAATTACCCGTTCGCTGGACCGACGATACCAGCGGCAGCAAGGTACAGATCACGCGGCTCGCCCGGCAATACCTCAAAGCCATGGCGCTGCTAAAAAAACGCCGGCAGGGGCTCATGGCCCGCCAGTGAGTACCCAAACCTTTGTTTCTGAAAAAATCGCTGACCAAGTATGGCCGCCATTCTACAAAAAGCACTCCTCCTGGGTACGGCACAATGGGGCTGGACCGTGTCGCGCCCCGAAGCCTTCCGCTTGCTCGACACCTGGCTGGCCGCCGGACGTACCCACATCGACGCCGCCACCAATTATCCCATCAACAAGCAGCCAGCCGATTTTCGGGCTTCCGAGCAGATCCTCCAGGAATACATCCGCGCACATGGCCTGCGCCATCTTCGGGTCACCGTCAAAATCGGAAGTTTGAACAACCTGCGCACCGCGGACATCAACCTCGAAGCCTCCTTTATCCGGATGATGACCGAAGAATACCAACGCCTGCTGGGCGAAAACCTGGCTACTGTGATGCTCCATTGGGACAACCGCTCCGATGCCCACGCCATCCGGGCCTCTCTCGAAGCCCTGGCCAGCGTGCAAAAACAATGGGGCATCCGACTGGGCTTATCCGGGCTTCAGCACCCTGAAATACATGCGGCGCTCGCTACCGAACTGGGATTGCCATTTGACATTCAACTGAAACACAATATCCTGCAATCGGATCTGGGCCGGTATGCGTCTTTTTTTACTCCATCTGGGCAGCACCGTTTTTTTGCCTACGGGATTAATGCCGGCGGCGCCAAATTGGAAGGCCCCTACCCTGCTGGCAGCACTTACCTGGCCCGGGGCGGCGATCCGGATAAAAACGCCGCAGATTTGGCCCGAATCAGGCAGCGGATGCCCGATTGGAATACCGCTTTCGTGCGGCCACCTGTCCAAACGATGAACCATATCGGGTTGATTTATGCCGGCTTGCAGCCCCGGCTCGACGGCCTGGTGCTGGGGTTTTCTTCGCTGGCCCAACTCCAGGAATCCCTGGATTACTGGCGCAACCTGGAAGTGTTTGACTATTCGGATGTGCTGGCAGATTTGCAGAAAATAAGCGCCTGAAATGAAAACGTGCCATACTGCCGTAGTCGAAGCAGTATGACACGTTTCAATCAGATTGTCAATTTCGTAATCTCTCCAACTTATTGAAGAATAAGCCGGAAAATTGCCGTAGCGCTACCGCTTTGTACTTGTACCAGGTACATTCCCTTGGGCATTGCAGAAAGGTCAAGTGCCGTTTGCGTATCCGGCAAAATAGCCGAATGGGTCAGTATTGGCTGGCCGAGCGGATTCAGGACTACCAAGCGGGCTGAAGATTCCGGCAGCGATGCCAAACGGAGGACAGCCATGCCGGTAGTTGGATTGGGAAACACCTCAACTCCCTGAAGTGCGTATTTTTCCACGACCCCGGTGCATGCTTCCACACTGACGAGAATATCCGCATTGGCTGTGCAGCCAAAACTACTGGTGACAATTACTTCGTACAACTCCGATGTGGTGACGGAAAGTGTTTGGGTAGAATCGCCCGTCGACCAGGTAAAACTGGCCCCAGGATTGCCGGCATCCAGCAGGAGCACTTGTCCTAGGCACAGCGTTGTATCCGGGCCTAAGTTCACGACAGGGTTGGGGTTTACGGCTACCAAGACGCTGTCTGCGGCAGAGCAACCGCTCAGGTTGGTCACCGTCACCGCATAATCGCCAGCCAGACTCGTAGCGATCACCGATGTTTTCGCCCCGGTCGACCACAAATAGGTAGCACCGAACAAAGAGCCTGCATTCAGGTTGGTAGATTGGCCTGCACAGAGCTGGATGTCATTGCCCAATTGTACATCCGGTTTCGGGTTTTCCTGAACTTGCGCCTTATCGCTTGCGCTACACCCATTTGCGTCAGTGATAGTGACGGTAAAGGTCCCCGGCGAATTTACCTGAATAGCAGACGTAGTCGCACCTGTAGACCAAGCAAACGCAGCGCCAGCATTGCCGGCATCCAGGCTGGTAGAATCTCCGGCACAGAAACCCGTCAAGCCCGGGAGATCTACCACAGGGTTGGAGTTTTTAACCACCACCACGGCATCCGATGCAGCGCAACCGAGTGCATTGGTTACCGTCACCGTAAAGGAGCCTCCGTCCGTTACCGAAATGGTTTGCGCAGTCGAGCCTGTACTCCAGGAATAAGAAACACCGGTATTGCCGGCATCCAGTACTGCCGTTTGTCCGGCGCAAATGGCGGTATCTTTACCCAAATCAAGGTCCGGCCGTTCATTGACCAGCAGTTCGAGGGTGTCGCCTGATTGACACCCAAAAGCCGTTTCAGCCAACAGGGAATACGTACCAGTGGCGCCGGCAGTCAGTGTGGCAGCCGATGAACCATCAGACCAATGGAATTGCGCAAAGGCATCGCCGCTCGGTTGAAGTACCACACTGTCGCCTTCGCAAGCGACCTGGTCATTACCAAGGGTAAGCTTGCAGTACGGGTTTACATAGTTGAGTGTTTTGTCGGCCGGCAAACCATACACATAGAGTCGGGTGGTTTTGCCAGTCAGTACGATTTTCCCATCGGCTGCCGGTGAGGCGATGCCAAAATCGTTGTCGTTGATCACGGCAATGGTGTTTTTATCTACAATCGTCAGGCCCTCCGGTTTGTCGTGCTGGAGTTCCCAGCCCAATTCGAGCAAATCGACGAAGCGTTCTTTCTGCACCGGAACGATACCGAATGCCGCCAATTCGGCAGGTGTCAGTTGTTCGAGTGTTTTGCCGCCAAAATCATTGCCAGAAACGGGTGTGGCGCCGCTCAGGTTAATTTTATAAATATTTTTTGCATTCCAGCCGTTGCGTTCCGCGTGCTCCAGCACCAGAAATTCCTCGTTGTTGATGGCTGCCAGATCGCCAATTTTCCAGTCCTGGCTACGGATTTGGCCCAACACCGGGTCATGCAGGTACACAAAGGTGCGCGCGGCGCCGGTAGCCGGGTCGAGTTCCACCAGGCGATGCAGCCGGGAGGCAGCCCCGACGGCTGGAGTTGGGTTGTTCACCGGACTTTGCAGGATGGCAAAAACTTTCCGGTTGGGCGTGTAAGCGATGCCTTCAAAGCCCCGGTTGGCGCGGCGTTTGCCGATCAGGGAGTCCAATGGCAAGTCTTCCGCTTGTCCGGGAAATGGCGTAAAGCGTTTTTTTACCTTAAAATTTGCATCCAACTGCCAGACACTGGCGCCGTATTCATCACACACCCACCAGTTGCCCTCATTGTCCTGCGTAAGGCCTTCGGAGTCGATACCCCAGGTATCGTTGGCCAATACAGTGGCCAGGGTATCTGACCAGGCGACCTCGCCCGTATTTCCAAAACCAACAGGCAAAGGCAGCCCGGTAACACCCGAGCCATCCGGGCGTTTCAGGAAATCAAAGGTGTTGATTTGTAATTCGCCGGCAACCGGCGTTACTTGCCAAACTTTGGGCGCATATTCCGGAAACGGGAACAGCAGGGCCGTTTGTCCGGCTGCCAGGGGGTGTTGATTGGCATCGGCATTGGGACCGCGGTCGCTGACTAGGTGGTAGGCGCCATCGCGGAAATACAGGCCCGAAATACCACCTTCCCGAAGCGTATCGCCATAAACGCCGATGACTGGCAAGTTGTCAAACGCATATTTTTGCAGGGCAAATTCGCCGGTTTGCGTGCGGTCGATGTCCACTTGGAAGGTAGAAAGCGTTCCGCTGATTTCGTTGGAAACAACCAGAAGATTCCGGCCGTTCGGGCTTTCATCTTTGGAAATAAACAAGATACCCTCCGGGCCTTGGTCCCCGCCAAAAGCAGCCGGTGTCCGGGTATTGATCCATTGCACAAACACCGGTTGAGCCGGGTTGGTTACATCATACAGCATTACCCCGCCAATCCGTTCGAGTACGGCAAACAAGTAGGTGCGGCCTTCGATTTGGGCTATCGTAACGCCTTCCGGCTCAGGTCCTTTGTCGTCGCTTCGGTTTTTAAAGGTGTTGTTGGAATTGCTGGCATTAAATATCGGGCCGTATGTGGGGTCGGCAGCGACAATGCGTTCCAGATCATCACCGCTGTCCCAGACCAACGCGCCGGTGGTGGCATTCCAAATGGAAACCGAGCGACCGCCGAAGCTGTGAATTTCATCAAAATCGCCGTCGCCATCAGTATCGCCGGAAGCGGTGCTGACGTTCAACCGACCCAACAATTCGCTGCGTTTCAGGTAGGCCGCATCCGGAAATACCGCCGGGTCGAGCACATAACTGCTGCTGTTCAGGCGCGTAATTTCTGCGTATCCGCTCCATTCGCGAACATCGCCTTCGTTGGCAGTAGCCAGATACTCGTTGGCGCCGTCCGACCAGTAGGCAATGGCATCCGGTTGGTAGAGCCCTTTGACCGGCCACGTATTGAAAAACAAACCACCCAGGTTGTCTGAAGCGTCCAACGATTGGCTGGACCAATCTTTTAGTCCCAGGGGAGCAAGGCTTTCGATGCTCAGGGTTTCGAGGTTGATCGTAGCGAGTGCATTGTTTTCCTGAAGGGTAACAAAGGCTTTTTTTCCATCGTCGGAAATCGTAATGTACTCCGGTTCAAGATCTTGCGCGAGGCTAGCATTGGGACCGAAAATGCGCAAGCCGGCTGCTTTCAAGGCATCTGTTTGTGCATTAAACGATTCAAAACCCAGGGTTGTGGCATTCGCAGCAGTCAGCGCGGCAGCACCGGGCGACATGTCGATCACGGTAACCGAACCCTCCGGGTCGACCGTGTAATCATCACTGGGTTCGCCTTCATTGGCCACCAGCAATTTGGAGCCATCAGGGCTGAAATTCAGGTGGTCGGGCAATGCGCCTGCCGGCACTTCACTTAAAAAAGTGCCGTTCACATCCAGAAAAACGACTTTGCCCGGATCGGTTTTGGGATTAGCCTCCACGGCTACGGCCACCACGCCGTGGCTGGCAGCAACACTGTTGATGCCAGCGCCAAAAGCGGTGATATCGATACGTTGGAGCGTGACCGGCAATACCGGGTTTTTAAAATCAATGATTTCCAGTTTGTTCTGTTGGATGTTCGTGGTGAACAGTCGTTTGGAAGCGGCATCATATGCGGAGATTTCAGCAGTTGCAGCAGCCTGGGTATCTATTTTGTAACTTGACAGGTGCCGCAATTGTACCGGATGTGCCGGTTGGGCTTGCGGGGCAGGCGTATCATTGTCGTTGATCAGCACCAGGTGTTCTTTGTTGGCGCCGGCTTGCGAGGCTGTAAAATCGGTAAGGCGTACAATCAGGTACCGGCTGTCGCGGATGCCGGCGTCATCCAGGATCGTAATTTTTACAGGAACCGGTGTGGTGACGCCTTGTACAAACGCAACTACCGAGTCCAACAATTGAAAATCCTCGCCCGGCAGTGCTGTGGAAGCCGCTACGATTTCAAGCCGCGCTTCAGCCAAGGCCACGTTGAGGTTATCCACTTTTACCTCCACAGTGATCGTTCCTGCGGATTCCTGGACCAAACTGCGGGTGGTTACAAAGGAAATCGTAGGCAGCGTGGCAATATTGACGACTCCCGGGCTGGCAAAATTACCGGGGTCTTTTGTAGCCGTTGTACTGGCGATCCAGTTGGCGCCGTCGTTGTTGTCGAGATTCGGCGACAGCAGTTCGGCCGAAGGCCCAAGGCCATCGGGTTCGAGCGGCCAGGGGAAGGCATCGTCGTAAACAACCCGGTCTACTTCTGCGCCCAGACTATTGGTTAGCAGGAGCGTATTTCCACCATTGGTGAGGACATTGCCCGGGTTCCATTGAAAAAATGTGAGTCCATTGCCATAAAAACTTTCGCAAGCCGCTTTATTGGCAGCCAGGAGTATCGTAGCCCCGGCAGTCAGGTCCAGTACGGGCAAGGTCATCGACACCACCCCACTCAGTTGCAGGCCACCCACCGGAATGGATTGGCTGCTGTTGTTGTAAATTTCGATAAATTCCAGCGTATCGGGGTCATTGCTAGGCGGGTTGTAGTTGATCTCTGTGATCACCAAACCCGATGTCAGGCTGTTAAAAACAAAAGAAAATACGTAGGGGCTGGCTAAGGGGTTGCCAGCCAGGTCTTCTACCGAGGAAATGGTCAGGACATTAGATGCTCCATTCGTAAAAGGGGAGGAAAAATGAAGGACAACGGTATCACCCGACGCACTTCGACTGGCAGACGCCAAATTTTCTACCCCGGTATAGTTGGCGGGGTCCTCTGCGGTGCCATTCAAGGCTTCTGTAAAAACAAGTTGCAAACTGGAAGCGCTGATGATCGACGCACTTTTTACCAATGGCGGCAATTGGTCGCCATTGGAACTGAACAGGGAAATTGCATCAAAACCGGCAAAATCGCTGCCCCCGTTTTGCTTGGCCAGGAGCCGCAGTCGGACGTATTGCGCCCCGGCCGGTAAGTCGATGCTGACCGTTGTCCAAGCCTGTGTATTGCGGTTCAGGTCTACATATTTGGAAAAATCCCAAGCAGTACCGTTATCGGTTTCCAGAATATACCCGATGGAATCGTTGGCTTCATACCCCAGGGTATGGTAAGCAAAGGAAAGGGTGTTGTTGGAAAACCCCGATACGTCGATTGCGTTGAAGTCCAGGGTGTGAAAAAAAGCGCCACCACCGCTGGGATTATCCAGATCGAGCATAAACCAAAAGCGGTCGCCTGTGGCAGGTGGAATATTGTTGGTCACTGTGGTGTCGGTCCAGAAATCTTCAGCGGCCGGCACGTTGTAGGAGGCCGGGGTGGCTGTAAAGTTCCAGGTATCGCCAGCGGTCTGTTCAAAACCCTGGAAAAGGGTTTGCTGGGCCTGCAATACCTGGCAGGACCAAAGAAACAAAGCCATTGGCAACAGGAAAAATGAGTGGAAAGTTTGTTTCATGTTTTTCACGTTGAGTCAAGAAAAACGCGAAAGTAGGTCCCCCATATTCCGTTGTCGGTAAAGTCAGGGTTAAGGAATGATGAACTAATTGTAAAGCGCGCCGGCTTCAATTTGAAATGAGAAACCAGCAAGATTCATCCACGCCAAGTCTATCTTTGGGCCGAAACATGGAAGCAAAGCAGTTCGACTTCATCGTGATCGGCGGCGGTATTTTTGGCTGCTATGCCGCTTTGTACCTCGCCGGCAAGGGTGCTACCGTGGCTTTGCTGGAAAAAGAAAACCGCCTTTTTCAAAAAGCCTCGCTGGTCAACCAGGCCCGGCTGCACAGTGGCTACCACTACCCGCGTAGCGTGGCGACCGCAGCCCTCAGCGACGAACACAAACACCGGTTTACGGAAGAGCACCAGGCCTTTGTGCACACGGCTTTTGAAAAATATTACGCCATCGACCGCTTTGGCTCGTTTACGGATCCCGAACAGTTCGAGCGGTTTTGCCGGCACCTCGACATCCCCTGCGAGCGCATTGCAGCACATCCCTTGTTCAATTTTGAACGCCTGGAAGCGGTGTACCGCACCCAAGAACACTCCTTCGATCCGGTACTCCTGGGCGAATATTACCGCCAAAAAGTGGAACAACACCCGGGCATCACGCTGTTCACCGGCGCAAGGATCCAGCAGGTGGCGGTTTCCGGCAGCGTCTGGCAACTCGATTGCGCAGCGCCAACAGGCGCCCTCGAAACGCCGACTGTGATCAATGCCACCTATGCGGCGACCAATGCCGTCAACCGCCTGTTCGGACTCGCCGATCTGGACCTGACGCACGAAATTTCTGAAATTGCGTTTTTATCCTCCATTCAGTTCGAAAACAAAGGCCTGACGGTTATGGACGGGCCTTTTGGCTCCATCATGCCCTATGGCCGTAGTGGCTTGTTGTCGCTGAGTTCAGTGGCCTATACCCACCACAAAATTTCGTACGACAACCTGCCGCGCTTCGATTGCCAGAGCCCGGATGTTCCGAATTGCCGACCCGAGGCGCCGGGAATTTGTACGGAATGCCCCAATCGGCCACCCAGCAATGCGTACAAAATGCTGCGCCAAATGCAGCAATACTTCTCGGAAGCCGTGTCGTTTCAGTACCTTTTTTCGTATTTTACCATCAAATCCAAACTCAAAGCCAGTTATATCGACGACGGGCGGCCCACTGAGATATCCATGTTGAAAGCGCAACCCAAGTTTTTCTGTCTGTTTGCCGGCAAAGTCAACTCCATTTATGAAATCGAAAAAATTATCTGAACCCATACCGCCCAAAAAAACACGCACTTTGCCGGAGCGCAAACGCATCGCGCTCGTGGCGCACGACCACAAAAAAGACGACCTCATCGACTGGGCGGTGTACAACAAATCACTGCTGACCCGGCACGAATTGTATGCGACCGGCACCACCGGCCGGCTGCTCAGCCAAGCGCTGGATATCCCGATCACTTGCCTGCTCAGCGGCCCTTTGGGGGGCGACCAGCAAATTGGCGCCCTGATCGCCGAAGGCAAAATTGATTTGCTTATTTTTTTCTGGGACCCTATGGAGGCCCAGCCACACGACCCCGATATCAAAGCCCTGCTGCGCCTGGGCGTCGTCTGGAACCTGCCCTTTGCCTGCGACCGGGCCACAGCAGATTTTTTGCTAACCTCCCCTCTTTTTCACCAACCCTACGACGTGATTTTGACGGACTACAGTGCCTACACCGGCCGGAAAAAGCCGGGAACCAAAACCCGGCGGAACTGATTTGCCGTACTTATCAACCTGCTGCTGAATGTGACCGTCATCGGCATTATTCCGTAAGCACCTGAACCAAATTTTCGCCGAAGAGTTATGAATAGGCTGCTCCGCTACCGGACCAGCCTATTCCTTTTCCTGCACTATTGGATTGTCTGGAAAAACCAGACCTTGCAGCAAATACACTTGACGTCGATGCCTATGGCGCCTACGCCAGTTCCGTTTCCGCCGCATTATTGGCCAAACTGTCCTTACATCACTACCTGCCATTCAAACCAAACCCAGGATGAGTACCCTTTTGATCGGGAGCCTTTTGCTGAGTATTTTTCACGCCTTGATTCCCAGCCATTGGTTGCCGGTACTGGCTATCGGGCGCCAGGAAGGCTGGACCCCCAAACACACCCTCTGGATTACCTTTATCACCGGGATGGCCCATGTGCTGAGCACAGTGCTGGTAGGCGTGATCCTGGCGGCACTGGGCGGCATGCTTGCCGGGCAAGTGGAACTGTTCACCCGCTGGATCGCACCGGCGCTCTTGTGCTCGCTGGGCGGTTTTTATGTGTACCAGCACTACCGCCACCACCATTTCCATTTGGCCGGCCAAAGTAATCGCTGGGGTGTCGTGGGCACCTTGGCAGTTGCAATGTTTCTGTCTCCCTGCCTTGAAATCGAAGGGTATTTTTTAGCGGCCGGACAGTATGGCTGGGGTTTTGTTGCCACACTGGCACTGCTGTATGCCATCGTTACCGTCAGTGGAATGCTCATCTGGACCCGCCTGGCCCTGAGTGGCCTGCAACGTCTCGATTGGCATGCCTGGGAACACAACGCCGGCCTGATCACCGGGGCGACCCTGGTGCTCTCTGGCCTGGCCTTGTTTTGGATCGAATGAGCCCATAAATTTCGGACTGCCATGTCGCACGATCATCATCACCACCATCATCATCCCAGTCCTGCTTCTGATGGCCGGCTGACCAAGGCTTTTGTCTGGGGGATTGGCCTCAACCTGATTTTTGTACTGGTGGAAACCACGACGGGCCTGATGACCGGCTCCCTGGCCTTGCTCACCGACGCTGGCCACAACCTCAGCGATGTGGGCAGCCTGGCCCTGGCCTTGCTGGCTTTCCGGCTGGCGCGTATCCGCCCGAAAGGGCCTTATTCGTATGGATACCGCAAGTTTACGGTCTGGGCCTCCCTGATCAACAGCCTGGTGCTCCTGGCTGCGGTCGGGATCATCGGGTACGAAGCGCTGCAACGCTTGTCGGCTCCGCCGGCAATTCCCGGCTACACGGTGGCGCTTGTGGCAGGTGTTGGTATTGTGGTCAATGCTTTTTCTGCCTGGTTGTTCCACCGCGATCAGTCGGACGACCTGAATGTGCGCGGCGCCTACCTGCACCTGGCCGCCGACGCTGCCGTGTCGGCAGGCGTGGTGGTCGCGGGTTTGCTGATGCAATTTACCGGCTGGGGCTGGCTGGACCCGCTGATCAGTTTTTTGATTTTAGGCGTCATTTTGTGGAGCACCTGGGGCCTGCTTCGAGATAGTTTCCGGCTGGCGCTGGATGCCGTTCCGCCGCAGATCGATACGGATGCGGTTCGGGCAGCGGCCCTGGCGACCCAGGGAGTGGCCGGCATTCACCACATTCATGTGTGGGCGATGAGTACCATGGAAAATGCGCTGACGGCGCATTTGGTCCTGGAAGAAGGCATTACGCCGGAAGGCGCCGCCAGGGCGAAACACCAATTCCGGCATGCATTGGAGCACCTGAATATTGCGCACGCAACCCTGGAGACGGAATTTGGAACAGAGGCCTGTGTGGCCAGGGAATGCGCCGGCTCAGGCGCCGAGCTGTAGCAGGGCTTCCCGTTCGGACTTTTTCAGTTTTTTCACCACCTGTTCATAGGAGTGGTCAATGAGTTCGCAAAGCAAACGGCCGGACAGGGATCCTTCAAAATCGACGGTATTCCAGTGCGACTTGCTCATGTGCCAGCCGGGCTGAATTTCAGGGTATTGTTCCCGCAACTCGACGGCATAGTCCGGCTCGCATTTCAGGTTGACGGCGAATCGCTCGTTGTCGAGGCCAGTAATGGCAAATATCTTGCCCATCACCCGCAGGCAAAGCGTGCATTCGTCGAACGGAAAATCCTCCGTTACGCCTTTTTTCGACAGGCAATATTCCCGAAACGAGTCAATATCCATAAGAAAGGACTGTTGCGTGTGTAATCCGGAGTGTACTTAAAACAAGCCGTGCAACTCGGCCTGGACCATTTCCAGCACCTTGCCGGAGTCTTCCAGGCTGTTTTGAAAATCCAGGTTATCCACATTGATCACCAGCAAACGGCCGTCGCGGTAGTTATTGATCCAGTTTTCGTAGCGTTCGTTGAGGCGTTTCAGGTAGTCGATGCTGATGCTGCCTTCGTAGTCGCGCCCGCGCATTTGAATATGTTCCACGAGCGTTGGAATACTCGAACGCAGGTAAATCATCAGATCGGGTGGTTTGATCTGAGAAATGATGGATTGGAACAAATGGGTGTAATTTTCAAAATCGCGGCGCTCCATGAGGCCCATATCGGCCAGGTTGGGCGCAAAAATGAACGCGTCTTCGTAAATCGTGCGGTCCTGAATCACCGTCCGGTTGCCTTGCTGAATCCGCAACATTTGCTGGTAGCGGCTCGACAGAAAAAACACCTGGAGGTTGAAAGACCAGCGTTTCATGTCGAGATAAAAATCGGCGAGGTAGGGATTGTTCTCGGTATCCTCATAATGCACGTCCCAACCAAAGTGGCGGGCGAGCATTTCGCTAAGGGTGGTTTTGCCGGCGCCAATGTTACCGGCTATGGCAATGTGTTTGATTAGCGTCTTGTCGGAGGGCAAGGTAGCGTTCATTCTTTTACATTTGTGCGCGGCGAAGGTAGCAAAAACGTTTAACGTTGTTCGTTATTCCTTGGCCGTTCGCCGAGTAGGCAGCACTAAACTTCTATCCTTTTTCCATGCAACTAGACAAAGCCTTTATTTCACGCCTGGAAAAATTGGCGCGGCTTCAACTAAACGAAACACAACGCGCCACTTTTGCCAGCGACCTGAACAGCATCCTGGATATGGTGAACAAACTCCATGAACTGGATACGACCGGCGTCGAACCCCTGGCCTATCCAACAGACAACCACCAGAGCTGGCGCCCCGACGAAGTCGGCGCCCAACTTACACCAAGTGAAGCCCTTAAAAACGCTCCGAAACACGACGGAAATTTTTTCCGGGTACCTAAAGTAATCGAATAAAACCTGGCCCAATGGCAAACAACACTGCAAAAATTGCACTCTGGACGATGGGTATCCTGGCCGTTACCGGCTTGTTGCTTTGGGGACTCAGCCTGTTCTTTCCGACGATCATCACCAAACTTACCGGCCTGTTGGTCAGTCTGTTGCTCGTCGTGAGCGGCTTGTTCCTGCGCCGGAAAAAATAGTCCGCATCCATTTCAAATAACGAACCGCGCATATGCTCATTTCCATTGAACACCTCAACAAGACATACATCATGGGCACCGAAAATGTGGCCGCCCTCAAGGATGTGTCCTTGCAGATCAAAAAGAACGAATACGTGGCCCTGATGGGACCCTCCGGTAGTGGAAAATCCACGCTCATGAACCTGTTGGGTTGCCTCGATTCGCCGACCAGCGGCCAATATTGGCTCAATGGAATTGAAGTCAGCACGATGGACGACGGCGAACTCGCCGAGGTGCGAAACAAGCAAATTGGCTTTGTTTTCCAAACCTTTAACCTCCTGCCCCGTCTCTCCGCCCTCGAAAATGTAGCCCTTCCGCTGGTCTATGCCGGCTTTACCCGGGAAGAACGCCTTGAAAAAGCGAAACAAACGCTCGAAGCCGTAGGCTTGGGCGACCGGGTGACCCACCGCCCCAATGAACTTTCCGGCGGCCAGCGCCAACGCGTAGCCATCGCCCGCGCACTCGTCAACAACCCTGCCATCATCCTGGCCGACGAACCGACCGGTAACCTGGACACCAAGACGTCCTACGAAATCATGTCGCTCTTCGAGCAGATCCACCAGTCGGGCAATACCGTCATCCTGGTCACCCACGAACAGGACATTGCCCAGCATGCCCACCGCATTGTGCGCCTGCGCGACGGCTTGATCGAAACCGATCAGGTGAACGATCAGGTGATCCGGATGAGCAGCCCCGGCACCGTGGCGGCAGAGGAGTAAGCGACGGCCGCCACGGTTATCTTTCAGGTCCTTTAAAATTAAAATTGGTCATTGAGCCTTTTCCAGGTTCAATGACCAATTTTTTTATTCTAAAAAGCCTGCCCCACCAGGGCAGTTCAGCAAGCCTGTACTTTTAATTCAGGGCTTTCAGCAGTTCCTCTTCCAGGTTATTGCGGGGGTTCAAGGCCACAATTTTACCTTCCCGGTCGATCAAAAACGTGGACGGGATCGAGCGAACGCCGTAAACGCCCGCCGGTGCGCTGTTCCAAAACTGGAGGTCACTCACGTGGTTGTCCCACACCAATCCATCCTGTTGAATAGCCGCCACCCAGGCATCTTTTTGGCCCGGCCGGTCCAGCGATACGCTGAACACGTCAAAACCTTTGCCTTTGTACTTGTTGTACATTTCCACGACGTGCGGATTGGCCATTCGGCAAGGGCGGCACCAACTGGCCCAAAAGTCCAGCAACACCACTTTACCTTTCATCGCCGACAAGGACCGAACTTTGCCGTCGGGTCCGGGCAGGCTGATTTCCGGCGCCGGTGTTCCGATCTGGATCGGTCCGCTGGACTGCGGCTGGGCTTGGGTCATTTGTTTTTCAATATTGCCGACCATATTGGAAAAATCCGAGGCGTATTTGGACTGCGGCATATCGGACTGCAGCGCCTTGTCGGCAGTTTTGAACAACTCCAGGTAATTGCCGGCACTCCGGCCAAAAATTTGGGTTGTAAAAAACGCCCGCATGAGCGGATTGCAGCCTTTCTGGGCAAACCCTTTGGCGCTCTCTTCCGTCATTTTGCCGCCGGCAACAATTTCTTTTACCACATTGGAATAGCAGGTGAACATTTCAGAGCCGGTTACCTCAATCTGCATTTGCTCCAGCGTGTTGATATCGCCCTTGAAACTCACCTCTTTCTCATCGCCGCCCAGTACAAAAAACATACGTTTGGCGCCGATGGTCAGGCGGTAGAGCCCGGCCGCAAAGGCTTCTTTTTGTTCAATGGCAAAGTTCCCGGAGCCGTCGGCACTGACACGGCCCAAGGCTACTGGTGGTGTATTTTGGTCAAAATAGACCTGTTCCAACAACACCTGCAGGTTGGCTGCGCCCGTGACGCTGCCTTTAAAAGAATGACCGCCAAGCCCCTGACAGGAAAGTGTAACCGTCATCGCCGGCAGCAGGAACAAGAGGAAATAACTTATTTTTTTCATAGAAAAATGAATTTTAAGTGCTGTAGGGCGAATTTTCAATTCGCCTACCTCGCGTAGAGCAGGCGAATTGAAAATTCGCCTTACAGCATAATATCGGATAAACGAGTTTGATACGTGTGTTTCCAATCGGACACCGGGCCCCAATTTTCTCCATCCACCAGCACCTCCGCGCCGCTCACCTGACCCAAAGGCTCATATCCCTGATTCAACTGTTTCAGAAAACGCTCCAAGGCGCCCACTTGTTCTGTCCGCACGGAGACGATTACCCTACTTTGTGCTTCACCAAACAACCAGGCGTCTTTGCGCAGCCCCGGCTGGCTGTTCACCGCGAAACCCAGGCCGCGCGGCATAGCGCTTTCCAGCAGGGCGACCAGCAATCCACCGTCCGAAATATCATGCACCGACTCAAACAAACCCTCCACAATTCCTTTGCGGAGCACTTGCTGCAGTTGGTATTCTTCTTCCAGGTCAAAATGCGGACAGGGGCTATACTCGACACCCTGTACCTCGCGCAGGTATTCGCTGCTGGCAATATCGCTACGGCTCACCCCGATCAGGTAAATATGGTCGCCCTGGTTTTTGAAGTCCAGGGTCATCATGTGTTCGTATTCCTCCAACAAACCGAGCATCCCGATCGTGGGCGTCGGGTACACCGGAATAACGCGGCCGTTTTCGGTGTATTGGTTGTAAAAACTAACGTTGCCGCCTGTCACCGGCGTCTCAAATTTCCGGCAGGCTTCACCCATGCCTTTGATGGCCTGGGCAAATTGATAGTACACTTCCGGGTTGTAGGGATTGCCGAAATTGAGGCAGTTGGTGATGGCCATGGGTTCGCCGCCGGCACAAACGATGTTCCGGGCGGCTTCGCTCACGGCAATCATGGCGCCCACATAGGGGTCGGCGTACACGTAGGCCGAATTGCAATCAGTGGTGAGGGCAATTGCCTTTCGGGTTCCTTTGACGTACACCACTGAGGCATCCGAAGGGCGGTTGGTGGTCATGGTGCCGGTGCGCACCATGGAGTCGTACTGGCGGGTGATCCAGTTTTTGGAGGCGATATTGGGCGAATCCCAAATTTTGCGGGCCGCTTGGTGCAAATCGGCCGGGACCGGAATGTTTGCCGCGTCAAAACGGGCAATCTGGTCGAGGTAGTCGGGGCGTTTTTGTTCGCGCACATACACGGGCGCACCGCCGCCGAGCACCAGGCTTTCCGCCGGCACTTCGGCTACTTTTTCGCCATGCCAGAAGTATTCGAGCAGACCGGTATCGGTTGTTTCGCCAATACGTTCGCAGGGCAGGTCCCATTTTTCAAAAACGGCCTGTATCTCGGCTTCGCGGCCGGGCACACACACAATGAGCATCCGTTCCTGGCTTTCCGACAGCAGGATTTCCCAGGCTTTCATATTGGCCTGGCGCTGAGGCGCGCGATCGAGGTCGATGCGCATACCTACGCCGGATTTGGCGCTCATTTCAGAAGTCGAGCAGGTGATGCCCGCCGCGCCCATGTCCTGCATGCCCACAATAGCGCCGGTGGTGATGGCTTCGAGGGAGGCTTCGAGCAGGAGTTTTTCCTGAAAGGGGTCACCCACCTGAACGGCCGGCAGGTCTTCGTGGCTGTCTTCGCTCAAGTCGGCCGAGGCAAACGTGGCGCCATGGATACCGTCTTTGCCGGTAGCCGAGCCCACGATGAATACCGGGTTGCCGGGGCCGCCGGCTGTGGCGCTGACGGTTTCGCCGGCTTTTACAATACCCGCCGACATGGCGTTGACCAGGATATCGTGGTGGTAGCAGTCGTAAAAATACACTTCACCCCCCACGGTCGGCACACCGAAACAGTTGCCGTAGTCGCCAATCCCTTTGACTACTCCGGAGATGAGCCGTTTCATACGCGGGTTGTCGGGTTTGCCGAAGCGCAGGCTGTTCAGTGCGGCAATCGGCCGGGCGCCCATGGTAAAAATATCGCGGTGAATGCCGCCTACTCCGGTCGCCGCGCCCTGATAGGGTTCGATGGCGGAGGGGTGGTTGTGGCTTTCAATTTTGAACGCGCAGCCCAGGCCGTCGCCAATATCCACGAGGCCGGCATTTTCTTCGCCGGCGCCCACGAGCAGGCGTTTGCCGCTGCGCGGTAAGGTTTTGAGTTGCAGGATGGAGTTTTTGTAGGAACAGTGCTCGCTCCACATGACCGAATAGATCGACAATTCGGTGAAATTCGGTTCACGGCCGAGGATTTCTTTTATTTTTTCAAACTCGTCCGGGGTGAGACCGAGACTTTTGGCGGTTTCCAAGGTGGGCAGCAAATCGGCTGTGGCCATGTAGTGCAGTGCGAATTGGTGAGCGTTAGCGTTGGCGGCGCAAAGGTAGGGAACCCTTGGGCATTCCGGGACCAGGCCTGCCGGAAATTATTCCGCCCGGGCAAATATCCGGGCACAAACAGGTGTTTCGGGCACTCCTCTATTTTTCAAATCCCAAAAGCGGTATCGAACACATACAAATTCCAGCAGAAATCCGAACATTTGTCCCAAAGCGCAGCATAGCCGTGGACGCACTACCTATTTATCTTTCTTTTGATCCATCGGACGCCACAACGGCCAACGATCTGAAAAAATACCTGACCCAGGCCTTTGAAGGAGCAAACCTGCTCTTCTGGGACCAGCAGGCGGTTGCCGATGAACAATACCGGAAACAAGCCCGCGATTTTATTGAGCAATCAGCCCTTTTTATCGCTTGTTTTTCTGCCAATTACCAGGATACGCCCAACGTGCGTTGGGAACTGGACTTGGCCATCCTGGAGCAAAAACGGCGCCGCGGGCTGCAAATCATGGTGGCATTGGCCAAGGGGGCTGTGCTTCCGGAAATACTACGCGGATACCCTGTGGCGCCGGGCGCCGATCAGCCGATAGAAGGCTATTCCCTGAGTCGGGAAATTCAGTTGCACCACTGCGTGCAGCGCATTTGGGAGGTGTTGGTGCGGTTCAACCGCGAGCCGGCGCCAGTGTTGCCGCCCCGAACAGAGTACACCATGACCTTTGAGGATGTCCGCGAACGGGTCCTGGTTTGGGTGGAGCAATGCGACCTGGGCCCCGTATTTACCTTGTTGAAAAAACTCCTGCACCCCGAAAAAACACCCGACGACCTGTTCCAACTGGAAGATGCCTTTGGCGAATGGCGGCAACAAGCCCGCCGCACCAAACTCAGTTTTGATCTGTTCAGCCAAACCATGAGCGCCATCCGGCTGGACCTCCGGCACCTGGTTGGCTTGTTGGAAGAAGCCCAACTGCGGCACCAATGGCAGGACATTTTTGCCCAAACGTATTACGCGTTGCAGCCGCTGGAAACGCCTTCGGACACCCTGGGAGGCATCTTTTTGCCCGCTTCCGATATTTTGATTCCCGAAAAACTCAACCTGTCGGCCAGCACAGCGGGCGATGGCTTGGGGGCTTTGTCGCTTCAACAACAACAGGAATTCCGGCGCAACCTGCTATTGGCGCAGGACGCCGTGGGTATCGGTCAGTTTGACCGGGCCCATGCCCATTGTGAGCATGTGCGCAACCACCTGGACCCTCAGTCGGCGCAGTTGTACGAACTCCTGTTGCTGACCTACCTGAAAAAAGAAACACCCGACCGGATCGCACAAGATGCAGTGTATGGCGCCGGCAGCAAACTCAACCACATCATAGTATATGCCGGACGCTTTGCCGAATACCAGCGCGGCGGCAAATGCCCGTCTGACAGTGGCTGGTACAACCTCAAAGCCGCAGCCGAAACGCTGTCCAACGCCTTCCACCGCTTGTACGCCACCTACCAAAACGACTACATCCTGCACACCGGCCGGTATGGCAAAGAAGTACCGGACAACCGCGCTGCGATCGCCCGCTGTATTCAACTGGCGATGGAGGTTTACCGGACGGTACATCCTTATAGGGGCTTTTTGGAACTGGTAGTCAATGAATTGTGCAACGGCGGCAAGTACGACTACATCCGCCAGGTCGAAATTATCGGGGACGCCTTTCGCTTTGCCTCGCATGTGGATTTTGGTTTGGAAAGCGAAATCCGCGAAGTCGTGGGTATGCTGGAGGCCATTTCACCGGACGACGACGACGCCCTAATGAACCGCCAGTTGCGCGAGAACCTGTTGTTCAACCTCAAGGCCAAATGCCGGCGTTTGCAGATACAACTGGTCGAGGAACGGCGGCGTTTTGTGGCGTTCACCGATGTGCGGGATTCGGTCATCGAACTCGTACAGGCGGCTTTGCTGGGGTATAAAATTTTTGGCGACCAGGGGTACTCCAGCGAAGAATCGTTTTTGCGGCTGGCTATCGAACAATTGCTGCCCGGCCTGCTGCTGCCCACCGCGATCGATGCTACGTCAAGAGCCGCCGGCGATTTGCGCTGGTTTACGCTCGACGAGCACGGCGAGGTGGCCACCCATTCCGATTGCGAGGCCTACCGCTTTGATGCACTGGCCATTGTGGAAAAAATCACACGCGACCATGCGGGCCACACGGGCTGGCTGCAAGTACACCCCAACATCAAACAGGAAGTGTTTTTGCAGTTTACGGCCGATATCGATGTGGACTACGAATGGGTACGACACAACCTGCAATGGACCGACATACGACGCCTCAAAGACAAGGAAGCCCGCCGGAAGGTGCTGCTTTGCCTGCAAGGCTGGAAAACAGCCTACCTCGCCTACCCGGAAACCGGCGCACCCTTTTTGCAACGCATGAT